>CAVEWV010000084.1:6318-9511 GCA_963619535.1 Acutalibacteraceae bacterium | reverse complement strand
CATCTTTATACATGTATATGCGCCTATCAAAGCCGGTCCAACCGCCCCGGGCCTGAGGCATCAAGTCCGCGCGCAGTTCTGCAGCCCGGGGAAAGGCGCAGGCCTTTCGCCGGGCGAAGCTGTTTGAGCACGGACTTGATGCCTCAGGCCTCCCATGCGCTTGCACGCCCCCATAAACCATGGTGGCCCTCCCCCTGCCACCTTAACCCAGAACGGCCCTCATCTCAGTACCTATGCTCACCTGCATTTACATCAATGCGCCCATATGCATCTCTGTATATCAGTAAGTATGTGCATTACTATATTGCACATCTCTATAGCCGCGCACAAACAAGGGAGGCACCCGACGGCACCTCCCCTTAAGCCAGCCTATGAGATTGTCGCAGCTCGCCTACAGCGAGTCGATATAGCCGCGGAGCAGGTCGCTGACCGTGGTGTCGTTCTCCAGGGCATAGCGCTTGATCTTTCGAGCCTGCTCGCGCGAGACGATGATGCAGAGGCGCTGGTCCTTGGCCTTGGTCGTCGCCGAGCTGGCCTCTTCGACTGCTGTGAGCGTCTGGGCAGGCGCGGCGGCGGGCGGAATGGCGACCTTGCGCGAGGCGGGTGCGGCGGCGGCGCCGACCATCCCAAGGCGCGCCATGCGCTCGGCTGCCTGCTTCTCGGGCGACTCTGCAGTGATCTTTGCCATACCTTCGACCATCCTCGTCTGATTGGGGCACGTAGTAAATGCGCAGATGAATACTGACACAAATATGCCCATGCACTGATATGCTGATATGCATCACTTCATATCAGCATATCTAGACAAACAAGGAGAGGGGCAGCCCACCGAACCCCAAAGGGCAATCGGGCTGCACCCCAAAGACAGCGCATGCTATGCGGTGGTCCAACCCATGTCGCTCAGGAGCTCGTCGACGAACGACTCGTAATCGCGGGCCGGCTTGGACGACGCGTCGAACTCGACGATGGGCCGCCCGTTGGCATGGGCCTCCTCCACGCACACCGCCTCGCGGATCCTGGTGGAGAACAGCTTGCAGTTGAGCGCCGAGGCCATGGCCTCAGCCTCCAGGACGCTCACCTTGGCGTTGTTCGTCTGGCGGTGGTACTTGGTGAGCAGGATGCCCGCCACCTGAAGCCCGGGGTTGGTGAACTCGCGCACGTCGGCGATGGTCTGGGCGAGCTGCGTGATGCCCTTCGTCGCCAGGAAGGAAGAGGTCGTGGGGATGACGACGTAATCGGCGGCGGTGAGCGCCATCGTGACGAGCAGGCCCAAGGAAGGGGAGCAGTCCACGACGCACAGGTCGTAGCTGTCGGCAACCTGGGCGAGCACCTTCTTGAGGCGGGCCGGGCCGTTCAGGACGCCCAGCAGCTCCTTCTCGGCCGAGGCAAGCGTGATCTCGGCGGGGAGCAAGTCGGCCCCGTCGCGATGGATGATGGCCGAGGCGATGTCGGCATTGCCCATGAGCACCTCGTACACCGTGTCGCGCCCCTGGGTGGACTCGCCGAGCACGTCGGTCAAGTTGCCCTGCGGGTCGAGGTCGACGCACAGCACGCGCGCCCCGCGCTGTGCCACGCTCGACGCCACGGCCGACACCGTCGTGGTCTTGCACACGCCGCCCTTCTGGTTGCACACCACTACCGTCTGCATCAAAAACCTCCCGAGTCGCTTTTCCAAACAGCTTTACGGCATCTTACGAAGCCCCCGGACAGATATTGATTTCCATCGATTCATATCAGAGTAAAACCACATACCTACATGTATGCTTATATGCGTGTATGTATTACTGCATTACTTCATATCACATCAGGTAGTTCGGCGCTTTTCGAAAATACCTCTATTTACCAGGCTATTTTGTTTTTCTTCGCCATAGGGGCACCTACGCCGAAACAAGCTAAGGCATGTTGCACATGTACGGATATATAGCTATATGCCTATCCATGTAATACACTAACGCGCTTATATGCATACCTATATGTATGCATATATTCAAATATAGCCGCCCATAGCCATGCAAGGGCGAGCGGCGAATCAACGCTTGCGAGGCCACCGTCGCACGCGTCAGGCACACCCACGCGGCACGAGGAAAGCATTCGATGCCTCCACGGCACCCGACACTGCGTATACGTAATAATCCGCCACGCCAAAACCGCCCCGACGGCAGACAAACGCCACGTCATGCCCCCAGCGCAGACCAAAATACCGTAATAAGCCGCGATGCGCCCGCAAGACGCACGCCCCGGGCAAAACGGTAATAAACCGCAACGGCGAACATGGCACAACTTGTAATAAGCAGGGAAGCGGCCTCTTTCAAAATGATTCTGCCATAAGCCATTTACCAGGTAGTTTAATACAATATAGGCCTCAATTTTCGAAATAAACCGCGAAGGCCCTTCACCTTGGAACGGTAATAAACGGCCACGGCAGGGTCGTGCATCCCTCGGCAAGCCCGGCTCCAATACCGTCAAAAAGGGGAGAAACGGTAATAAACCGCCACGCAAAGACGGCGCAGGCGTGCCCCATTTTGAGTAATAAACCGCTACATCACACAACGACGGCATATCGGAACGCCCGGTGATAAGCCGCGAAGCGCTCGAATCGCCCCAAAGGGCTCGGGATTGGCCAAAAACCCGCGCTCGAAGCGATGGATCAGCCGTCCAAACGGTAATTAACCGCAACGCCACCTTCACATGGGGCCCAACTGCAACGCGTAATAAACCGCAACAGGCGACAAACTTGCGCACAGGGTAATAATCCGCTACGCGAAATAGGACAAAAGCGCTTCAATGACCGTTTGCAGGAAAGCAAAACACCAGGTAGATAGGCATATTTTAATCTGTGGAATATCTATGTAACATTGAACGGAATAATGCGCGACGCGAAGGAAACGAAGCGCGAAGCAACGGTAACTAACAGCGATGCAAAACGAATAAACCGCGACGCGAACAATGGGGAAACAAGGGCCCTCACGTGCGGAAAAGGCACCGGGCGGCTGTGCTGTATGTTTATGTAAGTACTCGAAGGTACTTACATAGGAGCGAAAGGGCAAAAACGGGGGCACGTCAAAACCGTTCTGGCACAAGGTACAATGCAGGATACACGCAAAGGAGCCAGCATGTCAGATTACAGCGACGTCAAACAATCCGTCTGCCTCAAGGACTACGCCAGCCAGAACCTGCAGCATGTGCAGGGGGG
>CAVEWV010000084.1:0-6027 GCA_963619535.1 Acutalibacteraceae bacterium | reverse complement strand
GTGCAGGGAGGCAATCAACGACCCGCAGGCGCTTTCCTACCTTGAGGGGCGGGGCATCGACGAGATTGTCGCCAAGCACGAGGGGCTGGGCTATGACGCCGCCGCCAAGAGAATCGTCGTCCCCTGGCAAGGCAGCGACTACTACTGGATCGCACGCGACATCACGGGGTCCTCGGACCGGAAGTACATCAAGCCAAAGACGAGCGAGGTGGGGGTTCAGCCGCTTTGGAACCCCCAGGCCCTGAAGGCAGACGCGTACTTCGTCGTAGAGGGCCCCATGGACGCGCTCGCCATTGCACGCATGGGCCATGAGGCGATCGCGCTGGGCGGCGTGGGCACAGGGGTGCTCGTGGAGGAGGCGCTGCGCACGAAGAGCAAGGCCTGCGCCATCTTCATGCTCGACGCAGACGACGCCGGGCGTAAGGCCCAGGAGAGGGCGCGCGCGGCTTTCGAGAAGGCGGGGCTTGCCTATATAGAGTACCAGGGGGAGAGGTTCGCCAAGGACGCGGATGAGATGTGGCGCATCGACCCCGAGCGCCTCTCGGCGCAGCTGAGAAAAGCCGAGCTCGAGGCCGCCGACCTCGCGCACCAGATCGAGAGCGAGCGAAAGATCGGCCTCTTCCGCACCTTGAGGCCTGTGGACATGAGGCAGATAGTGCGGGACCTGGCGCAGGGCCCGCAAGGGCACGCGTACGTCCCCACGGGCATCGACCAGCTCGACGCCATGCTCGACGGGGGGTTTCGCGCGGGCCTGCATGTGCTGGCCGCGGCCTCGTCAGTGGGAAAGACGACGCTCACCACCCAGATGGCCGACGCGATGGCGCTGTCGGGGCATACGGTGCTCTACGTGACCCTGGAGCAGTCGGCCAAAGAGCTCGTCTGCAAGTCAGTGGCGCGTCTCGCGTACAGGGAAACCTCGGGCAAGGAGGCGATCGCGGTGCGTGAGATGTCAGACCCGGGGCGGCGCGCCCAGTGGGAGGACAGCCGCCGCGAGGCGTTCTCGCGGGCGCTTGAGCGCTACGAGGCCGACGTCGCCCCCTGCCTGCAGGTGCTTGAGGGCGTGGGCCGCACGAGCGCGGCAGACATCGCCGGGTATGCGGCCTGCATGGCGGAGCGCGGCCCGGCCCCGGTCGTCTTCGTGGACTACCTGCAGCTTTTGTCCAACGAGGGCGTGCAGGACGAGCGCATCTCCATCGCGCGCAACATCTCCGACCTGCGCCAGCTCGCCCGCGACCTCGACGTGCCCGTCATCTGCATCTCCTCGGTGCGACGCGACGCCTACCTCATGCCCGTGACGCTCGACTCGATGAAGGAGTCGGGCGCCATCGAGTACGGGGCCGACACGGTGCTCGGCCTGCAGGTCGCGGGGGTCGACATGGGACGGGCGTCGGGTCCCGACCGGAAGGCGAAGAGCGAGGCCGACCGCAGGAGCCGCGCCGAGCGGGCCTCGCAGCGACGTGAGGTGGAGCTGGTCGTGCTCAAGCAGAGGGACGGCCGCGTCCATGGCCCCGACCAGGCCATTCCCCTGACGTTTCTGCCGCAGGCGAGCGTGTTCCTGTAGGACGCCGTTGCTGCGGAAAGGCGGCGGAGAGGCTGCGAGCGGCGACGTGGCGCGGCCTCATGCTGGTAGAATCACGCGAATCGGCAAGTGGTTGGGAGGCACGGCGGCGTGGCAAACGAGATTCTCAAGTGGAACGAGGACACCCTCAACGCGATCGTCAAGGCGCGCGACACGGGCGCCCGGCTTGCGGGACGGTTCACGGGCGACGTGCTCAAGAACCTGCGCGACAACCACGCCAAGGACATCGCCGCCACGCCCGCCGAGGTCTGGTCGTTCCCGTACAGCGCCACGCCCGTGCCGGCCATGTGCGACGAGAGCATCTACATGGCCGTCGAGCACGGCTGGATCTCTGAGAAGGAGGGCCTTGAGGCGGTAGGCGAGAGCTGGAAGCCGTACTCGGGCTCGCTGCGCAACGTCAACGGCGACTGGATGGCCGTCACGAAGGCCCTGGAAGACGGCACGATCCGCCGCTTCACCAAGGACGGCAACGAGCTGTGGCCCACGCGCAACCGCCAGGCCGACCTCACGGAGGTCGTCGCGGTGCTGCGCCAGGCGGGGCTTCGGCTGAACCTCACCTCGCCGGTGCTGCGCGACGACGTCACGTCGTCGGCCACGAAGTACCAGCTGCTGTGCGCGCTTGTGTTCATGGGGTACGGCCCCATCGTCTACCCGCTCATCCGCCAGAAGCTCGGGCGGACGCGCTCGCTTGCGACCCCCCAGGTCACGGTGGCAAACGACAAGGTCTCCAAGGCCGTGTTCGGCCGCGGCAAGGACCACATGGAGCCCTCCGGCTACTTCACCGAGCCCGACGGCGCCCCCACGCAGCTCGCCACCGGCAAGGGCATGTCGGTGGGGGTCAGCCTGGCGAGCTCCTTCCCGCTCGAGGCCGACCCGGCGACCTACATGCTCTCCGACGTGGACCGGTTCTGGCTCGACGGCCTGTCGTCGATCGCCTGGGACGGGCACATCAAGTTCAAGGGCAGCGACATCCTCGCCCTCATGGGCTATACGCGCCCGCGTGCCGAGGGTTGCCGCGAGACGATGCGCGAGGCGTACGACTCGGTGGTACGCCTGGCCAACACGCGCATCTCCATCGACACCACCGGCGAGATGCGGGCCTTCGACGGGTCGGCCCCGCAGATCGTCTCCGAGCCTGTGGTGAACGCCTACACGCGCCTGGACATGGACGACGACGGCGTGATGGGCGACTTCTCCATCGAGC
This sequence comes from Acutalibacteraceae bacterium, assembly GCA_963619535.1. Classification (GTDB taxonomy): domain Bacteria; phylum Actinomycetota; class Coriobacteriia; order Coriobacteriales; family UMGS124; genus UMGS124. The sequence continues at coordinate 3,244 of CAVEWV010000084.1, read as the reverse complement.
TCAACGTGCGCAACGACGACCCGCTGTCGGCCCTGCCGCTCGCGCGCTACGCCCTGGCGAAGCGCCAGCTGCTCACGTTCAGCCGCGACGACTTCCGCTTCGACGGCCTGCGCCTGTCCGGCGAGCACCGCCGCATGTGGATGTACGTGCTGCGCCGCCTGCGCGAGAAGGGGACCTCGAACACCATCGTGTTCAAGACCATGTTCGACGAGATGGGCCTGGAGCCCGACCGCTCCAAGAAGTCGCGCATGCTGCTCATGCTGCGCAAGATGCTCGACGCGCGCATGGGCGAGAAGCGCCTCATCAAGTCGTACGCGTGGAACACCGGAAGCGCCCGCTCGTCCAACGAGGCGCGCTCGGTCACCATCGAGCCGATGCCCGAGTCGTCGCGCGCGCACAAGGCGGCCAAGTAGGGCCAGCTGGGGCAGCCGGGCGGGCGGTTCTGCGGTTGCCGGCGGACGTTATGGCTGGGTCCTTGCGCGCAGGGCGTATATCGAGTTGCACTCGAACACGACCGACGAGAGCGGCCAGGCCTGCTCGTTGTTGGCCGTGGTGTAGGGGTCCCTCACCTGCACGGAGCCGTCGTCGGCCCACTCGGTGACGAGGATGTAGTGGCCCACGTCGGTGAACTCGCCGGGGGCGAGGTTGCACACGAGCACCCAGCCGTTGTTGAGCGCGTCGGCGGCCCCGTCGACGGCGGTCGCGTCGACCTCGGCGTAGTCGAAGCCCACATGCTGGGCGAAGTACTCGACGAACTCGCCGTACGTGCCGTTCTCCGGGTCGCAGTAGCCCGACTCGGCCGCGAGCAGCGACACGAGGTAGGGGCTCATGCTCGTCGTGTGGTTGAAGGCCGTGTGCACCATGGACAGGCAGGTGGGGCAGCAGCCTTTCGTGCCCAGGGGACCCTCGAGGTACTGCATGTAGCCCCAGCGCTCATCCCATTGCATGTAGCGGGGCACGCCCTGCTCGACCAGGTCGTCCTTGGTGAGCGTGCTGGCCTTCTCGCCGGGATAGGACTCGCAGAACCCGGCCACGTAGGAGCGGGCGTCGGGGTTCTCGGCGGCCAGCTTGAGGAGCTTGGCGGCCAGGCTCTCGCCGAAGCCCGCGAGCTGCTCGGCGTCGATGAGGATGTCGTCGACCAGCTCGTCGCCGGTAAGGGAGAGCAGCGTCTGGGCGGTCTGGTCGTCCACCCAGGAGGGAAGGGTCGTGGGGACCTGTCTCTTCGCGGGGGCGGCTTGGGCCAGGTCGGCCTCCACGGGCAGCGCGGAGACGACCTCGGCCTGGGCATCACGACGCGTGCCGCCCAGGCCGCATGCGGCCAGGCAGGCAAGGCCGCATGCCTGGATGAGGCGGCGGCGGGTGAGGCGCGTCGCGCTCTGCTGCGCCTGGGTTTGCGCGGTCGCGCCTATGTGTCGTGCGTTGCCCATGAGCGTGCCGCTCCTTACAGGTCGTACGTCTTGTCGCGTGGAGTTTAGCATGAGGGGTCCGGTTGGCAAAAATTCCGGGCCTCCGCGGACGGCGAAAGGCGCGGATTGTGTGTAGGCGCGCGGCGGGGCGAGGGCGGCGTGCCATCCTGCGGCGCACGCTTGTGCAGCTTTTGACGCGCGCCGGCCGTCGCCGCGACGGTGCCGCACGCCAAGCTTAGAATTGCCGCCGCGTCTAAGGAAATCAGGGGAAAGGGGCGCGTATGGCGCAGGGGTCGGCCCAGGCTGCCGGCGACAAGATGGGCCTGAGGTCGTGGCTGCCGCTTCTGGGCATCACGCTGTCGGCCTTCATCTTCAACACATCCGAGTTCATGCCCGTGGCGCTGCTCACCGACATGGCGCACGACCTGGGCGTCAGCGAGTCGGTGATGGGGATCGTGATCACCGTGTACGCCTGGAGCGTCATGGTGCTGTCGCTTCCGCTCATGATGTTCGCCTCGCGCTTCGCCCTGAAGCGCGTGCTTCTGTGCGTCATCTGCGTCTTTCTGGCGGGGCAGGTCGTGACGGTCTTGTCGGGCAGCTACGCGATGCTCGTGGCGGGGCGCGTCGTGGTGGCGATGGGGCACGCGGTGTTCTGGTCGATCGCCTCGCCCATAGCGGTGCGCCTCGTGCCGGAGCGGTTCACGTCGCTTGCGCTGGGGATGGTGGTGACGGGCTCGTCGGTGGCCACCATCGTGGGCATGCCGCTGGGCCGCGTGGTGGGCCTGGCGCTGGGATGGCGCTCGGCGTTTCTCCTCGTGGCGCTCATCACCGCCGCGGTCCTGGCGTACCTGGCCGTCGTGTTCCCCAAGATGCCGGCCGGCGAGCCGTTCACGGTGGACAAGCTGCCCCGCATGCTCTCCAACAAGGCGCTCGTGGGGATCTACGTCTTCATCGCGGTGGCGGTGAGCGGGTACTACACCGCCTACAGCTACATCGAGCCGTTCCTGCTGCAGGTGGCCGGCCTGGACGAGGGCAGCGTCACGGCGATGCTCACCGTGTTCGGCGTGGCGGGCATCGCGGGAAGCTTCGTGTACGCGCGCCTCTTCGACGGGCACAGGCAGACGTTCTTCCGCACGGCGGTGGGGGCGCTCGTCGTGGCGCTCTTCGCGCTGGGTGTGGCCGCGGGCTCGCCTGCGCTCATCATCGCCGACTTCCTGCTGTGGGGCGTGGCCTCCACCGGCTACAACGTCGCATTCCAGGGCGAGGTGATCCGCATCACGAGCCAGGACGAGTCGGCCGTGGCCACCTCCATCTACTCGGGCATCTTCAACCTGGGGATCGGGGCGGGCTCGGCTTTGGGCGGCGCCGTGGTGGGCGGCCTGGGCGTGGGCGCGATAGGCTATGTGGGCGGCGCGTTCGTGGCCGCGGCGCTGGCGTTTCTCGCGACGTGGCTGCTCCCCCGGCTCGAGCGGCACCAGGGTCGCGCGTAGGGACGACGGGCTGCCGGCCGAGTGGGCGTGCGGGCGGGGCGGGGCGGCCTTGCGAGCAAGGGCGCCTCGGCCTGCATGGGCGTGTCGGTTTGGAGAGAGGACCCGCGGCGGGCGCGTTGCGGGGCGAAGGGATTTTGGAGAGGCATGGGCAACGAAGGCATCGCGCAGGGCCCGCAGGGCGTGGAGCGCATCGAGCACGACATCATCACCCGCTGGCGCAAGGCGCTGTGGACCCCCTTCACCAAGGCCCTGGGCGAGTACGAGCTCGTGCAGGACGGCGACCGCATCGCCGTGTGCGTCTCGGGCGGCAAGGACTCCATGCTCCTGGCCAAGCTCTTCCAGGAGCTG
>CAVEWV010000083.1:0-12020 GCA_963619535.1 Acutalibacteraceae bacterium | reverse complement strand
GGTACAGGGGCGCGAAGGTCAAGAAGGCGCTGGGATGGAAGACGCTCAGGCAGCGCAGGGAGGAGCTGGGCTGCACCGCGTAGCCTGAGCGTCCGGATAAACGTCCGGGATCCTTTGCGCCTATTTCGCCGGAACGCGGCGCGGGGTGCGCTGCTTGAAGAGGCCGTGCTTGTTGCAGTACAGGTAGATGTAGCCGCTGCCCGCGATGTGGAAGCGCGGCTCGATCTGCTGCTCGGGGTAGAGCTTGTGGATGCGCATGACGCCCGAGGTGGCATACGCCACGAAGCTCACGTAGTGGTCCTTGGTCATGGGGTGGTCGAGCGTGACGCACCAGTCGTCCTCGACGCGCTCGATGCTGAAGGCATGGGCGTCGTCGGGCTCCTCGGCCTCGAGCGGCAGAAGGGCGCTGCCGCAGCAGCTGAAGGAGCCCTCGCCCATCGCGTGCACCACGTTTCCGCAGATGGGGCACACGTAGAACACGCTGCGCAGCATGTTGCCCGCGCGGTTGGCGTTGGCGCGCACGTCGCCGGCCAGAAGCTCCGCCACGGAGACGCCCAGCTCGCGGGCGAGCGGCTCGACGAGCGTGATGTCGGGAAGGCCGCGGCCCGACTCCCACTTGCTCACGGCCTTGTCGGTGACGCCCAAGGCGCAAGCAAGCTGGCGCTGGGTGAGACAGCGCTCCTCGCGCAAGCGCTTGATGGCCTCGGGTGCGAGGAAGGTGCGGTTCTGGGCGGCCTGGGCAGTCTGGCTAGTCTGGCTGGTCTGGGTGGCCTGGGTGGTCAGGCTGGTCTGGTCCATGGGTTGTCCAATCGGGTTCGTCGTGGTGGGAAGCCGTATCGGGAACCAGTATCGCCGCCGCCCGCCGCGCCGCCAACCTACGCTGCGTAGAGGCGAGGGGCGAATGCGGACGGCACGCAGACCGGGCTGCCAACGCACCGGCAGGGTGCAAGGCGGCATGGGTCAGGCCGACGGCGAGCAAATCGTCTACTGCTCGGAAAACATCTCGCTCGCAGGCACTATCTCCAGGTCAGCGTGGGCGTGCGCCTTCACGCGGGTCGCCTCACCCGCATAGCATACTCGTGCGCATGATACTCACGAGTATGCTATGCGCCATCCATCCCCAGCACCCATCGCCAGGCATCGAGCAGACCGCCTTCCCTGCACACCCGCCTCACCGCCTGAATCGCTGCGGGCTTTACTCAACGTCAGTCGTCTTGCCGCCGCGCGTATATGGCGCTCTCGGGGATGTTCTTGACGGTCACGCGCGCGTTGTACGGTAGTTGTTATCGCCCGTGAGCGCGATAGCGACATGCAGTGCGCACTCATTTGAGTAAGGCCTTCGCCGCTTACCCGGCAGCCTGCCGCCCCCGCCAAACGCGCGGCTCTTTGGCGAGATTCTGCCGCAAGATGGGGGTTCGCCTACCGCAGGCTGGCGTCCGAGGGCGTGCGTGAAGTGCCTCGCGGGCGAGGCTCCAACCGAAAGCGCAGCTCAGGCGGGGGTCGCGCACGCACGGCAAGCCCCAACAACGCCCTCAGGCGCACCTGCCCGCGCGATCTGCGGTAGGCGAACCCCAAAAACGCGGCAGCATTTGGAAGATGCGGCGCCGTGCAGGAGCACCGCCCGCGCCGCCCTTGCCCAGATCCGCGAGCGCGGCTGCGCCGAGCCCTACCGGGCCTGCGGCACGGAGGCGACGCTTCTCGGCGTGGCCTCCGACTGCCTCACGCACAACGTGGGCGCCTGGGTGAGCGAGGCGCTGTAGGCCCTGCGGCCAGGGCGCACCCGCGTCGCCCGTACTCCCACAACGACGACGCCCCGGGACGCACGAACCATGCACGTCCCGGGGGCGTTCCGCTATCCCCTCGTCAATCCCCGAAGTGCCTGCTCATCGGCACGATGAAGGGGGTGCCGGCCACGGGGTCGTCCATCACGAGGGCGTCCAGGTCGAAGACCTCGCGGATGAGGTCGGGGGTCACCACCTCGCGCGGGGTGCCCTGGCGCACGAGACTGCCCGACTTGAGGGCGAACATGTAGTCGGCGTAGCGCGCGGAGAGGTTGATGTCGTGCAGGACCATCGCCACGGTGGTGCCGCGCGTGCGGTTGAGCTCGCACAGCAGGTCGAGGATCTCCACCTGGTAGGCGATGTCGAGGTAGGTGGTGGGCTCGTCGAGCAGCAGCACGTCGGTCTGCTGGGCCAGCGCCATGGCGATCCACACGCGCTGCCGCTGCCCGCCAGAGAGCGCGTCCACCGGACGGTCGCGCAGCTCGGCCACGCCCATGAGCTCCATGGCCTCGTGCACGGCCTCGTAGTCGGACTGCTGCAGGCCGCGCATGAACTGCTGGTAGGGGAAGCGCCCGCGCGCCACCAGCTCGCACACGCGGATGCCGTCGGGCACCAGCGAGCTTTGGGGGAGCAGGCCCAGGCGCTGGGCGAGCTTCTTGGTGGGGATGGACTGGATGGCCGCGCCGTCCACGAGCACCTGCCCCGCCGAGGGCTTGATGAGGCGCGCGAGGGTCTTGAGCAGGGTGGACTTGCCGCAGCCGTTGGCGCCGATGATGACGGAGACCTTGCCGTCGGGGATGGAGATGTCCATGCCCTCGATGATGGAGCGCTTCTCGTACCCACAGCTCAGGCCCTGCGCCGTGAGGGCCCCCTGCGTCTGTTGTGAGGTCGTCATCCTACATCGAGCCTTTCTTGTTCATCGCGACGAGCAGGTACAGCAGGTAAGGCGTGCCCAGAAGACCTGTGACCACGCCCACGGGGAAGCGCGTGCCCAAAAAGTTCTGGCCCACCACGTCGGCCGCGAGCACGAGCACCACGCCCACCAAGCCCGCAGGCACGGCGGCACTGCCCTGCTGGCCCAGCATACGCGAGGCGATGGGGCCGGCCAGGAAGGTGACGCAGGCGATGGGGCCGGTGGCGGCGGTGCCCAGGGCAACCATGACCACAGCGCACACGATGAGGGCCGCACGCACGTGGTTGGGACGGACGCCGAGCATGACGGCGGCCTCGTCGCCCAGCTCAAGCACGCGCAGGTGGCGCCCCAGGCCCACCACGAGCAGGGCCAGCGGAATCGTGAGCAGCAGGGGCACGGCGTCGGTCAGGCTCGTGCCCGACAGGCTTCCCGAGAGCCAGCGCAGGGCGGCGGGGACGTCGTACTCGGCGCCCTTGAGCAGCAGGTAGTTGGTCACGGCCTTCGTGAGGGCCTGCACGCCCAGACCCACGAGGATGAGCTTGCCGGCCGAGAAGCCCCCGATGCACGAAAGGCCGTAGATGAGCGCCGCGCACGCAAGGCCGGCCGCCACGGCCACAGCCGAGGCCTGGCCCGCGCCCCACCCGAGCATGAGGATGCAGAAGACGGCCGCCACGCTCGCGCCCGAGGTGATGCCGATGACGTCGGGGCTGGCCAGGGGGTTGCGCAGCATGGTCTGGAACGTGTTGCCCGCCACGCCGAAGGCAAACCCCACGAGCACGCCGCACGCCAGGCGCGGCAGGCGCACCTCCCAGATGGCGTAGCTCGCGCCCTGCACCTCGGCGCCGCACAGGACGCCCCACACGGTGGCCGGGTCGTAGACGGTGTTGCCCAGCATGAGGACGGCGGCCGCCAGGGCGAGCACCGCGAGCAGCAGCGCCCCGCACAGCGCGCACCACCGCCTGCGCCCCGCCGACAGGCTCGCCTTGAGGGCGGAGAGGTCGGCGGGAGTGGCGGTCGGGCGGGTGACGGGGGCGGGCCGCGCTGCAGGCGTGGGCTGCCCGGCAGGGGCGGGCTGCCCGGCAGGCATGGGCTGCTCAGCAGGCGTAGGCCGCCCGGCAGGCATGGGCTGCTCGGCAGGCGTGGGCTGTTCGGCAGGCGTGGGCTGTTCGGCAGGCGTGGGCTGTTCGGCAGGCGTGGGCTGCCCAGCGGCCGCGCAGGTGACGGGGGCGAGCCGGGCGGCGGCCGGCCGCGCGACGACCGGGCTGCCGGCACTCGCAACCTGCCCGGCGGGTCCCTCGACCCGCTCGGCCCCGCCCTCCTGCACGGCGGATCCGGCCCCGGCTGCCCCGCTCACCTGCTCGCCTCGCACGCTCTTCTCAGCTTCTCCCATGGCTACCTCCCCTCCCCCATGCTCACGGCGCGGCCGGAGCGCACGGCCACAGCGATGAAGACGGGCGCGCCGATGATGGCCGTCACGATGCCCACCTCGACCTCGCCCGTGCCGCCCACAAGGCGGCCCACCACGTCGGCAAACGTGAGGAGCAAGGCTCCCACCAGGGCGGACAGCAGCATGACCGAGCGCATGGAGGCGCTGCGCCACACCATGCGCACCGCGTGGGGCACCATGAGGCCCACGAATCCGATGGGGCCGGCCAGCGCCGTGACCGCCCCGCAGAGCAGCACGGCCGCAGCCGAGGACACCGCGCGGATGAGGCCCGGCCGGGCGCCCAGGCCCACGGCCGCGTCGTCGCCCAGGGCCAGCACCTCAAGCGAGGTCGCCATGACGAGGGCCACGAGCACGCCCACCACGAAGACGGGCACGAAGCCCGCCACGCTGTCCCAACCGGCGCCGCCCACGCTTCCTATCTGCCAGAAGCGGAACTGGTCCATCACGGAGTTGCGCGGCATGATGACGATGCTCACCAGGCTCGAGAGCGCCACCGACACCGCCGTGCCGGCCAGGGCGAGCTTGAGGGGCGACGCCCCGCCCGCGCCCGCCGAGCCCACGCCGTACACGAACAGCGCCGTCACCGCGGCGCCGGCCACGGCCAGGGCCATGTACTGCCCCGACGTCGTGACGTGCAGGAACGCGATGCCGCACACCACGGCGAGCGCCGCGCCCGAGTTCACCCCCAGGATGGACGGGTCGGCGATGGGGTTGCGCGTCACGGCCTGCATGAGCAGGCCCGACACGCCCAAGGCCGCACCGGCCAGCAGGGCGAACAGGGTGCGCGGCGCTCGCTGCATCACGATGCGCGCCGTGAAGCTGTCGGGGTCGGCCTGGCCCAGGAGCACCCCCACCACGTCGGAGAACGGGATGGCGCGCGTCCCCAGGGAGAGCGACGCCACGCCCGCCAGCGCGAGCAGGGCGCACGCCACCACGAGCGCGACCACGCCGAAGGGGCGCGGTGCCCACCCGGCCTGCGGGGCCCCCGCGGCTGCGGGGGTCCCGGACACGGACGCTACCTGGGCTGATGGCACGGACTTCTTCACGGCGCCCACGGGTTTACTCGGCGGCGTCGGCCAGCTGGGCGGCCGCGTCGAGCTGGGCGAGGTACTCGTCGATGGTGGCGGGGATGGACAGGATGGAGGCCGTGGCGGAGCCGGCCAGGGCGGTGGTGCCCTCGAGCATCACGCAGGCGCCGTTCTTGATGGCGGGGATGGTGCCCAGCAGGGCGTCGGCCTGCAGCTCGGCCAGGAAGGCCTCGTCGCCGTAGATGACGGCCAGGTCCAGGTCGCTCACCTGGTCGGCCAGCTCGGAGGAGACGGTGGCGCAGAAGCTCGTCTCGTCCTTGGTGAGGTCGAGCAGGCTCTGGGGCAGCTCCAGGCCCAGGTCCTTGAGGTAGGAGCCGCGCGGGTCGGTGTAGAGGTACACGTAGAACGAGCTGAAGTCGGTGGTGGGGACGTTCAGCAGGGCGCAGGTCTTGCCGGCAAGCGCGGGGTGGTCGGCCAGCTTCTCGGTGATGAGGGCCTCGCAGTCGGCGATGAGCTTGTCGCCCTCGGCCTTCATGCCCAGGGCCTGCGCCTCCACGGAGGTCTGGTCGCGCCAGGTGGTGATCCAGGCGGCCTCGGGGTAGGCCACGGTGGGGGCGATCTTGCTCAGCTTGTCGTAATCCTCCTGCGTGATGCCCGAGTAGGCGCACAGGATGATGTCGGGCTGGGTGTCGCTCACGGCCTCGAAGTCGACGCCGTCGGTGTCGTCGAAGGTCACGGGGTCGGTGACGCCGAGCTTCTCCAGGGCCTCCTGGGTCCAGGGCAGCATCTTCTGGCCCTCCTCCACGCCGTAGTTGGCGGCGGAGAAGCCCACGGGCGCGATGCCCAGGGCGATGACGGTGTCCTGGTTGAGCCAGCCCACGCAGGCCACGCGCTCGGGCTTGCTCTCGATGACGGTCTCGCCCAGGGCGTGCTTGATGGTGATGGGGAACGTGACCTCCTCGGCGGTGTCGGAGGCGGCGTCCTTGGAGTCCTTGGCGTCGGTGGAGGCGGCCTTCTCGTCGGCGGCGAGGGCACGGGAGGCGCCCAGGCCCAGGGCTGCGGCGAGGGCGGCGGAAGCGGCGATGAAGGAGCGGCGGGAGACGCCGGCGCCCGTAAGGTCGATCTTGGTCATGGTGGAGCCATCCTTTCTACGAAGATTTGAGGCGGGTGACTTTATAGTTTTCCTCCTAAAACTTGTCAACGAACCACCCGATTGCGCCGCACTTGCACCCGATTCAGTAAAAAATGATAGCCGCAGCGCACTTTGCCTCCACAATCCTCAAGGTTCGGGAGGTGCCGCGAAGATGGCCAGAAGGCCGGCGAAGGCGCTACCATGGCACGGGAAAGCATGCGTGCGGACAGAGAGGGAACGGCCCATGAAGCTCCAACAGCTCGCCTGGACGGTCAAGGTCGCCGAGTGCGGCAACGTCACCGAGGCGGCCCGGCGGCTCTTCGTGTCGCAGCCCAGCGTCACGGCGGCGGTGCGCGACCTGGAGCGCGAGATGGGCGTGCGCATCTTCGACCGCACGAGCAAGGGCGTGACCCTCACCGAGGAGGGCGAGACGTTTCTGGGCTACGCCCGGCAGGTGCTCGAGCAGGCCGACCTGCTGGAGAGCCGCTACAAGGCCGCAGCCGATCCCGCGCCCCACTTCAGCGTGTCGTGCCAGCACTACTCGTTTGCGGTGAACGCCTTCGTCGACGTCATCCGGCAGTTCGACGCGAATCGTTACGATTTCACCCTGCGTGAGGAGGAAACGTACGAAATCATAGACGACGTGGCCCGCATGCGCAGCGAGCTGGGAGTTCTGTATTTGAGCGCGCGCAACCGCGAGGTACTCGAGCGCGAGATCCGCGCCCACGACCTCGTGTTCGAGCCGCTCTTCCGGGCGCGGCCGCACGTGTTCCTCTGCGCCGAGCACCCCCTGGCGGGCCGGGAGAGCCTCACCTTGGACGACCTGGCCGACTACCCCTTCCTCAGCTACGAGCAGGGCAGCCACAACTCCTTCTACTACGCCGAGGAGCTTGTGGGGGCGCTCGACTGCCGGCGCAACATCCGCGTGCGCGACCGCGCCACGCTGTTCAACCTGCTCATCGGCCTGAACGGCTTCACCGTGTGCTCGGGCGTCATCTCCCGCGAGCTCAACGGGCCCAGCATCGTGTCGGTGCCACTTGAGCTCGACGAGTACATGGAGGTGGGCACCCTCACCCGCAAGGGCACCCACCTGAGCCGCTACGGCCAGGCCTACGTCGAGGCCCTGGGCAGGCACATCTGATTGGAGGCGGCGATGGCCGAGACCACCACATCGCGCGACGAGCTGTTGGAGGCCGCGTATCGCATAGCCGAGGAACACGGCCTGGCGGCGCTGTCGGTGCGCGGGCTCGCCGGAGCGTGCGGCGTGTCGGTGGGCACGGTGTACAACCACTTCCCCTCCAAGGCGGCCCTTACCGTCGCCGTGACCGAGCTGTTCTTCCGCCGGGCGTTTTACGAGGGGTTTTGCCACCCCGTGCCCGACGAGGGCTTCCTTGCGTACTGCCGGCGGCTGCATGCCGCGGCGACGGATGTGCTTGAGAGGTTCCGCACCGCCTGGCTCAAGGGGGCCGCGTCGCTGCCCCAGGCCGAGGTTGTTGCGGCGCAGGCCCGCGAGGCGGCACAGCTCGAGCACGTCCTGCACGGCCTGGAGGAGGTGTTCGAGCGCGACCCGCTCATCTGCCGGCGCGACCTGCCGAGCGGCGTCGACGGCCCCTCGATCTGCCGGCTGGTGCTGGACACCCTGCTGGGCGACCTGCGCGGCGGCACCGCCGAGACGCCCACGCTGCTCTGGGCGCTCGGACGGGCGCTCTACCGGGGCGGCGAGGGGCGAGGAGAGCCGGACGAGCAGGGCTGAGCGCGGGGTTGAGCGTGCGGCGCTCGGAGCCGGGCGTGCGGCGGGCGCGAGGAGCGCGGGGCCGGGCGCCCGGGACCGGGCGCGAGGGATAGGCCGGGCGACACTCCGAGACCGGGCGCACGACCAGGCGCCCGGGCCGAGCAGCCGGAACTGAGCGCACGGGCTGGGCACGAGGCGGGCGTCACTGAACATCGCGGCGTTGATGTTCATCACGGCCGAGGCGAACATGGGTCTTGCGCGGGGCATGCGGCACAAGCCACCCCCGCGCATCAAAACCCCGCGCCCGGCCCTGCGCCCGGCGCCTTCGCCTGGGAGGTACTCCACCATGAACCCGCTGCTCATCGCCGCAATGTGCGCCATCACGCTCGCGCTTCTCGCCTACACGCTCGGCGTGTTCTCGGAGAGGCGCGCGGGCACGCTCAAGAAGTCGCACCTGGCCCTCTTCTGGACGGGCCTGGCGCTCGACGCCACGGGGACGTCCCTCATGTCCGCCCTGGCGGGAGGGGCACCGAGTGCCTCTCCCCTGCACGGCGTCACCGGCCTGGCCGCCATCGTGCTCATGGCGGCGCACGCGCTGTGGGCCAGCGCGGTGCTCGTGCGCGGCGACGACTCCGCCCGCGAGCGCTTCCATCGCCTGAGTGTCGGCGTGTGGCTGTTCTGGCTCGTCCCCTACGCCATGGGAATGCTCATGGGCATCCCTGGCATCCAGCTGGACGACGCCCTCACCTGCGCTGTTTCCGTCGGGGCCGTCCTATGCCTGGGCATCGCGCTGTGCGTCAAGACGAACCTCGCGCGGCGCCATCGATAGCTTTTACCTATCGTAAAGCGCATTCTTTTCGTATTTCTCAATTGTATGGCGCACCTGCATACTGTCTGCCAGTCACCCAGCCATCCCCCGAAAGGACACCCCCATGGCCATCGCCTATGACAAGCAGACCCCGCACCGCTTCGACGTCGTCGGCAGCTTCCTGCGCCCCGAGCGCTTGAAGGACGCCCGCCGCGCCTTCGAGGCCGGCACCATCGACGCCGCCGCGCTCAAGCAGGTGGAGGACGAGTGCATCCTCGACCTCATCGCCAAGGAGAAGGCCGCCGGCCTTGCCGTGATCACCGACGGCGAGTTCCGCCGCGCCACCTGGCACCTCGACTTCATGTGGGCCTTCGAGGGCGTGGGCCACAGCGCCACCGACCTGGGCCTTCCCTTCCACGACGAGGCCGCCAAGATCGACGACACATACCTCACCGGCCCCATCTCGCTTGTGGGCGAGCACCCCTTCGTGGAGCACTTCCGCTTCGTGCAGGCCCAGGAGGACGAGAACACCGTCGCCAAGCTCACCATCCCCGCGCCCGCCCAGTTCATCGAGCAGTTCATCATGCCCATGAACCGCGAGGCCACCTCCAAGGTCTACGCCAGCGACGCCGAGCTTGAGGATGCCATCGTGGCCGCCTACGGCGCCTTCATCGAGCAGGTCTACGCCGCGGGCTGCCGCCACCTCCAGCTCGACGACTGCTCGTGGGGCTGCCTGGTGGACCCCAAGGCCGAGGTGTTCTTCGGCACCGATCAGGCCGGCCTGGCGCGCATCAAGGCCCTGCTGCTCGACATCAACAACCGCGTGCTCGACGCGGCGCCCGCCGACCTCACCGTGAACACGCACGTGTGCCGCGGCAACTTCCACAGCACGTGGGCCTGCCAGGGCGGCTACGACGACGTGGCCGACGCCCTCCTGGCCGGCGAGCACGTGAACGCCTTCTTCCTGGAGTTCGACGACGAGCGCTCCGGCGGCTTCGCGCCCCTTGCCAGCGTGCCTGCGGGCAAGAAGGTCGTCCTGGGCCTCGTGACCACCAAGAGCGCCGAGCTGGAAGACGCCGACGCCGTGATCGCGCGCATCCACGAGGCCGCCCAGTACGTGCCGCTCGAGAACCTCTACCTCTCCCCCCAGTGCGGCTTTGCCAGCTGCGAGATCGGCAACAAGCTCACCGAGGAGCAGCAGTGGGCGAAGGTCGCGCTTGTACGCTCCATCGCCGAGCGCGTCTGGGCCTAAAATATCTTCAGAAGCCGCTGATACTGCGTTTCGCGAGGGCTCACGTACGTCAGTACGCATCACCCTCGCGCGCCTTGTCTCAGCGGCTTCTGTTTTGGTCTCATCTTCGGAATCCGCTGATGCTGCGTTCCCCGAGGGCTCATGTACGTCCAGTACGCAGCGCCCTCGGGCGCCTTGTCTCAGCGCATTCTTTTTTATCGGTCATCGGAATCCGCCGATACGGCACACGCAGCGGCGGCCCGCCTCCTGAATAGAGAGACGGGCCGCTGGCGATTATCGAGTGGGAGTAACCGAACATACGTTCGATACAATGTTATAGTGCCAGGTAGCAGGCGTAGTTTCAATTGAAGCTGCGCCTGCTACTATATATGGGTCGATGTCGGCATCAATGCCCGCGATGCTTCTGTTTGCGCTTCAGTTCTCTCTGCTCGAAGCGTGCCTTCGCCTCTTCCGCACGACGTTGACTCCAGGGAAACCCCGGGAGCCAATCCATTGCCGCATGGCTTTTCTAGTGCGAGGGGCCGAACAGGTTGACCATGACCACGCCGGCGATGATAAGCGCGATGCCCACGATCGCAGGGACGCCGAGGTGCTCGCCGAACGCAACCACCGCTATGATGGCGGTCAACACGATTCCCAAGGCCGCCCAAATGGCGTAGCCAACACTCAGTTCCACTGTGACAAGGGCCTTTCCCAAAAGCCAGAAGCACAGAACATAGCCCACGACGCACCCTATCGTCGGCAGGGGAACGGTGAATCCCTGCGCGCTCTTCATCATGAACGTGCCGAACACCTCGCAGCAGATGGCACCTACCAGCAACACATATCCCATTTACTCGCTCCTCTCATCTTGGATCTTGCGCAGCTGGCCCTCGAACTCATCGAAGAACCTGCGCGTCGTCGCGCTGACCTGTTCGATGGCTTCCCTGCCAACCGCCTTGACGCACTCGCCCTCGATGCGCGACAGCTCGGCTATCAGGGAATCTGCGTAGGACATGCCTTCCTCCGTAAGCGCAATGACGGTCTCCCGGCGGTCGGTTTTCGAAGCAGAAACCTCCACAAGCCCCCTATCGTGCAGCTGCTTGACCATGCGGCTCATCGTCTGCTTTGGGATGGAGAGGCTTTCGCAAAGGTCGCGCTGGCAAATGGGCGCCGAAGCGCCTGAGACCAGCTGCATGAAGTACAGCGTATGGGCGCTCTCCCCGACCGTTTTGGCGTACTCCTCGTACAAGCGGTTCGATCTGAACTGCAGGCGATAGAAATCGCCCAGCAACTCGTCCATTTCCATATGACTCCTTCTGCAATTGGTACCGTTTGGGACTATCTAACACTATAGTCCCATTTGGGACTGTTTGCAAGGGTCGTTTGGCGCACTCTCCTCGTAGTTTCCGCTTGCCTCGGTTCAGCGAGACGAGCCTTCGTCAACGAACGCCGCTTACAGACAAGGGCAAAACCGCTCTCAATGATTTCCCTAGCCGCGAGCGAGGCATACCGCCCACCCTCAAATCCGTGACCCAGATTTGACCCCGTGGATTCGCGGCAAATTTTGAGACTGGTTATCATTCGGACGAACTGGAACAAACTACGGCTAAAAGGAGCAAACTGGAGATAGTTTTTGACTGTTGAGCGGGAGCAACCAGAAACCCTTTGCGAGGGAGGTCGAAGACGGCCTCCCTTTTTTATTTGCATCGGGTTGACGCTTGTTTTCCCTCGTTTACGTAGTGCATACTAGCCACCTAAACAACCGCCTAAGCTATTTAGCTGGGATTATTGTTTACTAGTATGCTTTTTTGGTTTTGTGGACACTCGAATCGGCAGCATAAATCTTTTGTAGATTGACGCTGACCGGCCGCTTTACATTGAGGACGAGAAGCCCTTCGGTTTGGTACTCAAATTGTACTCACGGCATTTTGAGTACCGATTTCCT
>CAVEWV010000082.1:0-12208 GCA_963619535.1 Acutalibacteraceae bacterium | reverse complement strand
CACTTGACTGGGGGTCAAGGGGTCGTGGGTTCAAATCCCGCTTGCCCGACCATTGCAACTTCAAGCGGGTCAGGACTCAGGTCCTGGCCCGCTTTTCTTTTCACGCCAAAATGACGAAAAGGGACGGAGCCTTTTCGTCATTTGCCTGGTAGATGGCTTGCGCATCCATTCTGGCTCGCACATTGCGGCTCACACGCCAGGCACCGTAGGCCCTCAACGTCCGCCCACGCACGAAAGGCCCCGCATGAAAGACGTCATCGTCGTGACCGACAACACCTTGGGAATGCCCACGGGCGAGATTGACGACGGCCTGGCCATCCTCTACCTGCTGGGCTGCCCTGAGCGCGTGCGCGTGCGCGCCATCTGCACCACGCACGGCAACGCCGCGAGCGAGTGGACCTTGCGCGCCACCCACGAGCTCGCGCGTGCCCTGCACCCCCTGCTCGACGGCGTGCCTATCGTGGCCGGCGCCAACGCCCCGCACTACGGCATGGCGAGCACCCACGACCGCGCCGCGAGCGCGGCGGCCCGTTGCATCGCGCAGGCCGCGAGCGCCGGCGTTTCGCTGTTGTCGCTGGGCGCCACCACCGACCTCGCGGCGGCCGAGGCCCTCCGTCCCGGCACGCTCGCCGGCTACGACGAGGTCGCCCTCATGGGCGGCACCACCTCCACGCTCGTCGTGGGCGGGCGCATCATGGACGAGCTGAACTTCTCGGTGGACGGCCTGGCCACCTACCGGGTCTTCTCGGCCGCCGCCGCGCAGGGGCAGGACAGCCCCGATGGCGCCGAGCCCCTCGCGTCCGCAAACCTGCTGCTCGCCGACGCCTGGAACTGCATGCCCCTCACCTTCGACGCCGACGAGTTCCTCGCGCGGCTTGCCCAGCCCGGCATGCCCGGGGCCAGCTTCCTGCGCGAATGCTGCGCCCCGTGGTTCGAGCACGCGGCCCGCGAATGGAACACGCACGGCTTTGTGGGCTGGGACGTGCTCGCCGCCATGGCGCTGGCCGAGCCGGAGCTGCTCGAGCTCGTGCCCTACGAGGTGGCCCTCAACGAGCGCCTGCTCAACATCGGCTACCTCGAGGCGGCACATCCTGGCGTTGCGGCCGCGCATGTGCACCTCGCCATCCCCAAAGACCCGGCGCAGGCGATCGAGCACATCTACCAGGCCTGGGAGCGCGCTCTGGCGCGGCTCGGATAGCGATTGGGCATTCAGGCCCCGGCAAGCCCTGAGGCGCGAGGCCCGTGAGAGCCTTCGCCGTGCCCTATAATCCCTTCCACAAAGACGCGCTGCGAGGAGGTGCGATGTTTCAGCTGGGGCCGCAAGACCGCTACGTTTTGATGCGCAAGGACGTTGCGGTCTGTTCGTTTGCGTACAACCTGCGCCGGCGCGCCGTCACCGGCCTTGTCGCACTGAGCGAGACGGACGCGCCCTGGGGTGCGAGCACCGCCGAGGCGGGCCTCGATGCAACGCAGCTTGCCTGGTGGATCTCGTACCGGTACATCCCCACCGGACGCCACGGCCTGTCAGCAATTCTGCGTGGGGCGGGATGCGCCGACCCTGCGTCGTTGCTTTTCAAGTCGCTCGCGCTCAATCTCTCCGACCAGTATTGGATTCGGCCCGAAGGGCTTGACCTCGCCTGGCAGAATGTCAACTATTTCGACAATCCCTATATCGACGGCAAGCCGGATTGGACGGCGCAAGACGGCGTGCATGTGCGCATGGGGCCGGGAAGCGCCACTTCAGGGCAGCTCGCCAAGCGCTGGGAATACCGAAACGGGAAGAACGTCCTCGTGAAAGGGTCTTCTTCGAGCGACGATCACGAACCGTGGGCCGAGCTGCTCGCGTCGAGACTTTGCCAGACGTTGCTGCCGGAAGGCGCCTGGGTTCCGTATTGGGTCGAGCGGGATGAGGCGTCGCGGCCCGTCAGCGTGTGCGCGTGCTTTGCCGACGCCAACACGGAGTTTGTCGCGCTCGATGATGCCGTACGCCATTTCGACGCGCCGGCCCATGGCATCCTGCACGACATGTATGTCGAACTCCTCGAGAACCTCGGCATCACCGACGCAAGGCTGGCGGTTGACCGGGAGTTGGTGCTCGACTTCCTCGGGGCAAATGACGACCGGCACGAGTTCAACCTCGGCATCCTGCTTGACTCTGACTCTCGGGCGCCCTTGCGCACAGCGCCCGTCTTTGACAACGGCCGCGCGTTTTACCATGCCGCGCGAGCAGAATCCGACCTTGCCGAGGGACTTTTGCCCTATGACGCCCGCGCGTTCGACAACGGCGGCGCCTGCCCGCTCGAACTCGTCGACGACTTCTCTTGGATAGACTTCGATGCCCTGCGGGCCTTTGCGCCGACGGTGGGCGAGACCCTCTCCCACACGCGGCATCCCACCTGGTTCGCCCCTGCCGCCCAGAGACAATTCCTTCTCAGGGTGGACGCCTTGGAGCGTGCGGCACGAGGAAAGCAGCGCAGAGCCGAGTGACGCCCCAGGTGAACTACAGGGCCTGTCGCACCTCCATAAACCAGCCAGTGGCGGCCAGACGCTCATCGCGCTGGGTTTCACACGCACCCATGCCCCACGCAAAAGCCCCGCCGAGCTGGTCGAACGAACGACCGGCACAGCGGGGCTTCGTCATAACGCGGGCGGGCATCGGGTCTCACATATGCTTACGCACACATATGCATACGCATACCACCCGCACCTAAAACCAAGGACGCGACGACCTTACTCCACAGTCTCGTAGCCGGCGGCGTCCCAGGCCTTCATGCCGCCCTCGAGGGTGTAGACGTTGTCCATGTCGGCACCGAGGGCAGCCAGGGAGTTGGTGGCGCACTGGGCGTAGCGGTTGCCGGAGTAGCACACCAGGACGATCTTCTGGTCGGCGCCCTTGATGTCGCCGGTCTGGGCGAGCATCGCGGCGGCCATGGTCTCCACGCCAGCCTGGGCGTCGCCCTCCTTGGCGGCGTCCATGTCGGCGCTGACGGCGCCGTCGATGTGGCCCGCCTCGTAGTCGGCGGCCTTGCGCACGTCAACCACCAGGTAGGTGCCGTCGGCAAGGGCGGCCTCAAGGTCGGCCGGGGCGAGCTGGGTCATCTCGACGTCGGAGACCTCGGTGTCGGAGGCAACCTGGGCGCCGGGGAAGGCCTCGTCCCAAGCCTTCATGCCGCCTTCGAGCGTCACGACGTTGTCCATGTTGGCGTCGAGGGCAGCGAGCAGGTTGGTGGCAGCCTGGGCGTAGCGCTTGCCGGAGTAGCACACGAGCACGACCTTCTGATCGACCTTGGCCGGGTCGCCCAGGGCGGCCTTGAGGTTGGCGATGCCCGAGTCGTTGTCGCCGTCCTTGGCGGCGTCCATGTCGGCGTTGATGGCGCCGGGGATGTGGCCGGCCGCGTAGTCCTCCGCCTTGCGCACGTCGAGCACCAGGTAGTCGGCGCTGGCGACGTTGGCCTTCACGTCGTCGGCCGAGATGTAGGACATCTCGACTTCCTTGACCTCCACGGCGGCGGCATCGGAGCCGGTCGAGGTGGTGGCGGTGTCGTTGCCGCAGCCGACCATACCGCCGGCGAGGGCCACGACAACGAGGCCGGAGAGCAGGAACACGTTCTTCTTCATACTGGTACAACCTCCTAAACGGTTGCTTACGGGACGCTGGGCAAAGCAGCTGGAACGCACATCGGCGCAGGTGAAAATCGCGACACGCACGTGCAAGACGCGAGGCGCAAGATGCGCAGCGCGGGAAAAGCCCTCGGTCAGGCCTCGGCAGCCCGCCAAGCGGCCGAACCGCCAAGCAGGCGAACGCAACCGCGGCACCCGCCACGCGCTCTCTATATAGCTCACGTTGAAAGTCTTGCCGCACGCACACGGCTCCCCCGCCACGCGCACGCGCGGCGCCTGGGGCTATGGCCGGGGCGCCCAGGGCGCTCCCGCTGCAGAAATGCCAAGCCGAACCCCTGCAGAATGGGGTCAACGCGCACTTTAACGTCTGCGCGGCCCCACGTCAAAACCAATCACCGCCCACCTGGCGAACGGCGCCGTTTCTCACGCCTGAATCATAACTGAAGCACAACATGAGTAAGGAGACTGATACAATCAGCCCGTTGCGCGCCCGTCGCCACAGACGGGCCGCGCGCGGGACCTCTGCAACCCGCACGCCCAAGCGCCCGGCGCCCGTTCTGCGCGGCCGCCTCCCAAACATCGTCCAACCACACATGCGCGCGCCGCCGTGCGTCGCATGGCCGCGCATGCCAAGCAGAGAAAGGAACCCCCATGCCCATCTCCTCCAACCTCTCGCGCCGCTCGTTTGTGAAGCTCGCCGGCGCCGCCGCCCTGGCCGCCTCGGCCGGCAGCGCCGCCCTCTCGTCCAACGCCTTCGGCCTGGACGCCACCGACTGGGACGCCGTGGTCGAGGCCGCCCGAGGCAGCAAGGTGGCCTGGTACGGCTGGGGCGGCAGCGCCCCGCGCAACGAGCTGATCACGGGAACCCTGGCCCCGCGCCTCAAGGAGAAGTACGACATCGACCTCGAGCTCGTGGGCATGGACATCAACGACATCCTGACGCAGCTCTCCGGCGAGTTCCAGGCGGGCCTCACCGAGGACGGCGGCAGCATCGACTTCATCTGGATCAACGGCGAGAACTTCGCGAGCGCCAAGAAGAACGGCTACCTGTGGGGCCCCTTCGCCCAGGACCTGCCCAACGTGCAGGACTACGTGGACACCGAGGCCGCCGACATCGCCTATGACTTCGGCACGGCCGTGGAGGGCTACGAGGCGCCCTACGGCAAGGCCCAGATGGTCTTCTGGGTCGACGGCGCCCAGGTCTCCGAGACCGAGACGCCCATCGACCCCGAGACCTTCCTGCAGTTCTGCCAGGACCACGCCGGCATGGTGACCTACCCCGAGCCCGGCGACTTCACCGGCACCGCCTTCATCTCCTGCCTCATCGGCGGCGTGGTAGGCAAGGAGGAGTTCGAGAAGCTCGCCACCATGACCGACCCCACCGAGGAGAACGTCCGCGCCATCGTGGAGCCCGGCATGGAGTACCTGCGCTCGCTCAACCCCTACCTGTGGAAGCAGGGCCAGACCTTCCCGGCCGACTCCACCACCATGCACCAGATGTACGCCGACGGCGAGCTCGTGCTCGACGGCGGTTACGGCGAGCCCCAGACCGACGTGGACAACGGCCTTCTGCCCAGCACCACCAGGTCGTTCGTGCTCGACACGGGCACCGTGGGCAACACCAACTACATGGCCATCGCCGCCAACGCGCCCCACAAGGAGGCCGCCATGGTGGCCATCAACGAGGTGCTGAGCCCCGACTACCAGCTCATCCGCTACGAGAAGCTCGGCAACATCACGGTGCTCGACCTCGACAGGCTCTCCGACGAGGACCGCGCCGCCTTCGACGCCGTTGAGCTGGGAAGCGCCCAGCTGCCGCTCGACACCAAGCTCTCCCACGCCATGGCCGAGGCGTGCGGCCCGGTCATCCCCGTGCTGGAGCAGATCTGGCACGCCGAGGTCCCGGGCAAGTAGGCCGCGCCGATGAGGGGCATGTTGCCGCTGACACGCAAAGCCCGCAGCCGCGTGGCGCCCTACCTGCTCGCCCTGCCGGCGGCGCTGCTCGTGGCCGTCTTCGTGTTCGGGGTGGCCAACGGCGTGGCGCAGGGCTTCGGCATCATGCCCTTCCTGGGGATGACGACCCCCACGCTTGAGTACTACGGGCAGGTCCTGGCGCGTCAGGACCTGCTCTCCTGCCTGCTCTACAGCGTCTACCTGGCGCTGGCCTCGGCGCTCGTGGCGCTCGTGGGCGGCACGCTGCTCGCGTATGCGCTGGTGCGGGCAAAGACCACGCGCATCGGGCAGCTCGTGGCGCTGCAGGTGCCCATCATGACGATGCACGCCCTCGTGGCCATGGCCGTGATGTTTGCGTTCTCCGGGTCGGGCCTGGCGGCGCGCGTGCTGCACATGGCGGGGCTCATCGCCACGCCCGGCGACTTCTCCAGCGCCGTGGGCGCCGCCTCGGGCTGGGGCATCATCGCCGTATACGCCTGGAAAGAGATTCCCTACCTGGCCTTTTGCACGGTGACCCTCATGCGCCACATCTCCGGCTCGCTCGGCGAGGCGGCGCAGATGTGCGGGTCGAGCGAGCGGCAGACGCTGCTGCACGTGACGCTGCCCCTGTGCGCCGGGGCCATCCTGCGGGCGTTCCTCGTGGTGTTCGTGTTCGCGCTGGGCTCCTACGAGGTGCCCTTCCTGCTGGGGCCCACCGCCCCCAAGACCCTGCCGGTGCTGGCCTACATCGAGTTCCAAGACCCCGACATCGTGAACCGCTGCTACGCCATGGCGCTCAACGGCGCCACCACGCTGCTGTGCTCGCTGGCGGCCGTGGCCTACTTCGCGAGCCTTGCCCTGCGCGACCGCAAAAAGGCGGGTCAGCGCCGTGGGTAGGGGGAGAGAGGGCCGAGAAGACGTGCGAGTGAGGCACGAGGGCGAGCAGGCGGCGATGACGCAGGCAGGGCGGGCCGACGGGACAGGACGGACTGACGGAGCGGGGCGGGACGACGGAGCGGGACGCCTGGCTGACGAGGGGCGCCCGGGTCGGCCGGGCCATCCGGGTCGCATGGCGCGTCCGGGTCGCACGGGCCGCCGGCGCACGCGCGCGTCGCTGTGGGCCCGCGTCTACCTGGCGGTGCACGTGGCGCTCGTGCTCGTCCCCATCGCAATCGTGGCCACCTGGTCGGTCTCGGCGGCCTGGCCCTGGCCGAGCCTCGTGCCCGCGAGCCTCACCGCGCGCGGCTTCGAGACCGTGCTGGCCGACTCCTCCACGGGTCTGGGGAGCCTGTGGCTATCCATAGGCATCGCGGTGGCGGTGGCCGTGCTCACCACGGCGGTGGCCACGCTCGCGGCCCGGGCCGTCTGCCTGCACGAATGGCGGGGGCGGCGCGTCTTCGAGTTCGCCACGATGCTGCCCTTCCTCATCCCGAGCACCGTGTTTGCCATGGGCGTGCAGGTGGCCTTCATCCGGCTGGGGCTGGCACGCAGCGTGGGCGGCGTCATCCTGGCGCACTGCATCGTGGCGCTGCCCTACGCCATGGGCATCATGTGCGACGTCACCCGCGCGGCCGGCACACGCATGGAGGAGGCGGCCCTGACCTGCGGGGCGGGGCGCGTGCGCACCCTCGTGCACGCCACGCTGCCCGGCCTGGCGCCCGGCTTTGCCAGCTCGCTGCTCATGTGCTACATCATGTCGTTCTCGCAGTACTTCCTCACCCTGCTCATCGGCGGCGGCACGGTGCGCACCTTCGCGCTCGTGCTCTTCCCCTACCTGGGCGGGGGCGACCGCACGGTGGCGGGCGCCTACGGGGCCGTCTTCATCGCCGTGACACTGCTCGTGTTCCTCGTCTTCGAGCTGCTCCTGCGAAAGCTGCGCAGCGTGGACGAGACCTCGTACTACGAAAGCTGAGGGACCTCCGCATGCGCATCGACCTCGACCACATCGGCCTTTCGGCCAAGGGCACGCCGCTTCTGCGCGACGTGTGCGCCAGCGTGCCGCACGGCGCCTTCGTCTCGATCCTGGGCGAGAGCGGCGCGGGCAAGACCACGCTGCTGCGCGTGGTGAGCGGCCTTGCGGTGCAAGACGAGGGACGCGTGCTCTTCGACAGCCGGCCCGTGGACGACCTGCCGGCCAACAGGCGCGGCATCTCGATGGTGTTCCAGGACGCGCGGCTCTTCCCCAACATGAGCGTGCTCGACAACGTGGCCTTCCCCCTCAAGGTGCGCGGGGCCAAGCGCGCCGCCCGACGCGAGCAGGCCGCGCGCATGCTGGAGAAAGTGCAGCTCACAGGCCTGGGCGAGCGTCGCGCGCACGAGATCTCAGGCGGGCAGCGGCAACGCGTGGCCCTGGCGCGGGCGCTCGTGGCGGCCCCGGGGGCGGTTCTCATGGACGAGCCCTTCAGCGCCCTGGACGAGTCGCTGCGCGACGACATGCGCGAGCTGGTGCTTTCGCTGCACGCCGAGCTGGGCCTCACCGTGCTCATGGTGACGCACGACCCCGTGGAGGCAGTGACCATGAGCGACCAGGTGATCTACATGGCAGACGGCGCCGTGGAGCAGGCAGGCACCGGCGCCGACATCCTCATGCGCCCCGCCACCGACCACGTACGCTCGTGCTTCAAGGACACCGTCGCCATCGAGGGCGTGGTGGAGCGGGACGCGGCGGGGGCGGACGAGAGGGGCGGGGCGGACGGGGCAGGCGGCCCAGGCGAGTCGACCGGCGCGAACGAGACGGGCGGCCTAGGCGAGTCGAACGGCGCAGACGAGACGGGCGGCGCAGGCCCAGCAAGCGCCCCGGGCGGCGCAAGCAACGCAGGCGCAGCAGGCGGCGCGACCACGCTTGCCACCCAAGGCGCCGCAAGCAACCCTGCGGTCGCAGCCGCCCCGCGCGCCTTCCGCGCCCGCAAGCTGCACGTGCCCTGCGAGGCACCATGCGGGGCAGCGCTGCTCGTGCGCACCCGCGCGGGCGTCACGACCGTCAAGCCCCTGGACACCGATTGCGAGGACATACCATGCCCCAGGTAGACGCACACAACTCGAGCGAGCAAGAGGCCCTGCAGGCCTATCTCGACACCTGCAAGGGCGTGCGTGACGCCCTAGGCATCACCGGCCAGGCGCCGCAGCTGCATCCCCTGGCCCAGGGCGAGTGCAACGTCAACTACTGGTTCGAGGCCCCGGCAGAAGCGCTCGATCAGCTCGAGGCGCGAGGCGGTGTGCGTGGCGAGCGGCTCGTCCTGCGCGTCAACCACGTGTCGCAGATGCACCTGGCGCGCCAGATCGCCTACGAGTTCGAAGCGCTTGACGCACTGGAGCCCTGCGGGCGCACGCCGCGCACGCTGTGGTGCGACGCGTCGTGCGAGCAGGTGCCTTGGGGCGTGGGCGTGGAGGAATGGCTGCCCGGCAGGCCCCTCGTCTACGAGCGCGACCTTGAGAAGGCCGCGCAGATCCTGGCCGACGTCCACGCCACGCCCGTGACGCAGGCCACACAGCGGAGCCTCATCTGCCCCGCCAACCCCCTGCTCGCCATCGCCCAGGAGTGCCGGGAGATGTTCGAGACCTACCGCACGTGGTCGCGCGCCGAGCAGAACGTGCTCACGCAGGTGGACGCCATGATGCAGCACGCCTTCTCCCTCGCGCAGGACGCATCCGCCGCGTCCGGTCAGCGCCGCTGCATCGTCAACACCGAGCTCAACTCCCGCAACTTCCTCATCGGCGACGACGGCCAGTCGAGCTACCTCGTGGATTGGGAGAAACCCCTGCTCAGCACCCCCGAGCAAGA
Source organism: Acutalibacteraceae bacterium (assembly GCA_963619535.1). Classification (GTDB taxonomy): domain Bacteria; phylum Actinomycetota; class Coriobacteriia; order Coriobacteriales; family UMGS124; genus UMGS124. The sequence continues at coordinate 2,874 of CAVEWV010000082.1, read as the reverse complement.
CCTTGCGCACTTCCTCGTGCCCACCACCACCAACTGGAAGACCGACACCGTGCTCACCCGCGCCGAACGCGAGGGATTCGTTGCCGCCTACGAGCGCGCCGTGGCCGGCCGCTTCGACACCGCCGGCCTGCAGGAGCGCCTGGGCGCCTTCCTCACGGTGACCTGCCTGCGCGGCATCACCTGGTGTGCCATGGCGTGCGTGGGCTACACCGAGGGCGACGCGGCCCTGCGCAACGCCGACACCTTCGCCAAGATTCGCCAGTTCCTCTCCCCCGATTACCTCGAGATGATCTGGGAGGATTTCTACCGATAAAGAGAGGCGCCCGATAGCGACACTGGCCAAGCCGCTGAACAACCCGGCGGCCGGCCCCCTACAGGCATTGCGAAAAGAAACCCCGGCAACTTCCAGGCCCTTTCGTCACTTTGCGTGAAACCGCAGCAAGTTGCAGTTTCACGCAATACAGCCGATGCCTACCGAGCATGCGCGCCAAAGAGCCCGAAGCAAGCCAGCCCTGTCGCCGCTTCGCACAGATGTTGCCGCGTTTTTGGGGTTTGCCTACCGCTCATCAAGCATGCGGACGCGCCGAGTGCCGCCGTCTGACGCGGTTTGCCCCATCAGAACAGCCCGCCAGGCGGAATCTCGCCCGCAACACACCCCTCGCGGGTATCCAGGCTTCCGGGCGGTGGTAGGCGAACCCCCATTTCGCGGCAGTTCCTCGCCAATACCCCGCGAGCCTGCGAGGCGCCGAAGTCCGACGCCACTATGCTCTACCGCCAAGCAGGGAGGGTCACCGAAAGTTCCTCGGAAGACGAACGCGCATGGTCTTGGCAGAACCCACCGGAGAAGAGCTCGGGTTCAGAATACCCGCAGCTTCACCTCATGGGTTGGGCCCTCAGGTAACCGCCAGACCAGGGGTTCCCAGCGGACCCTCAGCCAGATGCGTCACATACCGAGCGGTCCCAAACTCTCAGAACTCCTGTTCGCCGAGCATCCATCTTGCCAAATCCAGTAGGATCACGCCCTCATGGGTGTAGGGTTCATGCCTGGTGCGGGCAATAAGTATTTTTGGGAACGCATCCCTGATCGAGAGGAGCGGTGCGAGCTCCCTCTCAAGCGTCTCACCTGCTCCGATGTCGTCGCTGACCTGGATGTAGACGAGCTCGGAGCCCCTCTTCGCGACGAAGTCGACCTCCTTTTGGTATAGCTTGCCAACGTAGACCTCGTATCCCCGCCTCTTCAGCTCTAGGAAGACCATGTTCTCGTACATGCGGCCCCAGTCCATGTTTCGGGTCCCTAGGACTGCGTAGCGCATTCCCGTGTCGCAGACGTAGTGCTTCGCCTGGGTGCTCAGATACTTCTTTCCCTTGATGTCGTACCGCCTTGCCTCGTAAAAGACGAAGGCATCGCGCAGGTGGGATATGTAGCGACCGACGGTGACGTGGTTAGTCGGGACCTTGTTGGCGTCAAGCGAATTGGCGATACTGTTGGGCGAGTTGAGATTGCCGGCGTTATCCATCATGTACTCGGCAAGCCTCTCCAATACGCTGGTGTCTGGCAAGGAGAACTTCTGCACCAAGTCGCGCGTAAGGATTGTCTTGTAGACGTCGCGGACGTACCCGTATGACTCTGAGATATCACCGTAGTCATACGAGCCGGCCAGCCCGCCTCTCCTGACAAACCCATCGAAGTCGTCGTCGACCGTGCCTTGCCCGGCAAAGAACGAGCGGTACTCGCCGAAGCTGAAGGGCAGGATGTGGATTTCCCTATGGCGTCCCGTGAACAAGGTGGCCAAGTCCGAGCTTAAAAGGAAAGCGTTGGAGCCCGTGAGGTAGATGTCCCATCCGCCACGGGCGTGGATGCTGTTGACGGCCTTTTCGAACCCATCGCACAGCTGGACCTCGTCGATAAAGAGACGGTTGCGAACGCCGTCCTTATGTAACCCCACTATCCTACGATGTAGCTCGTGATACTCGAGCAGCGGCTCGTTGTCGAGGTCGAGCAGGTCAATATAGACGTTGTTCGAGGTTGGGTCCTCGCGCATGGTCGAGGCTGCGAACGCCTTCATGAGCTCAGACTTACCCGAACGGCGCATCCCGGTGATAACCTTGATGTCCCTGGTGCCCTCCAATGTCCGGAGGCGATCCATGTACGTTTTTCTATCGATCCAGGCCATCTTAGCTCCTTACTGGTTTCGAAACTCAAATGATTTTAAAGTTTTGAAACCGATAAGGCAATCCAACGTCATTCAGGGGCAAGACATCGCAGGTCAAGGCGGCCGACACCCCGGCTAGAAGCGTTGTCCCCACAAAGTCCCTGCGCGTCATCGAGGTCGCGAGACAGCCTCATGAGGTCGTTGAACGTCTTCTCGATCATGGCCTTGTCCTGCTCGGAGTTGTAGCTCTCGATGATGCGCTCGTAGCGCTCGAAGTAGTCGATCCTCCTGGGGTTTACCCTCAGCGCGGCCTCTATCCTCGTCTCGATGACACTGCGCAGGTCGTCGATGATGAGATGCTTGTGCTTCGCCTTGGCAAATTCCTGCGAGAGCCTGTCGAAGTCGATACTGCTGATGTCGAACCTCGTGGCTTGCTTGAGCCGGGACCCCGGACAAAATCCCGGACCTCGGATGAGGCCCAGGAGGGAGTCCGATGTACACCAAGGAGGAGCGCGAGGGGATCCTGTGGGAGTTCCACCGCAGCGGGCTGAGCGTCACGAAGGCCTGCGACCGGCTGACCCTGTTCCCAAGCAGGGACGTGCCGTGCGATTGGCTGCGGCTGGAACACGGGGGCGAGCTCGCGCAGGCTGGACACCCACATCGATCGGTACAGGGGCGCGAAGGTCAAGAAGGCGCTGGGATGGAAGACGCTCAGGCAGCG
>CAVEWV010000081.1:0-12235 GCA_963619535.1 Acutalibacteraceae bacterium | reverse complement strand
TTCTGCTTCTCGAGCAGCTTGCGCTTGCGCGAGATGTCGCCGCCGTAGCACTTGGCAAGGACGTCCTTGCGCAGCGCGCGGACCGTCTCACGCGCCACGATCCTGCCGCCCACGGCCGCCTGGATGGGCACCTCGAACTGCTGTCGGGGGATGATCTCCTTGAGCTTCTCGCACAGGACGCGGCCGCGGGTGTAGGCCTTGTCCTTGTGGACGATGAACGACAGGGCGTCCACGGTCTCGCCGGCAAGCAGGATGTCGAGCTTCTGCAGAGCGCTCTCCTGATAGCCCTTGTACTCGTAGTCAAGCGAGGCATAGCCGCGCGTACGGCTCTTGAGCTGGTCGAAGTAGTCCATGATGAGCTCGGAGAGCGGCATCTCCCAATGCATCTCAACGGTGGTGGGGCTCAGGTACACCATGTTGGAGAACGTGCCGCGGTGGTCGATGGTGAGGTCCATCACCGCGCCCACGTAGTCGGGCGGCACAAGGACCTTGACCGTGAGGTAGGGCTCCTCGACGTGGTCGATCTTCGAGGGGTCGGGCATGTCCTGCGGCGAGGTGACCTCCACCATCTCCTTGTTGGTGAGGTACACGTTGTACTCGACCGAGGGCGCCGTGGCGATGAGGTCCAGGTTGAACTCGCGCTCGAGGCGCTCCTTGACGACCTCCATGTGGAGGAGGCCCAGGAACCCCACGCGGAAGCCGAAGCCCAGTGCCACGGAGGTCTCGGGGGTATACACGACGGCCGGGTCGTTGAGGCGCAGCTTGTCCAGGGCGTCGCGCAGGTTCTCGAAATCCTCGGTGTCGATGGGGAACAGGCCCGCGTACACCATGGGCTTGACCTCGCGGTAGCCCGGCAGCGCCTCCTGGGCGGGATGCGCCGCGTCGGTCACGGTGTCGCCCACGCGCACGTCGAGCGGGTCCTTGAGGCCGGTGACCATGTAGCCGACCTCACCGACGCCCAGGTCGTCCAGGGGCATCTCGGCCGGGCGGCGAACGCCGACCTCCTCGGTCTCGAACACCAGGCCGCTCGACATGAGGCGCACGCGCTGATGGGCGCGCAGCGACCCGTCCACGATGCGCACGAGGGCCACGACGCCGCGGTAGGGGTCGAAGTACGAGTCGAAGATGAGAGCCTTCAGGGGCGCGTCGGGCTCTCCCTGGGGGGCCGGGATATGGGCCACCACGGCCTCGAGCAGCTCGTGGATGCCGTCGCCGGTCTTTCCCGACACGCTCACCGCGTCGTCGCAGGGAATGGCGAGGCCCTCCTCGATCTCGGCCTTCGTGCGCTCCACGTCGGAGGAGGGAAGGTCGATCTTGTTGATGGCAGGGACGATCTCGAGCCCGGCGTTCATCGCGAGCAGGGCGTTGGAGACGGTCTGCGCCTCGACGCCCTGGGTCGCGTCGACCACAAGCACCGCGCCCTCACAGGCCGCCAGGGAGCGCGACACCTCATAGGTGAAGTCCACATGCCCGGGGGTGTCGATGAGGTTGAACTGGTAGCGCTGACCGTCGTCGGCCTGGTACTCGACGCGCACGGCCTGGCTCTTGATGGTGATGCCGCGCTCACGCTCGATGTCCATGGAATCGAGGAGCTGGGCCTCCATATCGCGCTGGGCAACGGTGTGCGTCTGCTCGAGGATGCGGTCGGCGACGGTGGACTTGCCGTGGTCGATGTGGGCGATGATGGAGAAGTTCCTGATGTGAGCGGTGTCGTCAGTTGCCATGCTACCCGATTCCATGAGACGTATTGAAAAGAAAAAGGGCGTCGGGCCCTCAAGCCTGACGCCCTTTAAAAGAATCTGAACCTAAATACTAGGCAGAGATCTTGTTGACGAGCTTGGCAACGCCGGACTTGCGGTTGGAAGCCTGGTTGCGGTGAATGACACCCTTGGCGACGGCCTTGTCCATCTTGTGGTAGACGACCTTCACAGCGGCGTCGGCGGCCTCGACGTTACCGGCGGCAACGGCCTCCTGGACCCTGCGGACAGCAGTCTTGAGCTCGGAACGGACGGCACGGTTGCGCAGACGAGCACGAGCGGCCTGCTTGTCACGCTTGATCTGAGACTTGATGTTAGGCACTGAAGTCGATCCCTTCGAATCATAACGATACCGGCAGGCAGAACCTGCCTATCTGCAACTCTTAAAGTATATGCTTTCCCGCGCAAAAGCGCCAGAGTTCCCGACAATCTACGCAAACGCACCGCAAGCGCCCCTCTGCGCACGAATCGGGGCTAAGTCAGACGTCACATCAGCTCGCCGGCGCGGCGCAACAGCACGGAAGGCTCGTTTGCGAGGACCCCATCCACCACCTCGCGAAGCAGGCGCCTCAAGATATAGCCCATCTGGGGGCCCCTCGGCACGCCCAGGGCGATGAGGTCGTCGCCGCCCACCGCAAGGTCGGCCATGCAGAAGGCGTCGCCGCGCCGTGTCTCGGCCTCGAACTCCCCTTGGACGGCGTCGAGCTCCCTCAAGCGCTTCGCGACGGCGCGGGGGGCATGCGACAGCGTGTCGGCGCGCTTGAGCTGCAGGAGCAGCCCCAGGGCGTGCCGGGCGCCCGCCGCGTCGGTGTTCAGGGACTCCGCCGCCCGGGCAAGCGCACGGCGGATGCCGCGCGGCGAGGGCTCGATGGGCCGGTCGTGGTAGCGCACGAGGTATTCCAGAAGCCTGACCTGCCCCGCGGGCCAGCGCAGGCGCTTGAAATCCTCCACGATGAGCTTGGCCCCGGCCTCCTCATGGCCGTAAAAGTGACCATGGCCGTCGGCGCCGACGGTAAACGTCGGGGGCTTTCCGATGTCATGCAGCAGCGTGGCGTGCCTGAGGACGCCGTCTGCGCCCGCGTCCAAGAACTCCAGGGCATGCAGGCAATGCTCCCAGACGTCGTAGCAATGCCAGCGGCTGCGCTGGTCGAAGCCGACCATGTCGGCGATATGGGGCACGGCCTGGCTTGCGACCTGGGGGAAGGCCCGCAGGACCGCAACCGCGTATGGGCCGCGCACGAGCTTGTCGTACTCCAGGGAGATCCTCTCGGCTGCGACGCAGGCGAGCTGGTCCGCCTGGGACTCCATGGCGCGGGCCGTGGCGTCCTCGACGTCAAAGCCGAGCTGGGAGGCGAAGCGAGCCCCGCGGATGATCCGCAGCGCGTCCTCCTCGAAGCGCAAGGCAGGCTCGCCCACGCAGCGGATGAGGCGGGCGGAGATGTCGTCCAGGCCGCCGAACGGGTCGACCAGGCCCGTCGCGGGGTTCCAGGCGATGGCGTTGACGGTGAAGTCGCGCCTCGACAGGTCCTCCTCGATGGATTTGACGAAACGCACCGAGTCGGGGCGACGATGGTCGGTGTAGGTGCCGTCGGTGCGAAACGTCGTTATCTCGATGGGGTCGCCGTCGATGACGGCGGTGACGGTGCCATGCGCCGCGCCCGTCTCCACGACGCGGATCCCCGCCTGGATGAAGCAGTCGCGCGTGACGTACCACAGCGCGTCGGTGGCGATGTCCACATCATGGCAGGGGCGGTCGAGCACGGCGTCTCGCACGAAGCCGCCCACGACAAACGCCTGTTTGCCGCAGGACTCCAAAACGCAAATCGCCCGCCTCGCGCTCTCAGGCAGGCGCTGCGCGAGGCGCTGCTCATATGATGTCGACATATCGCCCCCTTATCTCGTCGCGTGAATACGCTCATCTTCCCACAATATGAGGGGAAGTCTCGCATCATCTCTCTATTATCATGTTCTGCCGTATGCAACGCAAAACCAGGAGGAGCAATGCAAAAGGCCCATGCGTCGTTCAAAGACCTCACGACACTGCGCGTGGGAGGCGAGATTGGCGATTTCAGGTATGTCGATACGCCCGAGGAGCTGGCGTCCTGCGTGCGCGAGGCTGACGCCGCCGCGTCCCAGGTCCTCGTCTTGGGCGAGGGGTCGAACCTGCTCGCGTCCGACGAGCCCTTCGCGGGCATGGTGGTCAAGGCACACGACCCTGCGGGCCCGGTCGTGCTTGCAGGCACTGACTCGGTGCGCGTGCGCATACACGCCGGGTGCGTGTGGGACGACTTCGTCACCTGGTGCGTCGAGCGCAACCTCTCGGGCGTGGAGGCCCTCAGCGGAATCCCCGGGCAGATAGGCAGCGCGGTCATGCAGAACCTGGGAGCCTACGGGCAGGAGATCGGGACGTGCCTCGTAGGGGCCACCCTTCTCGACCGCACCGACGGTCAGGTCCGCACGTACTCAAAAGACGAGCTGGGACTGGGCTACCGCACCTCCATCCTGCGCCGCAGCATGGAAGGCAACCTGACATCGCGGCCATGGCCCGTCTCCCCGCGCTGGATCGTGCTAAGCGCCGAGCTCGAGCTGGCAAAAGCCGCGCAGGGCACCGTCGCCCACCCGCAGCTGGCGGCGGCCTTGGGCTGCGAGGTGGGCTCGTCCATGCCGGTGGGCGTCATCCGCGACAAGGTGTACGAGGTGCGCGCCTCGAAGGGAATGGTCTGCGACCCCGACCCGACGGGTGCGAACCCCTACCATGACCGCTGGTCGAGCGGGTCGTTCTTCACCAACCCGGTCCTCACGCGTCAAAAGGCGCACGAATGCCTTCCCGTCGACGCGCCGCTCTACCCCACGCACGACGAGGCGCTCGTGAAGACCTCGGCGGCTTGGCTTATCGAGAGGGCCGGCTTTGCCAAGGGCTACGGCGTGGACGGCGCGGGGTCGCCCGCCACGCTCAGCAACCTGCACACGCTCGCGCTCACCAACAGGGGAAATGCCAGCGCGGCGGACATCGTGCGCCTGGCATGCACGGTGCGCAACGGCGTCTGGCAGCGCTTCGGGGTGAAGTTGGAACCGGAGACCGTGCTCGTGGGCCTGAGCTTGGACTAAGACGGGCTTTTCGCCCGCCGGGATACTGTCGCCCCGCCCGAACGCGACGCAAAAAAGCGCCGGCCCGCGTTTAGGCGGACCGGCGCTTCTCATAGCGCTCTATGCAAGAAGCTTAGACGCGAGAGATGTACTTGGCCTCGCGGGTGTCGATCTTGATGCGGTCGCCCACGTTGACGAACATGGGAACCTGGACGGTGGCGCCGGTCTCGATGACAGCGGGCTTGGTGCCGGACTGCACGGTGTCGCCCTTGAAGCCGGGCTCGGTCTCCGTGATCTCAGCCTCGATGAACATGGGGGGCTGAACAGCGTAGAGCACGCCGTTGGCGTACTGCATGAGGCAGACGTCGTTCTCCTTGAGCCACTTGGCCTGGTCGCCGATGGTGGCAGTCTCGACGGGGATCTGCTCGTAGGACTCGTTGTCCATGAACCAGAAGGCGTCGCCGTCGTTGTAGAGGTACTGCATCTCGCGGGTCTCCATGCGGACGCTCTCGAACTTGGCGGACTGCTGGAAGTTCTGCTCGTTCACGCGGCCGGTGCGGATGTCCTTGAACTTGGTGCGGACATAGGTGTTGCCCTTGCCAGGCTTGACGTGCTGCGCCTCGAGAATGACGCAATCCTTGCCGTTGATGTTGACGCCCAGACCGACCTTGAGATCGGTAATGCCCAGAGTTGCCACAAATACGCCTTTCGCTCGATTAAGGTCTAGCCCATGCCGACCCAGTAAACAACTGTTTGATGATACTCAGGATGCGCCGCACGCACAAGGCCCCTGAAGAAGACCCCGCACGCTTCCCATATAGGCCGGGCTACTCCCCCACGCAGACGAGCTCATGGGTCGAGGCCGTGAAGGGCTCGAAGCCCTGCGGGCCCACCACGCCGTAGTCCTCCAGGCGCACGCCGCCAAAGCCGGGCAGGTAGATGCCGGGCTCGACCGTACACACCATCCCCTCCTCGTACACGTCGGTCGTGGTACGGCCGATGCGGGGCAGCTCGTGGATGTCGATGCCCACGCCGTGCCCCAGGCCGTGCGCGAAACAGTCGCCATAGCCCGCCTGGGAGATGATGCTCACGGCAAGCTCGTGCACCTCCCGGCAGCTGACGCCGGGCTTGATGGCTGCGGCGCAGGCCTCGTGGGCGCGGCGCACAGTGTCGAATATCTCGCGCTGCTTGTCGCTGGGCTGGCCCACGACCACCGTGCGCGTCATGTCGGAGCGGTAGTCGCCCAGGCCCGCGCCGTAGTCCATGAGGACGAAGTCGCCCATCTCGACCTTTCGGCTTCCGGGCTTGGCGTGGGGGTTGGCCGAGTTGGGGCCGCTCGCCATGATGGTGTCGAACGACAGGGCGTCGCCGCCGTGGGTGAGCATGTAGTTGTCGAGCTCCACGCGAAGCTCCATCTCGGTCATGCCGGGGCGAATGACCCCGCACATGTGCTCGAAGGCCTCGTCGGTGACCTTTTGGGCGCGGCGCATGAGGGCGATCTCGTCTGCGTCCTTGACGGCGCGCAGCTTGATGATGTCGCCGTGGAGCTGGGCGAAGCGGGGCGCCAGGGAGCGCTGCGAGAAGGCCGACTCCAGCGAGGAGGCCTGCGCGAGGGTTAGCGTGTCCTCGATGCAGATGACGCCCGAGGCCATGTGCGCCTGGCACGCCTTGTCGGCCACCCAGGACGCCATGGAGCAGGGCTGCTGGTCGAAGACCCAGTCGGTGTCGCCGGCGAGGGCCTCCAGGAACGTGTTGTAGTAGCGCGAGTCGGTGTGGAGGTAGAGGGCGTCGCGCGTGATGAAGGCCGTGTGGGCGTCCTCGAAGTCGAAGACGCGGGCCGCCCCCGTCAGCCAGCGCAGGTCGGGGTTGTTGCGCACGACGAGCGCGTCATAGCAGCGCTCCTCCATCATCTGGCGAACCTTGGCGATTCTGTCGTGTACGGACATAGTGAGACACCTTTCTCATAAGGCGCGTTATAGGGAGCCGTGACAGCTAGAGGAGGCCTTCCTCGTACAGAAGGCCCCCTACTTTGTAGGCGACGTCGGAGAAGGACAGGCCGCGGATATCCACCGTGTAGTCGGCCGCGGCCTGATACAGGGGAAGGCGGTGCGCGAGCAGCGCCTTGGCATGGTCGTAGTCGCCCAGGTCGGGGCGAATCTCGGGATGGGTGATGTGGCCCAAGGCGTCGTCGAGGTCGAGGTCGAGAAAGACCACCTTGCCCATGGAGCGCATGAGGGCGACGTTGTCGGAGTTCTCGACGATGCCGCCGCCGCACGACACCAGGCAGCTCTTCTCATGCGAGAGGCGCTCAAGCGCGACGCGCTCAAGCGTGCGGAAATGCTCCTCGCCGCTTGTCTTGAAAATCTCAGCCACGCTGGCCTGCTCGCGATGCACGACCATGCGGTCGGTGTCGAGGTGCCGGCGGTTGAAGAGGCGGCCCAGATTTCGGGCGACCGTGGACTTTCCCGCCCCGAGAAACCCGATGAAGAAAATATGGTCGCACCCTACATGGCGCGTATAGCCTGACTCCTCAGGACTCTCCGTCATGTGCAACACTGCCTAGGCCCACCGTCTCAATGCGTCTGTATCGAAGGGGGATTCTAACATCATCGACAGCCCTGCGACCTCACGCAAGAAAGGCTCGGTATAAGAAGCAGACGGCAAAGACAAGGCTGAGCCACGGGGCGAAGGCGAAGCGGTCGTTGTGCCTGACGAGGTTGAAGGCCGCGGCAAGAAGGCACGCGACCGCAAGCGACGGGACGACCCAGGGGCCCAAGACGAGGGTCGCCGCGGCACAGAGCTTGATGTCGCCCATGCCCATGCCGTGCGAGCCCCCTTTCAGCGCGCGCCAGGCAAGCTCGAGCAGCACGGCGGCCACAAGCACCGCCAGGGCAAGGGGAAGCGTCTCGGATAAGGGGGCAAGACCCCGGGCAAACGGGGTCGAAGGGCCCAACAGCTCGATGGCGACCCCCAGGATTGCGACCCCCAAGACGGCGCAATTGGGCACAAGCCTGTGCCGCGCATCATAGGCGGCCACACCGGCCAGGACGCACAGGTAGGCCGCAGCCGCGACGATGAGGCATGCCGTGGCCATCAAGCCAAGGGCTCCCAGGTGTCGCTGGGCCGCCGACCTGCCAACAAGACGCGCTCCAAGGCGCGCATGGGAGGCGAATACCAGAGGTCCCGGTCGCATTGGGGCACCACGAGGGCATGGCGCATATGCGCGAGCTTCGCGGCAAGGACGTCGGTGTAGAGCTGGTCGCCCACAAGGAAGCCCGCCTCGGCCGGAAGGCCCATCTCGCTCATGGCGCGCAGGAGGCCGTCGGGGCGGGGCTTGTGCGCCTTGGCCACAACGCCCGCGTCGTAGAGCCTCGCCGTGGGCTCGACGCGCTCGTAGTCGTTGTTGGACACGAAGCAGATGCGAAAGCCCATGTCGTGAGCCCTGCGCATCCAAGACTCGACCGCGGCGGGGGCGACGCCGGTGGTCCTGGGTATCACCGTGTTGTCGCGGTCGAGCAAAAGGGCGCGCACCCCGCAGCGCCACAGGTCGTCGAGGTCGATGACGTCGATGGAGGTGAGGTAGCGCTGTGGGGTGAAGAGTCCCATGCTAGCCCGCGATTCCCGCTGCCTGGTTGTACTCGGCGCGCGCCTGGTTGAAGTCGTCCTCGTTGGTGCAGAAGACGTGCGTGCCATCGAGCGCGGAGGAGGCGACGTAGAACAGGTAGTCCGTCTGGTTGGCGTTGAGCACCGCGTTGATGGACGACATGGACGGCGAGCAGATGGGGCCGGGGACGAGGCCCTTGTTCGTGTAGGTGTTGTAGGGCGAGTCCACCTGCAGGTCGTCGTAGGTCAGAAGGTCGCTCTTGTTGAGCGCGTAGGCGATGGCGGCGTCGATCTGCAGGAACCAGTCGATGTTGAGGCGGTTGTAGATGACGGAGGCCACGTTTGCGCGCTCGTCGTCCACGCCCGTCTCGCGCTCGATGAGGGAGGCCATGCAGATGACCTGGTACTGGGTGAGCCTCGTGTTGCCCTGGCCGACGTTGCTCCAATCGATGCCCGCAGTCTCGCTTTGATACTGCCTGAGCATGGTGCGGATGGCCACGTCGGGCGTGACGTCCTCGTCCTCGTCGAACGTGTAGGTCTTCGGGAACAGGAAGCCCTCGAGGGAGTCGTTGTAGGCGCCGTTGAGGAACGTGAACTCGCCCACGTAGTTGGAGGCCTTGGCCTGCGCCATGAACTCCTCGTAGGTGAAGTCGAACGTGTCCGCGAAGCGCTGGGCGGTCTGGGCCACCGTGAAGCCCTCGGGGATGGTGATGGAGACGCCCGTGGCCGCCGTACCTGCCACAAGCATGTTCACGATCGTCTCGTAGGTCATGGAGTTGGTGAAGGCATACGTGCCGGCCTGGAGCGACCCCTCGGCGCCCAGGGCCGTGACGGCCTGCAGAAACGCGGTCGTGGAGCTGATGACGCCGTCCTCGCGAAGCAGGCGGGCGATGTCGCCCGTGCCATAGCCGCTGGGGATCTCGACGACCACCTCGGCCGCCTTCTGCTGGTTGACGGCGACCTTCATGGAGCACTGCGAGGCGTTCACCGCGACGATGACGACGATGACGAGAAGGAAGCATGCGAGCAGCGCCACCATGGTGCCCAGCGAGAGCGGCGACTTGTGCGCGTGCGCCTTCCTCATGCGCTCGTCGTTGAACGAGTTTGCCGGGCGCACCATGGGCTGGGCGTTGTTGTCGATGCCGGCGTCCGAAGAAGCCGCGGCGCCGAAATCTGAGGGGTCAAAGGGTTGGAGGCTCATCAGACTCCCATCGTCTCGTTCTTCTTCATGTCAAGCCAGACCTGCAGGAACAGGGAGGCAGCGACGCTGTCCACCTTGCCGCGCATCTGCTTCTCGTTGAGACCCTGCTCGCGCAGGATGCGCTTGGCCTCGCTGGAGCTCAGGCGCTCGTCGACGAACTCGACGGGAAGCCCCAGGCGCTGCCCGAGCGCGCGCCCGATCTGCTCGAGCTTGGCGGCCTGGGGGCCGGCCTCGCCCTGCATGGTGAGGGGTCGGCCCACGACGAGGACGTCGGGCTCGTGGTCTTCGATGATGCGACGGAAGGTGACCGCGTTGTCGAGGACCTCGCGGGACGGCAACACGCACACCGGCATGGCCATGCCCGTGTGCGTGTTGCCCGAGGCGACGCCCACGCGGGCGTCGCCTATGTCGAGTGCGATGGCCTGCAAGCTACTTGCCCGCGCAGAAAAGCTCGCGGGCCTGCTTGAGCGCCTCGTCGATGCCCGAGGCGTCCTTGCCGCCGGCCTGGGCCATCTGGGGACGGCCGCCGCCGCCGCCCTTGATGGCATGCGAGATGGCCTTGATGACCGCGCCGGCGTTGAAGCCCTGGGCGCAGGCCTCGTCGGTGCCGGCCGCAAGCAGGATGGGGGCGCCGGACTCGTTGACGCTGGCGAAGACGCAGGCGCCGGGAGCGGAGAGCTTCTGGCGCACGAGGTCCCACTCGCTGCGCAGGCCCTCGGCGTCCAGGCCGTCGAAGCGGGCGACGCACACGGGGTAGCCGGCATCGATGACGCCCGCAAGGGCCTCGTCGACCATGGCGGCCACGCTGGCGGCCTTGGCCTTCTTCTCGGCGTCCTCGTAGGACTTGATGAGGGCGAGGTTGTCCTCGGTGCGCTTGACGGCCTCGGCGGGGGCGACCTTCAACAGGTCAGCGACCTGCTTGAGCCCGGCCGCCTGCTCGTTGAGATAGGCAAGCGCGTCGAAGGACGTCACGGCCTCGATGCGGCGCACGTTGGCGGCCACGGAGCCCTCGGAGACGATCTTGACCAGACCGCACTCGGCGGAGTTGGACACATGGGTGCCGCCGCACAGCTCGCGGGAGAAGCCCTCGACGTCGACCACGCGGACCTCGGAGCCGTACTTCTCGCCGAACAGGGCCGTGGCGCCGGAGGCACGCGCCTCCTCGATGCCCATGACGCGGGTGGTGACGGGAAGGGCGGCCATGATCTTCTCGTTGGCGATGCGCTCCACCTCGGCCAGCTCGGCGGCCGTCACGGCCTGGAAGTGCGTGAAGTCGAAGCGCAGGCGCGAGGGCTCCACGAGAGAGCCGGCCTGGTTGACGTGCGTGCCGAGCACCTGGCGCAGGGCGGCGTGGAGGATGTGGGTGGCGGTGTGGTTGCGGGCGATGCGGGCGCGCATCATGGTGTCGATGGCGGCGTTGCACTCGTCGCCCACGTTGACGGTGCCGGAGAGCACCTGGCAGTGGTGGACGGTCAGGACCTTCTCGGCGTAGGTGGTGCCCAGGACCTGGAGCTTGAAGCCGTCGGCCTCGATGAAGCCGGTGTCGCCGCACTGGCCGCCCTTCTCGGCGTAGAAGGGCGTGCGGTCGAGCAGCACGTCCACCTTGTCGCCGGCCTGGGCGCTCTCGACGCTCTTCTCGTCGGCCACGAGGGCGCGCACCTGCGCGTCGCAGGAATCCTGCGTGTAGCCCACGAACTCGTCGGACTTGAACTTGTCGGCAAGGGCGACCCACACGGTGTCGAACTTGCCCCAGACGACGTCCTTCACCTGGGAGCGGGCGCGCTGGCGCTGGGCCTCCATCTCGACCTTGAAGCCGTCGAGGTCGACGTCGTGGCCGGCGGCCTGGGCGATCTCGACCGTGAGGTCGATGGGGAAGCCGTAGGTGTCATGCAGCTTGAAGGCGATGGAGCCGGCGACCGCCTCGCCCGCGGCAAGCCCCGCGATGACCTCGTCGAGGTAGCTCTGGCCGGTGCGCAGCGTGGAGGAGAAGCGCTCCTCCTCGGACTTGACGATGCGGTGGATGAGCTCGGAGTTCTGGACGATCTCGGGGTAGGCCGAGCCCATCTCGGCGATGACCTCGTCGATGTAGTGGGCCATGAAGGTGCCCTCGACGCCCAGCATGCGCGCATGGTAGACGGCGCGGCGAAGCAAGCGGCGCAGCACGTAGCCGCGGCCCTCGTTGGAGGGAAGGATGCCGTCGCCGATCATGAAGGTGACGGCGCGGGAGTGGTCGGCCAGGATGCGCAGCGACATGTCGGACTTGGGGTCGTCGCCGTACTTCTTGCCGGTCAGGCGCTCGCCCAGCTCGGTGAGGCCGCGCATGAGGTCGCCGTCGTAGTTGGCCGACTTGCCCTGCATGATGGCCGTGATGCGCTCAAGGCCCATGCCGGTGTCGATGTTGCGGTGGGGAAGCTCGGGAAGCGAGCCGTCCTCCTGGCGGTCGTACTGGGTGAACACGAGGTTCCAGAACTCAAGGAAGCGGTCGCAGTCGCAACCGGGAGCGCAGTCGGGGCTGCCGCAGCCAATCTCGGGGCCCTGGTCGAAGTAGATCTCGGAGCAGGGGCCGCAGGGGCCGGTGGGGCCGGCC
>CAVEWV010000080.1:0-12305 GCA_963619535.1 Acutalibacteraceae bacterium | reverse complement strand
GAGTAGAGAGTTATTGATTGGCAAGGGGGCCGCTCCGGTATATTGGGGCGGCCCCCTTGCTAGTACGTTCGGCTAGACTTGCAGGCGAGACGTTGATCTAGATGAGGGGAGCAGCGACCGGCAGTTCAGCGTGTGCTAGTTGACGAACGTGATTCCCGTCACGAGCAGCACGCCCGACAAAATGACGAAAAGGCCCCGGGCTCTTTCGTCATTCACCTGGTAGATGGCCAAATGACGAATTGGGACGGGGACTTTTCGTCATTTGGCCCGAAGGACGCCGTCTTGCGAACCTCGCATGCGGGCTGCACGCGTCTTGCCGCGCCCCCATGTGCACCCGCCTTACCGGTACGTGCGCCTGAGCGTGCGCATGTAGGAGAGGAACCACTGCTGGGCCTCGGTGGGCACGGTGTCGGCGCGCCAGCAGATGGAGAAGCCCCAGGGCACCTCCTTGATGGGCACGCCCACGGTCACCTGCGACTCCGCCGTGGCCTCGATGTGGTTGCGGCACGTGAGCCCCAGCGCCCGGTTGGCCCGAGCGTACTCGTAGACGCGGATCATCTCGCCGGTGAAGCGCACGTCGCAGTCGATGTGACGCTGGGCGAGCATCTGGATGAGCAGTCCCGTGTTCTGGTAGTCGTCGCCCATCATGAGCACGGTACGGCCCCTGAGGTCGTCTAAGGTTATCTCCTCGCGCCGGGCGAGTGGGTCGGCGCGGTTCACCCAGAAGAACTGGTAGTCGTCCACCAGGGAGACGGATTGGAAGGTCTCGGCTACCGGGTTCACAAGCAGGGCGAACGTGTAGTCGCCCTCGGCAAGGTGCCGTGCGCACTCCACGTCGGGCAGCTCCTCGCAGGCGACGACCTGGCAGTTTGCCGAATTGCGGTTGAACGTGTCGATGGCGTCCTCTCCCAGGTACCCCAGAAGCCCCACCGAGCACCCCAGGCGGATGACGTTGCTCGTGTGCGCGGTTATGGCGTCCAAGCCCCGGCGCAGCTCGGCCATGTCGCGCTCGAAGCCTTGGGCGAACTCCAGGAAGAGCTTGCCGTGCTCGGTGAGGGGAGAGGTGCCCGCCGCCCCGCTCCACAGGCTCACGCCCAGCTCCTGCTCGAGGCGGCGCATGGCCCCGCCCAGGCCCTGAGGGGTGATGCCGAGCTCCTTGGCGGCACGCGTGAGGCTTCGCTGGCGCTGCAGCGAGGTGAAGTACGAGAACGACTTGGTGTCCATGCCGATGCATCCCCCTTGTGCGTGCGTATGTGTCCCCAAGGGCGCATTGTAGCGTGCGCGGCGCTCGGTGGCGCTGGTCGCCGGGCGAGGTGGGGCCGGACTTTGTGCGCGACGGCGTCGATTGCCAGGCAGGGCAGGACAAGGCAAGGGCTGGCCTTCGCGTACGGCGGCACCTGAGTTCTTGCGCGCTGTTCTGTCTGGCGTCGCGCTCGTTTCAATGGGGCTGCGCCCTGCCTTGCGCCTGCGCGCCCTCTTGTCTCTGCGAGTGCCTTGGCCGGGCCCGGGCCAGGCCGCGCGCGGGCTTTCCCTGAAACTCCCGCTTTCAATCATGAAACCGGCGGTTTGCACAGGCGCGCCGCTTTCGATTCCGCAAGCGCGCGGGGGTACGTCGCTCCACACGCGCCACGTAGGATGCACTCGTACACCGGCCCTAAGGGAGGGTCGGCAAAGGGGAAGCACAGCATGCAGAAGGAGATCACCATGGCACTCGAAATGACCCGTCGTGACGCCATCGCCGCCGCAGCAGTGGTGGGTGCGGCCGTCGCCGGCATGGCCGGCACCGCCCAGGCCGAGGTCGAGAAGCAGGCCTCTGCCGGCGTCATCACTGCCGATGCCTCGGTGGACGCGTCCACCGTCTTCGGCTTCACCTCCGAGCAGCCCTCGTTCATGACCGCCCCTGAGGCCGTGGCCGACGACCAGATCGTCGACACCGCCGAGACCGAGGTCCTCATCATCGGCGCGGGCCTGGCCGGCTGCTGTGCGGCTCGTGCCGCGGCCGAGAACGGCGCCAAGGTCATCGTCGTGGAGAAGATGAGCCAGGTTTCCGAGCGCGGCGCAGGCGCGGGCACCATCAACTCCAAGCTGTCGTGCTCCTTTGAGGACGGCACCGTGACCGACGTGTCCTCCGCCGAGTTCCGCTGGATGCAGACCTGCGGCAACCGCTGCAACGAGGCGCTCATCGCCCAGTACATGGCCCGCTCCGGCGAGGCCGCCGACTGGCTGTGCGAGGCCGGCGAGAAGCACCACTGCTCAATGGGCATCTGGGACGGCTACAGCCGCAACCCGCTGCTGCCCGACGAGCCCGGCTACGTGTGCATGGGCGGCACCGACGAGAGCGACCTCACCATCCCCGGCGGCTCCTTCGTGGCGGCTGACGTGTGCCACCTCGAGGCCATCGAGAACGGCGCGGAGTTCCGCTTCGACACCAAGGCCGAGTACCTGCTGCAGGACGAGTCGGGCGCTGTGACGGGCGCTGTGGTGTCCGACGCCGACGGCTACAAGAAGATCCTGGCTTCCAAGGGCGTCGTGGTCGCCACGGGCGACATCGCCGGCGACGAGGAGATGTGCAAGTACTACTGCCCCGAGGCCCTCACTGTGCCGAGCGTGTACACCCCCGTCGGCGCCAACACCGGCGACGGCCACAAGATGATCCTGTGGGCCGGCGGCACGATGCAGGCCGCTCCCTTCCCGCCCATGCTGCATCCCCAGCGCTGGGCCGACCCCTCGTCCAACCAGCTTGAGGGCCCCTTCCTCTACGTCAACGAGAAGGGCGAGCGCTTCTTCAACGAGGGCACCTGGGTCCAGGCCCGCTCGCTTCAGATCATGAAGAACACCGCCGATGACTGCGCGTGGTCCATCTTCGACTCCAGCTGGCAGGAGGACCTGCTCGCCTCCTTCCCCTACGGCGGCGGCATGTTCTGGGACACCTTCCGCTACAAGGGCGAGTCCGACTACCAGAGCGCCGTGGACTACTACGCCCAGTCGCTCATCGACAACGAGGGCTACACCTACGAGAAGGCTGACACCATCGAGGAGCTGGCTGAGAAGATCGGCGTGCCCGCCGAGCAACTCGTGGCCACGGTTGAGCGCTACAACGAGATTTGCGCCGCCGGCACCGACGAGGACTTCTGCAAGCGCTCCGAGCTGCTCTTCCCCATCGACACCCCGCCCTACTACGCCTCCAAGGTGGGCGCGGTGCTGCTTGAGGTGGTGGGCGGCGCCAAGATCGACACTAACCTGCAGTGTCTCGACGCCCAGGGCAACCCCATCGCCGGCCTGTACGCCATCGGCAACGCCGGCGGCGACTCCTATGCGGTGGACTACCCCATCAACGTCCCCGGCAACAGCCACGGCCGCGCCCTTACCCAGGGTTACCTCGTGGGCCGCAAGCTCGCCGGCGTGGAGTAACGCCCGCCGATAACCGGCAGTCAACCGGACAGTGACCAACCCAAGGGGCCGGGACGCGCGCAGCGCCCTGGCCCCAAATGATGAAGCGACCTGGAGGCCTACATCGTCCACTGGAGCACCGGACGGCGCCAGGTGGGGCTCAAGGGACTGACCCTGGAGGAGTTCCGGAACCAGTCCCTTGTGGCGTAGGCTTTATTTAGGCTGTCCAAGTTTTGGGGCGCAGTTCAACCGAGCCCCGGCCTTTCGTGCGAGCGACAGTTGTCGGGTGGCTGGCAGGGCTGCGCCTCCTATCCGCTTACTTCCCCAGGTACTTCGCGGCGGCTTGGGCGGCGAAGCGGCCGGAGTTGTTCGCCAAGCTCGACTGCTGCATGTGGTCGAACTCGACGTCCAGGTCTTCGAGCCACTCCGCCGTCTCTTGGTCTGCTATGCCACAGGCTCCATTGCGGTGGCCTGCTGGCCGGCGATGCGGCCGTTGACCAGGCAATCGGCCGTGGCGCACGAGCCCAGGCGGCAGGCGCCGTGCACGCCGCCCGTTACCTCGCCGGCAGCGTAGAGGCCGGGGATGGGGTTCAGGCGTACATCAAGCACGCGGGTGTCGAGGTCGGTCTTCACGCCGCCCATGGTGTGGTGGACCTTCGGCCACAGGCGCGTGGCGTAGAACGGCGGCTCATCGATCGGGACGGCGTTGTCGGGAATCGCCTTGCCGAACTGCTCGTCGTTCTTGGCGGCGACGCAGGCGTTGTAGTCTTCCATCTGCTTGAGGAAGGCGTCCTTGGGCATGTCGAACTTCTCGGCAACCTCCTCCAAGGTATCGAACTTCCACGAGACCTCGGCGTCGAGGCACTGCTCGAGGTTGGGACGGCTCCAGTCGGGCACGTTGGCGTCGCTCGTCACCTGGATGAGCGGCTCGCCCACCTCGAAGATCACGTCGCAGTAGCGCTTGCGGTCGGTCAGCTCGTTGACGCAGCGCTGCCCAGTAAGGGGGTTGATGCTGGGGGCGTAGCCGGCCACGGAGTCAATCCAGGTCGGGCCGACGCCGTAGCCCTCCTCATCGGGGCTGCACCACGGGCCGCATTGGATCCAATCGAGATGCACGGGCAGTGCGCCGCACTCGATGGCGGTGCAGAGGCTCTCGGCCGTGGCTCCGGCGGCGTTCGTGCAATCCACGGAATCGTCGAGACGTGGGTCATGCTGCTTGCGCCAGTTGACGTCGCGGCCAAACCCGCCGGAGGCCAAAACGACTCCGCGCGTCGCCTTCACGTAGAGGGGATCGCCGCTCTCGGGGTCGTTGTTCTTGGCGCCAGTGCGCAGCTCGGCACCCACCACGCGGCCCGAGGCATCTTTCACGAGGTTGGCAAGCATGGTCTCGGTCTGCACCTCGACGCCCATCTCGGAGAGCTTTTCCTGCAAGGGCAGCACGATGGAGGCGCCGTGGGCCGAGACAAGATGGAGCGTGCGCATGGTGGTATGGCCGCCGTAGGGGATGACCTTGGCGGCGCCGGTCTGCTCGTCCATCTGCCACTCGCAGCCCAGCTCGTCGCGCGTCCACTCCCATGTCTCGTTGGACTTCTCGGCGATGAGGCGGCATTTCTCGGTATCGTTGAGGAACAGGCCGGCGACCTGCATGTCATAGACGTACTTGTCCGGGGTGTCTTCGATGCCGGCAGCCTTCTGGCCCTCGGAGCCGCACACGGCGAAGTCGCCGTCGGCCACGAGCGAGTTGCCGCCCACGATGGCGAGCTTCTCAACGACCTTGACGTCGGCGCCGGCCTTGGCGGCCTCATAGGCGGCTGCAAGGCCCGAATAGCCGGAGCCGATGACGAGGACCTCGCACTCCTCGTCGAAATTCACCTCGTCGGCCGCCAGCGCGGGCTTGGGCCGATAGGCAGCCAATGCGCCCGCGGCGACCCCGGCCAAGCCGAGTGCCGCGCCCTTCACGACGGTCCTGCGATTAATGTTTTCCATGCTATTCCCCTTTCGTTGCGTGGCGTCTCGCCACAGACGACATGGGCAAGGGCGGCTGACCGGGCGACACGGCCGCTTTCTTACGAGCGACGCCCGGCGCTTGCCATCCTCCGCGCCGCCTTCAACGATGCGATGTCTCGAGGAGGTTTTGCATGGCCCGCTGATAGTGAAACGGTTGGCTTGCCGGGTTTGGCTATCGGTGGGTGAGTATTCACTATGCCTGGGGGATAGACGGGTTTACCAGGGATTTTGCCTGTCGGTATCAGGCGGGCCGTCTTTCAGGCCCATGTTGCGCTCCAAAGCCAGCGTATTGCGGACCATCTCGATTACGTCGAGCAGCTCCTGTTGGGAATGGACGCCGAGCTTGCGGTAAACGTTGGTGGTGTGGGTCTTGGCCGTCTCAAGCGAAATACCGAGCTCGTCGGCAACGAATTGGCGGTTGCGCCCACGACCCAGAAGCGCGCATACGTCATGCTCGCGGGGCGAGAGGGCATAATCGATGCGGATGCGCCCCATAATCTGCTCGTAATCGTCAACTCGAAGGGTGTTCGAGGGCGAGGCGACGCCGGGGTGTACGTCGCCCCAAGCAAACTGGGGACGCTCGAAGAGAACTGCGACGAGGACGAGCGACATGAGGGCGAGCCCTGAGACAAGATGCTCGCCGGCTTGGTCGATGCCTGTGCAGAACAGGTTCCAAATCGCAAGGCCCAACACCGAGCCGACTTCAACGGAAAACAAACCTGCGGGAACCGCAATCGTGACGGGGACATCGTGGCGCAACTGGCGGGATCCCAGAAGTGACCACAACAACATGAAAAAGAACTGATAGCCCAAGGCGTGCACGCCCCAGCCTATATACCAGAACACATCATAGGGGAAGAGTAGGTACGCCACGGCCATAAGCGGAAGCGAGACGCACAGTACAAGTTGCCAAGCGTCGAGCTTGAGGGCAAAGGCTGCAAAGAACGTCAGCGCTGATGCGAGAATCGTTCCGACAATTACGCTGAAGCATGACAAACGATAAAGGCCCTGCGGCACAACCTCAAAACCCGCGTTGATGAAACCGTTCGACAAGCCGAAAATGAAGGCAAGCGCAACAAGCATGACGAACGCCTTGTCGTGCAATAGGGGAGATAAGGGCATGGAAGGGGGTGTCGCGGTCTTTTCAAGCTCACAAGGAATGCTACCCTGCCTCGCAGCGGCAAGCCCTATAACAGGGCAAACGAGTCCCATGCCCAAGGAAATCCAGGTAGGTGAGACGTTGCATACCAAAAACAGGACTCCTCCCAAGGCTAGGGCCATAGCGTTGTGCGACAACGCCGCTCGCATGCCGAGGGAAGAGGTGAGAGAACACCACTGGCACAGCAAAAGTCCCTCACCCAAACCTGTGAAAAACCCCGAAGTCAGGGCGAGAGGCTCAACCAGTTTTTCTGGCAGAGGCAGCGAGATTGCAAATATAAGCCCCAGAACCGTTCCCACAAGCGCGCTCAACATGGCGCTCAGGCGTACGCCCTTCGCGAGATGTGCCGAGTTACAACCCCGGTTGCACGACAGAAAGAGCACGGCGCCCACCGCGAGTGCTCCCATGCATACGTTCACGCCCCAGCGCGCGTTGGTCAGCTCGATCGTGTACCCGCGCAGTGAGAACGGCCCGCCCCAGTAAATCAGCCATGTCCACAGGTACATGGCTGCCATGCCGATCACAACGCGCTTGTTGCGCACGGATCCCGTTGCGAAATCCACCACAGTCCCCATCCTGCGCTCGTCTTTCTACAATCTATCCGCCAGCTTGTAACCCACGCGCCAGACGGTGATGAGGTAACGGGGTTTGGAGGGGTCGTCTTCTATCTTCTCGCGGATCTTGCGGGCGAATACCGTGATGCTGCTGGGGTCGGCGCCGTCCTTGTCGCCCCAGACGTGCTCCATGATCTGGTCGCGCGTGAAGACGCTGCCTGGGTCGCTCGCAAGCAGCTCGAGCAGCTCTACCTCGCGGGAGGAGAGAGCCACCTGCTTGCCGCGCAGGCGCACTTCGTACTTGCCGAAGAAGATCTCGAGGTCGCCCACGCGATAGCTCGTAGCCGTGCGCGCGGCGCATGCGCCGAAGTCGCCCCGCTTGCGCAGGCGGGCGTTCATGCGCAGGACGAGCTCCTCGTTGTGGAAGGGCTTGACCAGGTAGTCGTCGGCGCCGGCCTTGAAGCCGATGGACTTGTCGACGATGTCGCCCTTGGCGGTGAGGAACATGATGGGCACGCGACGGCCCTCGCTGCGGATGGTCTGGCAAAGCTCGAAGCCGTTGATGTCGGGCAGCATGACGTCGAGGATGAGCAGGTCGGGGCGCTCGTGGCGCAGCATCTCCAGGCCGTCGACGCCGTTGCTTGCACAGCAGAACGCATGCCCCTCGCGCTCGGCGAGCTGCCCGATGAGCAGGCGCATGCTCTCGTCGTCGTCGATCAGCATCACTTTGGACATGTGCTACCCCCTGATTCCTGCCGCGACCTGTCGCTGCGCATCATAGCGAATCTGCGGCTGGCCCGCTTTCGGGGAGGCGCACGGTGAAGGTCGAGCCCTGCTCGGGGGCGCTCGCGAGGCTCACGGTGCCGCCAAGCATTGCGGCCAGGTCTTTCACAAGCGATAGTCCCAGGCCTGAGCCTCCGTAGCGGCGCACGGTAGACATGTTCTCCTGCGTGAAACGCTCGAACACGAGCTGCTGCTTGTCGGCCGGGATGCCGATGCCCGTGTCTGCCACGTCGATGCGTACCCGCTGCCGCTCACTCTCGTAGGCTACGCGCACGTTGACGCTGCCGCCTTCGGGCGTGAACTTGATGGCGTTGCTCACGAGGTTAGCCAAGATTCTGCGGGCCTTCTCCCAGTCGCTCACGATGAGGGGCACGTCGGCATCGACGCTGGTGGCGAAGGCGACGCCGCGCTTGAGGGCCATCGATTCGCTGGATCCCTCCACCATGCCCACGATGTCGTTGAGGTCGATGAGCTCCAGGTTGAGCCGCTCCGACCCCGCCTGGATACGCGCCGTCTCCAGCACGTTGTTCACCATCTCCAGCAGGACGGCGCCGTTCTTCTCGACTTCCTCAACCTGGCGCAACGCCACGGTCTCGGCTGGGTCGATGCTTTGCGCAAGCAGCTCGGTGAAGGCGAGGATAGAAGTGAGCGGGGTGCGTAGCTCGTGGCTCACGATGGCCAGGAAGTCCGATTTGTACTGGTTTTCTTGCTTTAGACGCGCGTTGACCTCCTCCACATGGATGCGCTGACGCTCAAGCTCGGCATTCGACGCGCGGAGCTGCTCGGTGCGCTCCACCACCTGCGACTCCAGGCTGCCACAAAGCTCGGAGAGGCGCTGCGACATCTCAACGAACTGGGCAAAGAGCGAGTCGACCTCGCGCGAGGCATATCCGGCAGACGGGCCGCTCGGCTTGGGACCGGCCTGCATGGGCAAGCCCTCGCGCCGGTTCTCGGCACGTTCGGCCAGGCCTGCAAGCGAGGCGTTGAGCTCGGTGAGGGGAGCGGTGACCAGGCGGCTCAGCACGTGGTAGATGACGAGCGCGACTCCCGCCATGAGTAGCACAAACAGCGCCGCGTTGGCCACCACGCTGTCGCGCATGTTGGAGAAGTACAGCTCGGTGGGCATGACGACGCTCACGGCGCCGGCGATGTCGCCCACCTGCGCACCCTCCTTGGGATAGCCGGTGACGTCGATCTCGCCGGCCGGCGTGCCGTGGCACTCCATACACTCCTGGCCGTACACCATGGTGCGCACATAACGAAAGACCTGCTGGCCGTCCTTATCGGAGAAGCCGTAGACCTCTGCGTTGTCGCTGGACTCACCGCAGGCCTCGCCCGCGAAGAAGCCCTCCAGCGCCTCTTGCTCGTAGGCATCGGGCTTGTTGAATATGTTGCGCGGGTTGAGGTTGGTGAAGCGGATGGAGTAGTCGGTGTTGCGCGTGAAGAGGACGGCCACCGCCTTGCCCGCAATGGCGCAATGTAGGCTCTTGAAGTCGTAGTCGCCGCTGGACGTGTGGTTGATGGTGTACTGGTTGATGGAGACGAAGTCCCAGACCGCGTCCATCTCGCTCACGAGCATGCGCGACTGCTCAAGCATCTCCGACTCCACCCGGGAACGCTGGTCGGCGTAGGTATAGGCGATGAAGGCGACCGAGAACACGAGCAGAACGCCCGACAGAAGGCCGATGATCTTGGTTCGCAGCCCCACGCGGGCAGGCTTGCGCTGTGTCTCGGTCGGCGGTCGCATCAGGCTCGCGCCTCGGCTGCCGCGTCGTTCTGCTCGGCAAGCGTCTCAAGCGTGCCGGCGGCGATGTGTGCCACGGCGCGGAAGTAGGGCGTCCGTGCTCGCTCGGTGATGCGGGCAAGGCAGGCGGGGCCGAAGGCGAGCAGGTGGCCGGAGAGGAACGTCCTCAGCCGGGCAGGCGCCTGCTCATCGCCCTCAGCTGCGGCTTGGAACAGATGCGCGGCGAAGGAGAACTCCAGGCCGATGTGGTCGTCGGGCTCCTTGGCGGCGTTTTCGAACACGAAGCCGGCCTGCTTGTACGCCTGCCGTACGGCAAGCGTCTGTGGGCCGAACATTGTGGCGTCGTCGGAGAGCCAGACGCTCTCGTAGGGGCTCACCTGGGAGGCGTTCGTCATACGGAAGAGGTAGGTGCGGTCGCGTCGAATCTGTGCCATGAGGGCGCGCAGCGCCTCCGGGCTCTGGCTCGCTTCCTCAAAAATGCGGGCCAGCTCTTGCCCGGCCTCGGGCGCTACCTGGGAAAACGGCGCCTCGCAGAACATGGCGCGCCCTTCTGCCAGGCCGCTCAGGGTCTGCTCGTCTGGGCCGGCGTAGAGCGCCCAGGAGCAGAACGCGCAGAGCGCCTGAAAGGCCCGGTACGCTTCGGTGACGCGTGCTGCGTCGTGCTGGACGGTGGACATGGCGACTCCCCTCAACGCTGCCGCGCAGAAACGCTCGGCAGGCAAGAATAGCGCGCAGGCCCGCAAAAGGCGAACCTGCGCGTCCGAATAGTTGACGATCGAGCAAGGCTCTCGGCCGTGCGCGGCCCTATGCCGTATGGCTCACCTCAAGCGGGTTGCGCAGGGTGCCGCCCTGGGCGGCGTCGCGGTGCGGGTTGAACACCACGTGGGGGCCGGTCGTGTCGGTGAGTTCGCCGAGCGTGCACACCTGCCCGTGGGCGGCGCGCAGGTCGTCGATGAGGCCGAACTCGATGGCGCGCACGGGGCACGCCTTGGCGCAGGCGGGGTCGGGCGTGCCGTTTTGCGTCTCGTCGCAGCACATGGTGCACTTGTGCGACAGGCCGTCGCGCGCAAACTGCACGGGGTGGCCGTAAGGGCAAGCCTTTTCGCAGGTCATGCAGCCGATGCAGATCTCCTTGTCGTTGTCGACGATGCCCGTGTCGGGGTCTTTCTGCATGGCGCCGGTGGGGCAGTTCTTCACGCAGGCCGGGTCTGCGCACTGGCCGCAGGTCATGGAGACGTAGTAGGTGAAGGCCGTGGAGGAGAAGGCGCCGTTGCCGTCTTGCTCCCAAGAGCCGCCGCCGAACTCGTAGACCTTGCGGAACTTCTCGGGCACTTCGAGGTCGTTGCGGTCGAAGCATGCCGTCATGCAGGCCTTGCAGCCGGTGCAGATGTCGGTGTTTACAAAGAAGCCGTACTGAGCCATGGTCGTCCTCCCTTAGGCCTTCTCGATCTTGCAGAGGTTGGAGTGCACGCCGTTACCCTTGGAGATGGGCGTGGGGCGCACGCTGGTGAGCACCGAGATGCAGCCGCCCAGGTCGAGCGTGTCGCGGCTGCCGATGGCCTCGGGGTCGCGGCTCTCGGGGTTGTACCAGGCACCCTGCGGGATGGAGAGCACACCGGGCATGATGCGTGCCGTCACCTTGGCCGTGAGCTTCGTGCGCCCGCGCTCGGTGGACACGATGACCTCGTCGTCCTGCTCGATGCCCAGCTCAGCCGCGTCCTTCTCGTTGATCCAGCATTGCTGCGGGGCCACGGAGTTCATCCATGCGACGTTGCCGTAGGAGGAGTGCGTGCGCGTCTTGGTGTGGTGGCCGATGAGCTGGAAGGGGTACTCGGCGCGCAGCGGGTCGGTGTAGCCCTCGAAGTTGTCGTAGTGGATGGGCAGGGCGGTGATTTGGCTGCGCCCGTCGTCGGGGATGTAGCCGCCGCCCGTGAGGTCCCACTGCTTCGAGATGTTGTAGGCCTGCTTGGAGAACACCTCGTACTTGCCCGAGGGCGTGGCCAGCACGTCGGGCGCGGCGATGGCCGGGGTGTGCTCGTCAGTCTGTTTGAAAAGGCCGCCGCGGCGGAACTCCTCAAAGGTGCCGGGCAGGTTGTCGCCGGCGGCGATGCCCTGGTCGTAGCACCATTCGAGCCAGTCGAGCTGGGTCTTGCCTTCGGTGAACTCGTCCTTCACGCCGAGTTGCTCGGAGAGCAGCGTGCAGATCTCGTAGACGGGTTTGGACTCGAAGAGCGGCTCGATGGCGGCCGTCTCGCACAGCACGTAGCCCGTCCAGGCGCTGCCGCCGCTCGTTATGTCATCTTCCTCAAAGGGGGTGGTACCAGGCAGGATGATGTCGGAGGCCAGGGCCGTGGGCGTGAGGTAGGGGTCCACCGTGACCACCATGCGAAGGCCGGAGTCCTGGGCGTCGGGCAGGTTGTAGATGCGCAGCATGTCGTTGATGTCGCCGTGCTGGCCCATCATGACGTTGGAGCCGTAGTTCCACACGAACTTGATGGGGGCCTTGAGCTGCAGGCTGCCCGGCTCGTCGGCGTACTTGAGGGCGCCGTCCACGTAGTGGCGCACGCCCCAGGTGGCGTCGGTCATGGACGTGTAGTCCTCGATGGCCTGGTACCAGTCGAAGAAGGAGATGCAGTTCTCCACTGTGTTCTGCTCGGTGAAGGTGGGG
>CAVEWV010000079.1:0-12413 GCA_963619535.1 Acutalibacteraceae bacterium | reverse complement strand
TCGCCCTCGGCACGCAGGCGACGTGCTTCTGGGGCAGCGTGCTTTTCGTCGCGCTTAACTCCTGCTGCGAGATCATCTTGCTGCTGTACTTCATCCGTATCGCGCAGGGCCGCCCCGAGCGCAGGGCGTTCTGGTTGGCACTGGGTTCGGCCGCATCGTACCTGGGGGTGTTCGTCGGGCAGTTCGCGAGCGGCCTCTATGCCCGGCCCGGCCTGGGACAAGGCGACCCGGCGCTTGTGGGACTTGTCGTGGTGTGCGTGTACGCGTTCGCCATGCTGCTTATCCCGCAGCGCTCCTACGAAGGGCGCGTTGAGGAGGCGGGCATGCCTGCCGAGGGTGCCGGAAGTCTGCCTTATGCGGACGGGTGCATCAACGCCGACGCATCGCAGGCAGCGTGTGCCGACGGCGCGTCGCCCTCGGACTCTCCCATCTCGGACGCCGACGCCCCCGGGGCCGCCGACCCCATCGCCGCAGGTGTGGCCCGTGTCGCGCAGCGCTACAAGCTCTCGGCCCGCGAGGCACAGGTCTGCGAGTACCTGGCACGCGGCCGCTCGCAGACCTACATCCGCGACGCGCTGCTGCTGTCCAAGAACACGGTGGCCACGCACGTGCGGCGCATCTACGCCAAGCTCGACGTTCATTCCAAGCAGGAGCTCATCGACCTGGTGGAGAACCCCGACGCGTAGGTTGCGGCCGTCCGGGCTTGCTCCCGAGAAGCCCGATTGCGCGCGGTGCTTCGATGCATGGGACGCGTCCGAGGTCCGCCCGGACGCGTCCGGCTGAGCCCGGTCGTGCGTAAGAACCCCGGCGCGCGTCACATATCCGGTCGGGCTTGTCCCGTCAGGGTCCGGATGCGTCCGGCCCCGACGTAGGGCGCACGGGGGCGCTCGGTGAGGGCGCCTTCCATGGGTACCCTCGCCCGCGTACAAAAACGCCCCGTGCGAGGCAAGTCGCACGGGGCATGATGATTGGCCTATGTCGGCGGGGCCCTTGCGGGCGTCCCTTGCAGGCAGCCCTTACGCCAGGTCGGCGGCGATCTGCTCGGCCACGAACCAGCCCGAGCCCATGGCGTTGCCCACCGAGGAGCCGGCGTTGGTGAAGTAGGGCATGGTGTACATGGAGCCGGCGTCCACGCCCGCCACGTACAGGCCGGAGATGGCCACGTTGTCGGCGTTTACGGCATGCAGGCCGGAATCGACCTTGATGCCGCCGTTGGTGCCCCAGGCGCTCGGCACGTACTCGAAGGCGTAGAAGGGCGCCTCGGTGAGGCCCTTCATGAAGTAGGCCGGCTTGTAGAACTCGGTGTCCTCGCCGGCCTCGCACATGGCGTTGTAGCTCTCCACCGTGGCGGCAAGGTTGGTGAGGCCGAACCTCTCGGCAATCTCGTCGATGGTGTCGGCCTTGATGCCCCAGCCCTCGTCGATGGCCTGCTGCAGGTGCGTCTCGGCGTTGGCGGCGGTGGGGTTGTAGTAGCCGGCCTCCTCGCCTGCCACCCACTCGGAGGGCTGCCCCAGGTAGGCGTAGATGCCCTCGTTCTGGCAGGCCTGGTAGTAGGCGTTGTCCATCACGACCCAGGCCTTGCCGGCGCGCACCAGGGCCTCGCCGCCCTTGGCCAGCGGGAAGGCCGCCACGTCGCCCTCGTTCACGAAGCGGCTGCCGGTGCCGTCCACGTACAGACCGCCGAAGAGCCAGTAGCCATAGTGCTCGTTGGCGTTGAGCCACTCAGCGGTGAAGGGCCAGCCCTCCGTTGCGGGCGCGACGGCGCCGCACTCGTTGCCCAGCACGGCGAAGGAGCGGTCGAGCGCGCCGCCGGCGTCGAGCACCATCTGGATGCCCGTGCCGTCGGACACGGTGTTGCCCAGCGGGTGGATGGGGGTGTTGAAGTGCTGCTGCTGCATCTGGGTGTTGCCCAGGAAACCGCCGGTGCAGATGACGGTGGCGCGGGCCTTGTAGTTCACGACCTTGCCGTCCACCTCGGCCTGCACGCCGCAGGCCTTGCCGTCCTCCATGAGCACGGCGTACACGTCGGCGCTGTAGGTGACGGTGCCGCCGTTCTTCTCGATGTCGGCGATGATGGGGTCGGTGCGGCCCGCGCCGTCGGAGTCGATGTAGTGGCGGCCGCGGAAGCCCACGCCGTAGGGGTCGCCCCACAGGTGCATCTCCACGCCCAGCTCGCACATGCGGTCGATGGCGGGGCCGGTGCCTGCCAGGACGTTCTTGAGCAGCTTGGCGTTGACGCTGCCGTTGGAGAAGCCGTACATGTACTTGAACATGTCGTCCAGGCTCACCCAGGCGTCCTCGTTCTTCTGGACCTGGGTCTCGCAGGCGTTGGGGCCGCCGCACTGCGCCCAGTTGGACACGACGGCGGAGACGCCCTTCTCAAGCAGGCAAACCTTGAAGCCCTGCTCGGCCAGGTGGTCGGCGGCCATGAGGCCGGCCACGCCGGCGCCGGCGATGACGACGTCGCACTCGACGGTCTCGTCGGCGCTCTCCTGGGCGGCCTTGGCCGAGGTGCCGTTGCGGTCGTCGGCCTGGGTCGCGGCAGCCTCGTCGGCGCCGGCGGTGCCAGCACCCATGAGGGCGGCGCCGGCTGCGGCAAGTGTTGCGGCGCCGGCCACGAACGAGCGGCGGTTGAGGGCGGTGAAGTCGGCAGAAGCTTGGCTGCGGTGCATTTCAGTTCCTCCTTGTGAGAATTCCTGCACTCAGACGCGCATCCGGCAGGCGCACGTCCGCTGCTCGCAAACCATAGCCGAGCCGCCCGGGTGCCGTGTCACCTCAAACGCAGGCAATTGGGCGCTGACCTGCATGTCACGTAAAAGAGGTGACAACGCTCAAAATGACGAAAAGGGACGGGTGCAATTCGTCATTTGGCCATCTACCAGGCAAATGACGAAAAGGCTACGTCCCTTTTCGTCATTGGGGCCCGGCTGCTGTGCGGTACAATCGCGCCATGGTGCGACGTGCTTGGAGGCGGTTATGGCGCAGGTGGCGAAGAACAAGCTGAAGATGCTCTATCTGGCGCGGCTCATGTGCGAGCGCACCGACGCCGAGCACGGCCTCACCACGCAGCAGATCATCGAGGAGCTTGCGCTGAGCGGGGTGAAGGTGGAGCGCAAGACGCTCTACGCCGACCTCGAGGCCCTGCGCGAGTTCGGGTTTGACGTGCGCAAGATCGAGCATGGCACGCAGACCCGCTATGCCGTGGTGGAGCGCGACTTCCAGCCCCAGGAGCTGCTGCTTCTGGCCGACGCGGTGCAGTCGTGCCGCTTTCTCACCGAGGAGGCCAGCGCCGGGCTCGTGGAGCGCATCGGCAAGCTCGGCAGCAGCTATGCCGCGGAGAGCCTGATGAAGAACCTGCACGTGCAGGGCCGCGTCAAGAGCCAGAAGGACTCGGTGTTCGGCAACCTCGACATCATCCAGCGTGCCATCGACGCCGGGCGCAAGGTGGGGTTCCTCTACATCAAGTTTGACGAGTCATACCGTCCTGCACCCTGCCACGACGGGAAGCGCTACATCCAGACGCCCGTGCACCTCTTCTATTCCGACGCGCAGTATTACCTGGTGGCCTGGGACGACCAAGGCGAGGATCCCGACTTCAAGCACTTCCGCGTCGACCGCATGGCCGACGTCCAGATCGCCGAGGAAGAGGCCGTGTCCAACGAGAAGACGGCCGGCTTCGATGCGGTCGAGTACCAGAAGGGCATCTTCGACATGTACGGCGGCAAGCCCGTGCAGGCGAAGCTGCTCGTGGAGGGCAGCGCGATGAGCATCATCGTGGATCGCTTCGGGCGCGATGTGCCCTTCAAGCCCGCCGGCCATGGGCGCTGTCGCGTGAGCGTGTGCGTGAGCGCCACGCCCACCTTCTTCGGCTGGCTTGCGATCCTGGGCGACAAGGTGCGCATCGAGGGGCCCAAGAAGCTGCGCGATCAATATATAGAGCACCTGCAGGGCATCCTGGGGCAGTACGGGGAGAAGTAGCCTCGCCTGCGCCGCGTGCGTGAAATGCGCGCCGCTCGGCCGCCTGAGCGGTGCGGGCCGCGCGAGCATGCTTTATAGTGGCCCCGGCAGATTCAGCATAATCCCAGGTAGATAGTGGGATTTATTAACCGGGCGACTTGCTTGGCAAAAGGGAGAGGGCGCGCATGGGCACCGAGGCCACGTTGGACAAGAACACCGAGCGACTGTTTGTGGGGCTGCTGGAGAAGGAGCTCGTGTGCGCCCTGGGCTGCACCGAGCCCATCGCGCTCGCCTTGGGCGCGGCTCTGGCGGCCCGTGCCTTGGCCGAGCCGGTGGAGCACATGTGCGTGCGCTGCTCGGGCAACATCATCAAGAACGTCAAGAGCGTCGTGGTGCCCAACTCCGGCGGCCTCAAGGGCGTGGAGGTGGCCGCCATGCTGGGCCTTCTCGGCGGCGATGCCGACCGTGAGCTGGAGGTGCTCCAGAGCGTGACGCCCGATGTGGTGCAGCGCGCCTGCGCCCTCATCGACCAGGGCTTCTGCGAGGTGGAGCTCGTGGAGGGCGTGCCGAACCTCTACATCGTCGTGGACGTGCAGGGCGCGGGGCACACCGCCAGCGTCACGCTGCGCGACCGCCACACCAACGTCGAGAGCATCGTGCGCGACGGCCAGGTCGTCTCGCAAGGCCAGGGCGACAAGGGCCAGGACGCCTATGCCGACGAGGTCTATCGCAAGCTCTCCATGGCAAACATCTGCGCATTCGCCCGCGAGGTGGACCTCGAGCTGGTGAGGCCCCTGCTAGAGCGCCAGATCGCGTGCAACACCGCCGTGTCCGACGAGGGCCTCTCGGGCCATTGGGGCAGCGAGATCGGCCGCACCATCCTCGCCATGCACCCCGCCGACGTCACCACGCGCATGCGCGCCCGCGCCGCGGCCGGCTCGGACGCCCGCATGGGCGGCTGCTCGCTGCCCGTGGTGATCAACTCCGGCTCGGGCAACCAGGGCATGACGGTGTCGCTGCCTGTCATCGAGTACGCGGCCTCCATCCACGCCAGCCATGAGCACCTGCTGCGCGCCCTGTGCGTGTCGAACCTCACGGCCCTGCACCTCAAGCGCTACATCGGCAGCCTGTCGGCCTTCTGCGGCGTGGTGTGCGCGGCGTCGGGCGCCGGCGCGGCCGTCACCTTCCTGGCCGGCGGCACCGACGGCCAGGTGGGCTCCACCGTGGTCAACACCATCGCCAACGTGGGCGGCATCATGTGCGACGGCGCCAAGGCCAGCTGCGCGGCCAAGATCTCCAGCGCGGTGGACGCGGCCATGCTCGGCCACACCATGGCGATGCTGGGCGAGGACTTCTGCGCGGGAGACGGCCTGGTGGGCGAGGACGTGGAGTCCTCCATCGCCTCCATGGGCTATGTGGGCCGCGTGGGCATGGCCTCCACCGACGTGGAGATCCTCAACATCATGATCGGCAAGACCCATCCCGACTGCATGTGCTGCTAGGGGAGGGCGCTCGCCTTCCGGATGGCCGCGCGCCCCGCGCACCCCGCCCATCCCCGCTCAACCCGCGCAAGCGCCCTTCCATCGATTCGGCAATGTGTCGTGCGAGGGGCGCTTGCGTTGCGTTTGGGTAACGATTGCCCCATTCTACCTGCGAAATCTCGCGAGCTGCCTACACTATGTGTCGTGCTGGTGAAGAAATAACCCTATAAACCTAGTAGATTAAAGGTTAATTGACATCAGCCTGAGGAACCGTCATAGTGGCCCTTAGTCCGGCGTCCCGCGCCGGGGTGCAAAGCGCCCTGGGGCAGCGCCACAGACAGCTCTTTGATTGGAGTATCGCAATGGCACAGTCCACGTTCTTCTCTCAGAACCTCTCCCGTCGCAGCTTCGTCGCCGCTGGCGCCGCCGTCTCCGCCGCCGCCATCCTGGGCCAGCTCGGCATGCCCAAGCCCGCCCTGGCCGCCTCCGACACCTTCATCTACGCCATCGCCGGCGACCCCAGCGTGTCGCCCAACCCCGTCACCACCTCCGACCGCTTCGGCCTCATGACCCTGAAGCTCGTCTACTCGCCCCTGTGGGACGTCACCAACGACGGCATCGTCTACTTCCTGGCCGAGTCCCACGAGGTCTCCGAGGACGGCCTGACCTACACCGCCCACCTGCGCCAGGACGTCACCTGGAACGACGGCGAGCCCTTCACGGCCGACGACGTCGTCTTCTCCTATGAGACCATGCGCGAGACCGACGTGGCCAACGGCTACTCCGACCTCAACTACGGCGACGACGGCAAGGTCGAGATCACCAAGGTCGACGACTACACCGTCGAGTTCACCTTCCCGTTCGTCAACCCCGCCGGCATCGAGTCGCTCGCCGGCGAGAAGTTCATCATGCCCAAGCACCTCTACGAGGGCGTGACCGACTTCGAGAACAACGACGTCAACGGCCAGGGCGTCGGCACCGGCCCCTACAAGCTCAACGAGTACCAGATCGGCCAGTACCTGTCGTTCTCGGCCAACGAGACCTACTTCGGCGGCAAGCCCAACATCCCCAACGTCGTGTTCCAGGTCATCACCAACGAGAACACCGGCATGACCGCCATCCAAACTGGCACCGTCAACGCCTGGATCGGCACGCCCGCCCAGATCGAGCAGCTCAACCCCGAGGCCAACAACCTCACCGTCACGCCTTACTCCGAGAACCGCATCTCCTACTTCTGCATGAACGCCAAGCGCGTCACCGACGAGAGCCTGCGCAAGGCCTTCTTCTTCTCGCTCGACAAGAAGGCCATCGCCGACGCGGCGCTGCTCTCCGAGGACTACTACTCGCTGGCCTACACCTTCCTGCCGCCCCAGAACTCCTGGGCCACGGAGGACGTGGAGAAGTACGACCGCGACGTCGAGAAGGCCAAGCAGCTGCTCTCCGACGCCGGCATCTCCAACCCCACCCTCAAGTTCGCCTACTCCTCCGACGACTCGCTGCAGTCCACTGCCGCTGTCATGATCCAGGAGCAGGCTGCCGAGGCCGGCATCACCGTCGAGCTGTACGGCATGGACGCCACGGCCGAGTACCAGGCCATGAAGGATCCCGACAACGAGTACGACCTGTACTACGGCGGCTACATCATGGGCGTCGACCCCGACAAGTACACCGACCTGTTCGTGTCCGACGCCTCCTACAACTACATGCACTACGACGAGCCCGAGGTCGACGAGCTCTTCGCCAAGGGCCGCCAGGAGACCGACGAGGCCGCCCGTCACGAGATCTATAACGAGCTCCAGGCCAAGATCGCCGACCTGGCCGTGTTCTACCCCGTGTACTCCAACATGCGCCTGCTCGTGACCACCGCCAACGTCGCCGGCATTGAGGACGCCGGCCTGGTGCCGATTTACACCTTTGAGGACATCTCCAAGCTGTCGCTGACCGACTAGCGCCTCACCTGCGGTATGCTTCACAAGGCCGGCCTCGCCTGTGCGAGGTCGGCTTTTTTCGGTATAGGGATTCGAGAGGACCCGAGAGGGATTCGAAGGAGAGAGGAGGGGAGTACGCCTTGGCAAAGTTCATCGCACGTCGCGTCCTGATCGCCATCCCGATGGTGATCGTCATCACGATGCTGTGCTTCGGGCTCATGAGCCTGGCGCCCTATGACGCCGTGGACGCCATGGTGGACCCGCGCATGTCGGCCGACACCGTGGCCGCCATCAAGGAGTCGCTGGGCTACAACGACCCCATCTGGGTGCAGTACATCAAGTGGTTGCAGAACCTCGTGACCGGCAACTGGGGTTACTCCATCACCACGAAGGCCGCCGTGGCCGAGCAGCTGGCCGCGCGCATCCCCAGCACCATCATGCTCGTGCTTCCGGCCTACCTGACCGCCTACGTGCTCGCCATCGTGCTGGGCCTGGTGGCCGGCTCCCACCGCGGCAGCCGCGCCGACCGCGTGATCGACGCCATCGCCTCCATCGGCATCTCGGTGCCGTCGTTCTGGTTCGCGATGCTGCTCATCTTCGTCTTCGGCTACCTGCTCAAGTGGCTGCCCATCCTGGGCATGCAGACGATCGGCGACGGCTCCTTCATCGACGTGCTGCGTCACTACATCATGCCGTTCGTGACGCTCACCGTGGCCTTTCTGCCCGACAACCTGCGCTACGTGCGCTCCTCCACCATCACCCAGTCCAGCCAGGACTACGTCATGGTGCAGCGTGCCTTCGGCGCGTCGGACTCCGAGGTCATGTTCAAGCACATCTGCCGCAACGTGCTCATCCCCGTCATCACGCGCCTGGGCATGGCCATGCCCCTGCTCGTGACGGGCGCCATCATCACGGAGACCATCTTCTCCTGGCCGGGCGTGGGCCCGTACTTCATCACGGCCATCAAGTCGATGGACTACCCCGTGGTCATGTCCATCCTGGTGCTGTCCTCCACGCTCGTCATCCTGGGCAACCTGCTGGCCGACGTGCTGTGCTGCATCGTGGACCCGCGTCTGCGCCAGGGAGGTGAGGCCAAATGACGAGCTCCCAAGCAAACGTGAGCGCATCCGCGACTGCCGGCGCGTCCGCCCTGGAGGGCTTCAACGCCGCCGAGGCCGCCAAGGCCGCCAAGAAGAACCACATGACGCGCCGCGAGGCCGCCTGGCTCGCCTTCAAGCACGACAAGGGCGCCATCGTGTCGCTGTCGCTTTTGCTCATCATCGTGGTGGTGTGCCTCATCGCCCCGCTGCTGCCCCTGGCCCCCAACGCCACCGACGTGGCGCACCGCCTGGCCGCCCCCAGCGCCGAGCACTGGTTCGGCACCGACGAGCTGGGCCGCGACTACCTGGCCCGCGTGATCTACGGAGGCCGCGTGTCGCTCATGGTGGGCCTGCTCGCCATGCTCACGAGCATGGTGGTGGGCATCTTCGTGGGCACCGTGGCGGGCCTGTTCGGAGGCATCGTCGACGCCATCCTCATGCGCTTCGTCGACATCCTCTCCTCCATCCCGTGGATGGTGCTCGTCACCGTGGTGTCCATCCTGCTCAAGCCGGGCATCACCTCGATCATCTTGGTGATCGGCCTGTTCAGCTGGATGGAGATCGCGCGTCTGGTGCGCGCCGAGACGCAGGCCATCCGCGGCCACGACTTCGTGCAGTACGCCGAGCTGTGCGGCGTGTCGCGCCTCTCGGTCATCGTGCGCCACGTGATCCCCTCGGCCTTCCCCACCATCATCACCGCCGCCACCACCTCGCTTGCCAGCGCCATCATGACCGAATCGTCGCTGTCCTTCCTGGGTGTGGGCGTGCAGCAGCCGATGAGCTCGTGGGGCAGCCTGCTCCAGTCGGCCCAGGGCTACATGCAGAACGACATCTACATGGCGATCATCCCGGGCCTGCTGATCGTGATCGTCATCTTCGCGTTCAACAAGCTGGGCAACGTGCTGCGCGTGTTCGCCGACCCGCAGGTCATGAGCGGGGAGAGGGGGTAGTCAGATGAGTCAAGACAACGAGAAGAAGGCCGCACAGGCGGCCGCGCCGCAGGCCGCAGAAGCAGCCGAGTTCGTGAAGTCGGCCGCCGACGTGCCCGCGGCCCCCGCCCCGCGCGACGAGCTGCTGCGCGTGCGCAACCTGCGCACCACGTTCCACTCGCACCGCCGCCTCATCAAGGCCGTGCGCGGCGTGGACCTCACCGTCCACGACGGGGAGTTCCTCGCCATCGTGGGCGAGTCGGGCTCGGGCAAGAGCGTGGCCATGAAGTCGATCATGGGCCTGCTACCCAAGAACGCCGAGGTCACGGCCGACAAGCTGGAGTTTGCGGGCAAGGACATGCTGTCGATGAGCGCCAAGGAGCGCCGCGGCATGTGCGGCTCGCAGATCGCGATGATCTTCCAGGACCCGATGACCTCGCTCGACCCGGTGAAGACGGTGGGCAAACACCTCTACGAGGTGCTCAAGCGCCACCGCGGCCTCACCGGCGCCGCCGCCCGCGAGGAGGCAGTCCGCGCGCTCGACCAGGTGGGCATCCCCTCGCCCGAGCAGCGCCTCGACCGCTACCCGCACGAGTTCTCCGGCGGCATGCGCCAGCGCGTGCTCATCGCCATGGCCCTGTGCTGCAAGCCGCGCCTGCTCATCGCCGACGAGCCCACCACGGCCCTCGACGTCACCATCCAGGCGCAGATCCTCGACCTGCTGCGCCGCCTGCGCGACGAGGAGGGCATGAGCGTCGTGCTCATCAGCCACGACCTGGGCGTGGTGGCCAGCCTGTGCGACCGCGTGGAGGTCATGTATGGCGGCATGGCGCTGGAGAGCGGCCTGGTAGACGACATCTTCGCCCAGCCGCGCCACCCCTACACGAGCGCGCTCCTGGGCGCGGTGCCCAACCCCACCGAGCGCCGCTCGGGCCGCCTCACCTCCATCCCGGGCACGCCGCCCTCGCTGGTGGAGCCGCCCGACAGCTGCCCCTTCGCCGAGCGATGCCGCTTTGCGGCCGACGTGTGCCGCGCGGCCGTGCCCGACTGGCGCGTGTACCCCACGGGCCAGGTGGCGCGCTGCGCCTTCGACGCCGACGCCCTGGGCCTTGTGGGCGTGGGCGCCAAGGGCGAGCCGTGCCCGTGCTGCTGCGGGCAGGGTGCGACGGGCGAGCAGGGCGCGAGCACGACCACCACGGGCGGCGCGGGCGCGCAGGACACGCCCCAGACCAGCGAGAAGGAGGCGTAAGCCCCATGGCACAAGACATCAGCGCGGCAGGCGTTGCCGCAGACGAGGCCTCGCGCTGCGGGGCCAAGGCCGCAGGCTGCTCCTCCGAGGTCATCCTCGAGGCCACGGGCCTGTGCAAGCACTTCGCCACGCACAACTTCTTCGGCGCCACCAAACAGGTGGTGCGCGCGGTGGACGGCATCGACCTGGCCATCCGCCGCGGCGAGACGTTCGGCCTGGTAGGCGAGTCGGGCTGCGGCAAGTCCACCCTGGGCCGCACTCTCATCCGCATGTACGAGCCCACAAGCGGCCGCATCGTGTTCGACGGGCACGACATCACGAGCGCCCGCGGTAAGGAGCTCGTGGACATCCACCGCAAGATGCAGATCATCTTCCAGGACCCGTACATGTCGCTCGACCCGCACATGAACGTGCGCCAGATCATCGCCGAGCCCATGCGCGTGGGCGTGAAGCTCACCGACGACGAGATCGACGAGCGCGTGGCCGAGCTGCTCGTGAGCGTGGGCATGCGCCCCGACGACATGTACAAGTTCGCCTACGAGTTCTCCGGCGGCCAGCGTCAGCGCGTGGGCATCGCGCGCGCCCTGTCGGTGCGCCCGGAGTTCGTGCTGTGCGACGAGCCCATCTCGGCGCTGGACGTGTCCATCCAGGCCCAGGTGGTCAACATGCTGGAGGACCTGCAACACGAGCTGGGACTGACGTACCTCTTCGTGGCGCACGACCTGTCCATGGTGCGCCACATCTCCACGCGCATCGGCGTCATGTACCTGGGACGCCTCGTGGAGGTGGCCCCGGCCGACGAGCTGTACGAGAACCCGCTGCACCCTTACACCAAGGCGCTGCTCTCCGCCGCGCCCATCCCCGACCCCAAGCTCGCCCGCTCCATGAAGCGCATCGTGCTTGAGGGCGAGTTGCCCAGCCCCCTGCACGTGCCGAGCGGCTGCCGCTTCCACACACGCTGTCCGCAGTGCGCCGCCGGCGGGGCGTGCAAGGAGCGCGAGCCGCAGCTGCGCGAGGTCACGCCCGGCCACTTCGTGGCGTGCGACTGCGCGTAAGGTTCTTGGGAAAGAGGGGAGAGCGTCATGCTGGAGAGGGAGATAGCCACGAGCCTGGCCCAGGGCATCGTGGAGTCGGCCACGCAGGCCGGCTGCTTCAAGGTGGTGAGCGCCCAGGTGAGCGTGGGCGCGGTGCGCGTGCTCGATGAGTGGCTCTTCATGGGCGAGCTCGACCAGGCGCTTGCCGGCACCATCGCCGACGGCGCCCAGGTGGAGCTCGTGCGCCCCTCGGCCCGCATGCGCTGCTGCGCCTGCGGACACGAGTACGACTTCGTGATCGGCGACCCGGCCTCCTACGACTGCCCGGCCTGCGGCCACAAGAAGCACGACCTGGTGGGCGGCATGGAGATTGACATCCTCGACATCCAAGGCATGATGCCGAGCATGTCCATCGCCGACAAGCTCGCCAAAGCCGTGGAAGACAAGCTGGGCCCGGTGGAGAAGGCCGGGGAGTAGGGCCTGGCGAGCTAGGCAGACCTGCGATAACGAGACCCACCCGCGGCCCGCACGCGCACCAACGCGCCTGCGGGCCGCTTTTTTGTGGCGGGCGTAATGACGAAAAGGGACGGAGCCTTTTCGTCATTTACCTGGTAGATGGGCAAATGACGAATTGCACCCGTCCCTTTTCGTCATTGGGTTCCGGGCTACTCGGCCAGGCTCAGGCCCTTCTCGAGGTCGGCGAGCATGTAGTCGAGCGCGGTGATGCCGCCCTCG
>CAVEWV010000078.1:0-13067 GCA_963619535.1 Acutalibacteraceae bacterium | reverse complement strand
AGGGCCGGCAGCTGCTCGATGGCCTTGGAGCCGATGCCCTGGGTCTCGGAGTTGTCGCCCACGGTGACGTCGGTGATCTTGCCGCCCTCGACGGTGACGGTCACGGGCACCTTGCCGCCGATGCCCTTGCCCTCGGCCTCGTAGGTGCCGTCGGTGTAGGCGCCCTCAGCGGCGGCGTCGGTGGAAGCGGCCTCGTCAGTAGTGGCGGAGCCGGCGTCCTCGGGCGGGTTCTGGGCGCCCAGGATGGCCTCGACCTCGGCGTCGGTGAGGTCGTAGCGCAGGTACTCCTTATAGAAGGCCTTCACCTTGTCCTCGATCTGCAGGTCGGGGAACAGCTCGGGGTGCAGCTTGGCGGCGGCCCACTGAACCTGGAGCAGCTCCTCGACGCCGTAACGGTCCCAACCGAAGACGCCCTTGGGGTTGACGTAGACGGCGCCGTTCTGCACGGCGGTGATGGAGGCCCAGTCGGCGTCGTTCAGGATCTGGTCGACCTCGTCGGCCTTGCCGGTGATGATGACGTCGGGGTTCCACTCGATGATCTGCTCAAGGGAGAACTCGGCCTGGGCGTTGCCCGTGGTGGACTCGGTGTTGGCGTTCTTGCCGCCGGCGGCGTTGATCCAGGTGTCGATGATGGTGCCGGTGCCGTCGAGGTTGAAGGTGTACACGGAGTTGCCGTGCAGCACGCTCGGGCGGTCCTCGTCGGCCAGGGCGTCGGTCTTGGCCTTGACGTCGGCCACGGTCTGCTCAAGCTCGGCCACGTACTTCTCGGCGATGGCGATGGCGTCGCCGCCGAACACCTGGGCGGTCAGGGTGACGGACTGCTCCATCTCCTCATAGGTCTTGAAGGAGCAGTTCACCAGCGGAATGCCCAGCTCGGCAAGCTTGTCGCGCATGTCCTCCTTGGAGTCGAACACGACCTGCGGGCCCATGGCCACGAGGTCCTCGTAGTTGAAGTCGTCGCCGAAGGTGGCCACGGCGCCGCTCATGTTGGGGCACACGCGGTACATCCAGGGGTAGTTCTCGGGGGCGCAGTGGGTGGCCACGATGCCCTCGGAGTTGGTCAGCATGATGGAGACCTCGTTGTGGGCGTACCAGGCGTCGGCGAACTTGGTGATGTTGGTGGGAACCTCGACCTCGTTGCCGGTCATGTCGGTGACGACCTGCGTCTCGGCCGCCTCGGCCTGCTCGGCGCGGCCGGTGTTCACGCCCAGCGCGCCCGCGCCGGCCAGGACGGCAGCGGCGACGCCGGCCACCTGGATGAAGTTGCGGCGGGTAAGGCCGAGCTTGGTGATGTCTTGAGCCATATCGATCAATCCTTTCGAAGACTGCCGGCGCGCTTGTGCGCCCGGGCTATCGAAGCGGCGGCCCCGTGGGTGCGCCGCAGTGGAACCGAAATCAGCCGAGCATGGGGACGCAGGTCTTGACGGGAAGGCCCTCGTCGGAGGTGGCCTGGGTCACCTTCACCTGGATGCCGTAGGCCCGGCGCAGGTTCTCCTCCGTCACCACCTCGTCGACGTTGCCGTCGATGATGCCGCGCTCACGGGTGATGAGCACCGCCCGCGAGCAGCACAGATAGGCGTGGTCGGGGTTGTGCGAGGTCATGATGACGCCGCGGCCCGAGTCGGCCAGGCGCTTCACGCACGACAGTACGCGCACCTGGTTGCCGAAGTCGAGCGCCGCCGTGGGCTCGTCCATCACGAGGAACTGCGGGTCCTGCACGAGGGCGCGCGCGATGAGGGTCATCTGCTGCTCGCCGCCGGAGATCTGCGTGAACACCTTGTCGCGCAGGTACGACACGCCGAGCTGCTCGAGCACGCCCTCGGCCTTCTCGTAGTCCTCACGGGAGGGGCTGGAGAGCACGCCGAGGTGCGAGGCGCAGCCCGCGAGCACCACGTCGAGCACGCTGAAGGGGAAGGGCGGCTCATGCAGCTGGGGCACATAGGCCACCACCTGGGCAAACTCGCGGCGCGAGAAGGTGGAGCGGTCGCGTCCGTCGATGCTCACGACGCCCTTCTTGGGCGAGAGGAACCCCAGCATCGTCTTGAAGAGGGTCGTCTTGCCCACGCCGTTGGGGCCCAGCAGGCACACAACCTCGCCGGTGTTGAAGCTGAGCGTGACGTCGCGCAGGATGGTGGCCGACTTGTAGCCGCAGTCGATGCCATGCGTCTCCATGATCATTGGGCAGCGCCTCCCCTCTGCGTGCGCAGCAGGATGATGAAGAAGAAGGGCGCGCCGATCACCGAGGTGAGGATGCCCAGCGGGATCTCGGAGGCCATGAGCGTGCGGCAGCAGGTGTCCACGATGACGAGGAACACCGCGCCGAAGATGAGCGACAACGGCAGCACCACCCGGTTGTCGGGCCCGGTGACGAAGCGCACGAGGTGCGGGATGATGAGGCCCACCCAGCCCACCACGCCGGCGATGGCCACGACGGCCGAGGTCAGAAGCGTGGCGCACACGATGAGCACGGCGCGAAGGGCGGCCACGTTCACGCCCAGGGCCTCGGCCTCGGCGTCTCCGAAGGCCAGCGTGTTGAGGCGCCAGCGCAGAAGCACGAGCGGCACGGCGCCCAGCAGGTACGGGATGAGGAAGACCTTGAGGCTGTCCCAGGTGACCTTGGCGATGGAGCCCATGAGCCAGTAGGTGATCTCGGGCAGCTTGGAGTCGGGGTCGGCCGTGTACTTGATGATGGACACGAAGGCCTGGAAGAGCGTGCCCACGATGAGGCCGCACAGCACGAGCAGCAGGGTCATGTTGGTGCCCTTGCCCACGCGCTTGCTCGAGAAGTACGTGATGATGACGGCCACGAAGCCCATGCAGAAGGCCGCGACCTGCACCACCTGGTTGGTGGCGTTGAGCAGAAGCGACAGGGCCGCGCCGAAGCTCGCGCCCGCGCTTGCGCCCAAGATGTCGGGCGACACCATGGGGTTCTTGAAAAGCCCCTGGTAGGCGGCACCGGAGATCGCGAGGGCCGAACCCACGAGCACGGCGGCGATGACGCGGGGAAGGCGGATGTTGGTGACGATGGTGACCTGCCCGGCGTCGAACTCCCCGGCAAGGCCGAAGAAGTGCTGGCCCAGGATGCCCAGCACCGTGGCCGGCGGGATGGACGAGCGGCCCAGGCCCAGGCTCACCACGATGAGCGCGAGCAGCACGGCAATGGAGGCCACGCCCGCCACGACGCTCGCGCGGCGACGTGCGCCGAAGGCCCCCGTGGTGGGGATGGCGCTCGCGGCCGCGGCAGGCGCGGCAGGGTCGGCGGCCGGCGTGGCGGCGGCCGGTGCGCACGCGCCCTCTTTCTGCGCGGCAGGCCCTGCGCCCGCCGCGGCATGCGCCTGTACGTCCTGCAACGAGGACTCAGGCGTCGCGTTCTCTTCCATCCGCCCCTCCCAAGGGTGTCGAGTCGAGATACGAATCTGTTGCAGGGCACGATAGGAGTCTGGGAGGGGCGGGGCTATGTCGCAAATGTGAACGCACCGAGCTGCCACAATCGGCGGGGTTATGGTCCTCACATGCTTGTATGTGAAGCATCTACCAGGTAGTTTACTGCCTCATCATCCAAAGCGAGGGAAAGCGCTGCACGAATCGGGTCACAGGGAGGTGCACAGAAACACGAGGTGGGAGGCCGCAAACCCCCCACCGCGTGCCATTCCGGCACAATCGGTTGTTTCGCGCAAATTCA
This sequence comes from Acutalibacteraceae bacterium, assembly GCA_963619535.1. GTDB lineage: Bacteria > Actinomycetota > Coriobacteriia > Coriobacteriales > UMGS124 > UMGS124. The sequence continues at coordinate 9,385 of CAVEWV010000078.1, read as the reverse complement.
TACTCGAGAGAAGGCCGCACGCGCGCGGGCCTTATCGTAGACTGCCGCTCGACCACGCCCAAAGGCTGAACGGGACCGCACGCACACGGGCCCTACGCCACCTCGGCCATGAACCCCTCCTCCACCTGCAAGAAGCCCGCCGTGAGGTTGGCCAGGCCCAGGTAGAGGTCGGTCTTGGCGAAGATGCCCATGTCGCGCGTGAAGGTGGGGAGCCACATGCGCAGGTGGTCGTCGAGGAAGGCACGCTGGACGCCGAGCAGGCGGGTGGCCTGAACCTCGTCGCCGGCACGAAGTGCGTAGGCGGCGCGCTCGGCGAGCGTCTTCATGAACTCAAGCTCAAGCGCCACGTGGTCCTCGGCGTCTTTCCAGCTCGCGTCCTTGTCGACACCCTCGGCACGATAGAGCGCGAGCACCTCGTCGCGGGCACCCTGCATCATGAGGCGCTTCTCGCTGCGGTAGACGCTCTCGAAGGGGTAGGCCGCCGCGTGACCGTCGATGCCGTGGCCGATGAAGGCGCGCACGTAGTCCACCGCGAGCTCGGTGAGCGTGCCGGCATCGGCGCGTGCGAGATAGCCCGCGAGCTGGCGATAGCCCTTGTCCATGCGGTCGTTGCCCGTCGAGGCCGGGAACTTCATCGCACGGAGCTGCTCCAGGAGCACCGGGTCCACCTCCACGCGGTACAGGCGCGCAAGCAGCCCGTACATCCATGCGCGCTGCTCGTGGGCGCGCGCCAGGTCCTCGCGCTCCTGCGCGTCCATCCGGAACCCAGCGTGCTCGATGATCTCCTCAGCCATAGTCTCCCCCAAACTTTCGGCCGCCCGGGTACAGGCGGCCTCCCCATATAGAAAAACACTCACGACCTGCGGTCTTACGCCCTGCCGTCCAGATACGCCCCCGCGCGGCGGCCGAGCTCGGTAGCGACCCACGCCGTGCCAGACCACTCGATGAGGTCGCACTCAGCCAGCTTCTCGTAGAAATACGAGGCGTACAGGCGCGGCTCCTGCACCTCGGGCTGGCCGTCCACGGCGTCGCCGAGCTGCGCCGCGCTGGCACCGCCCTCGTTGGCGCAGCAGTCGAGCAGGATGCGGTAGATGTTCTCGTAGCCGTCATCCTCGGTGAGCACGGCCTGGAAGCGCCCGAGGTCGCGCTCGCGGGCAAGAAAGGCGAGCCCGGCGGCGGTCGTCTTCAGGCAGACGGGCTCCTTGCCGGTGCCTTCCCCAGCGTCCTCGGCACCCTGTCCATCGCCGTCAGCGGCCCCAGCAGGCTCCAGGTACTGCACGCCGTCCACCATAACGACGCGCACGTCCTGCCGCGCCGGCTCGATGCGCTCAAGCGCCCCGGCTTCTACCAGGTGCGCACACAGCACGTCGGCCCCGTAGATGCAGAACTCGCGCTCCTTAAGGCGCGCAACCTCCTCGGCCACCTCGCCCTCGCTGCGCCCCTCGCGGCAAAAGTCCAGGATGGCGCTGAGAAACCTGCGCGAGCCATGCAGGCGCTCATAAAGCAGCTCGGTGCGCTCCTCGGCCGACATACCCCCGGTATCGGGCGCTGCGCCCAGCATCGCCGAGGGGTCCTGTGTCGCCGGCTGGTAGGCGCGCTCGATGTTCCCCGAGCCTGCCTGGGATGTCTTCTCTTCCTCACTCATCTCGCATATCCCCCTTCAATCTTGCTCGCTTGTGCGCTGCAACGGGCCCGCCCGCAGTTCGGGGGGATGACGGGCGGACCCGCTGCAAGACACAAGCGCCCCGGCGGGCGGGGCCGCACGACCGCGGCCCCGCCCTCAAATGCGTGCTTGCAGGCACAGGCCCCGCAAGCTACCTGCCCAGTCCCCTACTCCTGCCAGGTGTGATTGCGCAGGATATACACGAAGCTCGGGCCGTTGCCCGCGTCGGCCAGATGGTGCAGGTCGGCCTCCTCGAGGGGCTGCACGTACTCGCCAAGCGTCTTGCCGCACGGGCCCTCGAAGCTCTCGATGCCCTCGTCGAGGTCGCCGAACCACTTGGCCATGCCCACGCAGTTGAGCACGCACTGGGGCATCTCGCCTTCCGCCACGCGCTCGGCGCACAGCGTGCACTTCTCAACTACGTTCTTCTCGGCATTGAGGTAGCGCACGCCATAGGGGCAGGCGCCCACGCAGGCCTGGCAGCCGATGCACAGCTCCGGATCGATCTGGATGGTGCCGTTGTCCGTCTTGACCGAGGCGCCCGTGGGGCACACGGTGACGCACTCGGGGTTGTCGCAGTGCTGGCACTGCATGGGCAGGTAGTAGAAGTCGTGGCTGGGAGCGCCGTTGTCCTCCTCCAACCTGTCGGACTGCTTGCGCTCGACCCAGTTCCAGAAATAGCCGATGCCCACGTCGTTCTGCTCCTTGCAGGCAGCGTTGCAGGCCTTGCAGTTCATGCAGCGATTGAGGTCGATCGCCAAGGTAAGGCGTGCCATTACTCATCCCTTCCTTCGTACACGGGGGCCCAGGCCTTCAGGCGCGGGTCGGTCGCATCGCAGATGATGGGCGTGCCGTCGTCGTCGCAGGGCACGGGGTTGCCGAACGGCGAGTTCTCGGCGGTGGCCTTGTACACCTTCACCGGATAGCCGCGCACCACCGACGAGCCGCAATAAGGGTCGGAGATGTCGTTGTTCACCAGCTGGTTCACGGCAGAGAGGCGCCAGCCGTGCTCAGGGGCGGACAGCTCGGGGTACCACCAGGAGTGCTCGCAGTTGATGGTGCCCTTCTTCACGCCCGGGAAGATGTCGGCCGTCTGACGAATCTTGCCGTGGGGGTTCTCAATCCAGCACCAGTCGCCCTGCTCGATACCCAGCTCGGCGGCGTCCTCGGGGTTGATCTCCATCTTGGGCACCGGCCACACCTCGCGGCACCACGGCAGCTGGCGATGCTCGGAGTGGAAGTACACCGGGATGCGGCGGCCAGTGAGGCACTCGAGCGGGTACTCCTCCCAGAGCTCGGGGTTCATGACCTTCGTGTCGGGGTTGGGCTCGTAGTCGGGCAGGGCCGCGGCCGCGCCGTGATAGGTCTCCATGATGGTGGACCAGATCTCCTGCTTCTGCGTGGGCGTGTTGAAGCCGGGCACCACGTTCTGCGCCGTGGGGGTCTGGGTGTAGTCCTTCTTGAGGAAGCCCGTCATGTAGCGGCGGTAGGTGCCCCAGTCGTCCGGGTGGATCTTCTTGACGTCCCACCAGCCGTTGTCCTGGAACTGCTGCACGAAGTCCTGCCAGGAGGGGGCCACCTCGCGCACCACGTAGTCGAGCTGCTCCTCCATGGTGGGATAGGGGTTGCTCGCATCCCAGCCCCACTGGATGCCGGCGCGCTCATAGATCATCTCGGCGATGGTGGGGTCGTACTGCGACTCGGCCAGGGGCTCAACCACCGGCACGCAGGCGCCCAACGCTCCCGACGCACCCTGCGACTGGCGGGGCAGCGGCACCTCGAGCCAGTGGCGGGCAGGCAGGATGATGTCGGCGAGCTCACTGGTGGGGGCGTGCCACAGGTCGATGTCGAAGAAGAAGTCGAGCTGCTTGAGGCAGTCCCACATGAGCGCGGAGTTCGCCATGCTCATGAAGTCGCCGGCGCCGCACATGGCGCCCTTGAGCGGGTAGGGCTTACCCGTGGCGCCTGCCTGCGCGATATCGTTGGAGTTGGCCCACATGCCCCACCAGCTAAGCAGCGGGTGCGTGTCGGCGCCGAGGCGCTTGGTGCCGTCGCTGGAGCGGTCGGCGTTGGGGTCGTAGGGCGCCAGGCCGAAGTTGCCCATGTAGTTCATGTCGAGCTTGGTGGAGCCGCGCTGGCCGCCGGGGGTGTCGGTGTTGCCGGTGATGGCCGTGAGGATCTCGATGGCGCGGCAGTTCTGCACGCCGTTGCCGTGGTGTTCCACGCCCAGCTGGTACATGATGCCGCCGTTACCCCAGCGCTCGTCGGCGCGCGTGGCGTAGACCAGGGCTGCCTTCTCGATGTCGGCGGCAGGCACGCCCGTGATGCCCTCGGCAATCTCGGGGGCGTACTGGTCGCAACGCTCGGCGAACTTCTGCCACACCGGCACGGCCACGTGGGTGGTGCCGTCCTTGAAGGTCACCTCGAACTCGCCGTAGACGGCCGGGTCGAGCGACTCAAAGTCGTCGAGCGTGGGCACGAAGCCCTGCGAAAACTCGGAGCGCACGGTGTCGGCCTCGGTGCCCTCGAAGTTCCTGCGCGACCACTCGTCCTGCGGGCCGTCGCCGTCATAGCGCTTCCAGGGCTGCTCGCCCTCCCAGATGTTGCACTCCTCGTCGGTGACGGGGTCCCAGTCGGGGTCGGCGCCGCGACGGTCGGCGCTGGCGTTGAACCATTTGAGCGACTCGCTGGCCTGGTCCCACACCATGTACTTGTAGGGGCTGCCGTCCTCCTGCAGATCGGCCTGGGTGAGCAGGGTGGTCTTCAGGGCCGTGGGGCCGTGCCAGATGTGGGGCATCTCGGGGCCGTTGGGCTCCTTGTCTTCCACCACCAGGAAGCACGCGTTGGTCCAGCGCTTCACAAACTGCCAGTCTACCAGGTCGTTCTTGATGACCACGTCGCACATGGCCAGGGCCAGCGGCGTGTCGGTGCCACCCTTGAGCGCCAGGTGGATGTCGGACTCCTTGCCCAGGTTCGTGGAGCGGGGGTCCACGGAGATGAACGTGGGGGAGTTGAGAGCCTCGTCGACGATGGAACGGCCCGACTCGTCGTAGTTAGAGCACTCGGGGCCGGACGCCCAGATGGTGAAGACCTGCGGGCGGTCCACCGTGGCCGACCAGCTGAAGTTCCAGTCGGAGGTAAGCGCCGAGGCAAAGTGGCGCGGGCCCTTGCACACCTGGTAGGCGCCGAAGCTGTTGGGCGAGTGGAACCACGCGCCGAACGTGCCCTGGTTGGCATACATGCGGCCGGTGCCGGCCATGTCGAACAGGGCCTCAGAGCCGTACTTTGCACGCACGGCCTCGATGCCCTCATATATGGTGTCGATGGCCTCGTCCCAGGATATGCGCACCCAACCGGGGTCCTCGCCCTTGGGATTCGTGCGCTTCATGGGATAGCGCAGGCGGTCGGGATGATAGCAGGCCTGCAGCGACGACACCGACTTGTTGCAGCAGCTGCCCATGGTGTGGCCGGCGCTCTCGTCGCCCTCGATCTTGACGGCGCGGCCGTTCTCCACCGTGACCCACACGCCGCACTCCATCTTGCCGCACCCGCGGCACACCGTGCGCACCCTACGGGTGGTCTGGGTGCTGTCGAACACCTGATAGTCGGTCTGGGCCAAGGCCGACCCCGCCGTCATGCCGAGCCCCGCGATGACACCGGTCGCCGCGGCAATCTTCAAAAAGCTTCGGCGGCTCACGCGTTCTTGCATGCTGTCCCTCCTTCTCCTTGCCTGAACATGTCCGCAGGGCCGCTTCCCTCGGCCCTGCAACCCACACGCTAGCGCCCCGGCAGGTTCGGGCACATCAAGCCACCCTTATGAATTGCCCCAGTTCAGGCCGTATCTCATAAGGTGCTTATGAGTTTTGCGCGGGCCGGCGGGCGTATCATGGGGACACATCGACAGGGTGGGGTTCGGGGGGACAATGGGGAAAAGGCCGGGCGGGCTCGCCGGAGAGGCGGGCATGGGCAAGCAGTCAGGCATATGGCGTGCGCTCAGTTACATGCTCAACAGAACGTGGATCACCACGGCGTTCTTCAGTGTGGCGCTGTTCCAGCACTACGCCCCCGAGGCGATGGCCGCGGTGGCCAACGACGTCTACCGCAGCTCCATCCTCGCCCTGGGTGTGGGGCTCACCGCCTTCGCCCTGCTCCACCGGCAGGTCATGGCCTGGGGGCAGCATGCCGCGTTCGACTACGCCGGACCGGCGTTGGCCGGCGCGGGGATCCTGCTGCTCGTGCCCTCCCTCGTGGACGGCCGAGCGATATCCGACCCCGTGCTGTGGGGAAGTGCCGCCCTCACCGGCGTGGGATCGGCGCTCGTGCTGCTTGCGCTCGGCAGGCGCTTCGTGGGAGTCGATGTGCGTTCCTGCACGATAGGCGTGCTATGGGCGACGGTGGGATGCGCCCTGCTCACCCTCGCCATCATGGCCCTGCCGTTTGCGGCGGCGGTCGTGGCGGAGGTCGCGCTCCCGTTTGCCTGCATCGCCTCGCTTCACCAGGTGCCGCTGCCCGGTACGGGCGACTCCCAGCCGCGCACGAGCTTCGGCGAGCGCATCTCGGCCAAGATGCTTTTCAAGCTCGCGACCTGCGCCGCCGTGCTCGGCATCATGACCGGCATCACGCGCGACCTGTATTTCACCTCGGGCGCAAGTGCGCTTGACCAGGCGTTCCAGACGCTGAACTCCCTCGTTCCCCTTGCAACGGCGCTTGCGCTCCTCGCGGGAATGTCAATCACACGCGACGTCAGCATCGAGGCGCTCTACAAGCCCACGGCGCTCGTATGCGTCGTGGGGTTCGCCGTCATGCCGCTCACGGGTGCCGATATCACGGTGCCCTACGCCATCGTCACGGCAGGGTACACGCTGTTCGAGATACTCGTGTGGGTCATCCTAAGCGAGGTGGCCAGCCGCTTCCAGTTCACCTCGGTGCAGGTCTTCGGCTACGGCCGGGCGCTTGTGCTGTTCGTGGGGGTCATCGCAGGGGCATCCATCGCCAGCGCCCTGGCACAGCTCGGGGTGGGGCCGCACCTCTTCTCGACAGTTGCCGCCGTGGCAATCATCAGCATCTCGTTTTTGCGGACATACGTGTTCACGAGCAGCGACCTGGCGCTCTTTGAGAAGAACCTCGCGGGACAGGAGGCGGATGCGCCGGAGGGCGGGGCACGCGAGGGCGAGGGCATTGCGCGGGGGCGTGTGGGCGCGGTGGCCTGGTTTTACAATGCCGGACAGCACAAGGACGAAGCACACGAGCATGCGAGCGCGACTGCCGAGGGAAGGGTGCGCGAGGGTACGGGCGCGGCCGGTACCGAAAGGGCACGCGCTCGCGTCTCCCCTGCCGGGCAGGAACATGCAGGCAGGCCGCAGAAGGTACCCTTCCAGCGCAAGTGCGCCATCATCGGCGACTACTACGGGCTCACGCGCCGCGAGGTGGACGTGTTCCGCCTCATCGCGGCCGGGCGCAACTGCACGCGCATACAGGAGGAGCTCTCCATATCGGCCGGCACGGTGAACACCCACAGCCACCATATCTTCCAGAAACTCGACGTGCACAGCCAGCAGGAGGTCATCGACCTCTTCCAGCACGCAGACCTCGACGCCATGCAGGAGGAGATCGCGAGCCGCAAGGCAGCGGGAGCCGCGGGCTGAGAGGACCGCGTACGAGCAAGCACATTTGCCTCATTCACCTTGTATTTGCATCATTTATATCTAAAATGATGCAAATATTTTGGGAACAGTCGACAGGCCGACAGTATGCAAATCCCAAACATGCCCAACGCTTCTTCTGCTACAGAAACTCGCAGATACGCGTCAGGCGCCCCACTCGCCAGCGAACGCCCTCGCAAATGAGGTCGACACGCTCCGGCGGCAGGTCGCTTTGGAGGAGTATCTCGCGCGCATACTCGTCAAGACCCTGAATCTTGCTCGTGTCCACCCAGTCCAGGTCGGCAAGCTGCAACTGCTTGCCAGGTTTGCTTTCAAACTGCTTTGAGCTGAACGTGAAGTCTCTCGCCATCAAAAGGTCCTCGCGGTCGCACCACAGGCTCGTGCCTGTGTCGAAGATTGGTGCGATGCGGCACGTAAGCGTCTCGACGTTGCGAACCACGCCGAAATTGCGCCAATGTCGGTCGGTATTTGCCATCACGTCATCGCAGACGATTCCGAACGAGATGGTCTGCGCCGCATCGTCTATCCCCAGCTCGTGGCAGCACTCGAGATAGTGCTGGTAATCGCTGTGGTGGGCCTCCTGCGGCTTGACCATGCGCACGTAGTGGGCCGGAACGAATTCTTCCTCATCCGAAAGGAAGTTGGGGCACAGGGACGCCAGCGCGCCCCCGCTTCTCCCCAGACTGTAGGCGCAGAACTGGTCGCCGGGCATGATGCGCCTGCACAGCTCGGTCGCGATCACCTCGTTGCACGGCTCCTGGGAGAACGCGCCGCCGGCCTTGGAGAGCGTCCTCGTCCCGTCCGGCGCCACAAACCAGTGCTTGGGCAAGACGCCGTCGGACGTGTTGTCCGGGTGCCTCTCTGAGCCCGGGCCCTCGCTTGGGACGCCCAGCCTCTCGAAATCGTTGGTGAAGAAGTTGAGCTCCCCCCATGTCGCGTCCAACCCCGCGGGCAGCACCCAGTACTGGTCGGACAGGGAGAGGCCGAGGTTGCGGTAGACGAGCTCCTCGGGTAGCGCGACCCCCTGTCGCTCCAAGATAGTGGCAAGCCCCTTTCGTGCCTGGGGGATTCCCCGGGCGCTCCACCAGGAGGAGAGCATGGCCGCAGAGATTCGTCCGCGCCCGTCTGGCAGGCCGATCGGGGCACGGGCCGCGTCAATCAGAGGGCCCACAGAAGAAAAAACGCCATGCCGGGCGTCGTATACGGCCTCGACAACAGGATGGTCGCGGTTCATGAGCGTGAGCCGCACCTCGTCTGCGCCCTCCCCCTTCCGGGGCCGGCCGCCACGCCTGTCCACGCCGTGCGCGAGGCGCCTCTCCAGGCTCGCGTCGTCCACAAGCCAGATCCCGCCGGCCTTTTCGGCGGACAACGTGCCGACGTCTATCAACGCGTAGACGCGACGCCTTGAGACGCCGAGCATCGCCGCGACCTCGCCAACAGTTCTCATCGAGGTCACCCACTCTCATGGATCAAAAACCATTCCTTACGGGAATAGTTTTTATCACATACTGCCGAAGAAAACTATTCCTTTTATGGAATAGTTTTCAAACGGCTCGCTGCAAGACAGGAAGCCGCCAGCGAAAGCAGACATAGGTTAGCAATAGAACTCGCGTCATTTGGCGCAAATCGAGAAGAGGCATGCCGCTGCAACATCGATGGCTTCGTTGAACAAGACGACACTCCCCCACTCACCGGATTCTGAGCGCTCGGCTATTGAAATCCACCTGAAAAAGCATATCGTTACACCACGACGCGCCATCCACGCGCCATCCACCGAGATTGGAGAAGCACCATGAACGTACCCCCCCCCGAGGTTGTTTTCTCTAGGTAGCAACATCCACTCCATTGCCCGCTGGGTCACGACCGGCCTGATAGCGGGCGCGCTCATCTGCGGGTGTGGCCTTTTGGCCCCCGCTTCTTCCTCCCTGCCCGACGGCTTCTGGCTCTCCCCCACTCTGGCGCAGGCAAAGACATCGTCTCTGATAAAAAACGGCATGGTCACCATTTCGGCGGCAGACTACTGCGAGCGCGTGAACGACGCATTCGACGAAATAGGTGA
>CAVEWV010000077.1:0-13469 GCA_963619535.1 Acutalibacteraceae bacterium | reverse complement strand
GGCGTAATCCGCGCGGCGGGATCATCCCCGCGTATGCGGGGAGCACCAGGACAGCCGCCGCAGCAGGCGAGCGCACGCGGGATCATCCCCGCGTATGCGGGGAGCACGCCGCCAGGTCCATCCCCGACGCCGCAGCCAGGGGATCATCCCCGCGTATGCGGGGAGCACACTGAGGAGGAGCTGAGGGCGAGGGCCCTCCGCGGGATCATCCCCGCGTATGCGGGGAGCACATATCTGTACTTCTGTATTCATGCAATTTTTCGGGATCATCCCCGCGTATGCGGGGAGCACCGTGACGTAAACGGCAACATCCAAAGCACCGAGGGATCATCCCCGCGTATGCGGGGAGCACTCCCTGGTACTGTCTCCATCCATGACCAGATAAGGATCATCCCCGCGTATGCGGGGAGCACACTTCACGAGCTGCGACTCTACTCGACATTCTGATATAACGCAATCACTTTTCGCAAGTCCCTGCCGGCCCGCTACGCCATATCGGCATCTCCAACGGAGCCCGATCTTGCGAGTGGCCCTTCCTCATCGGCTGTATTTTCTCCCGGCATGGTATTTGCTGGCGTTGCTCCAACCCTTGGGAGGCGCACCGGCAAGCGTCGCGCCCTCGGTACCGGATGGCCGACGAATGAGTTCCAGGCCATCGCAGTCAACCGGTTCCCAGTCGGGCTGGTGCACCTTGAACGCCAGGTGCTGCTCGTTGCGGGCCGAGTACACCATAATCGCGCGCCCTCCCTTCACGAGGGCCACGATGCGGTCCCATAACCGCTCTCGAACGCGCGCCGAGACATGTCCTACGAAAACGCCGGGGGCAACCTCGAACAGCCAGCGCGTCAGATCGCCCCGCAGGCCAGAGGGGCACGCCGTAAGGATCACTACCACCATGTCGCCACGCCTCCTCGCAGGCTATTCGTAGGACACGCCGGCCGCAACCTCGCCCACGCGTTCGTCCCACAGACCCACATGGTCTTCTTCTCCGCCGTCTCCCTGCTCCTCAAGAGACTCAGGCTCCCCTTCCCCGGCAGGGCTCAGAAGCCAGCGGATATCCCGAACCATGCGCTTGAGCAGCGAGAGGTCGTACACGGCATCGCGCATGGCACGCCGCACGCATGCGCCAATGTCGTCGGGCTTCTTCGCGGCCACTTCGAACGCGACGGGGATGGAGGTTTCCGCCTTATAGAGGTCCGCCACGTCGTACACGAAGGAGCGCTCATGCCCCGTATGCACAAACCCCAGGCCGGGCGAGCAGCCCAGCGCCACGATGGCCGCATGGGCCAGGCCGTACAGGCAGGTATGGGCCGCCGACAGGGCCTTGTTGATCTCGGTGCCCTCCTCGTAGTCATCGGGGTCGTAGGTGCGCTTGTCCCACGGCACGCCCGTCTTCTCCGAGAGCTCGCGGTACACCCGCCGGATGCGTGCGCCTTCCCTGCCGCGCAGCTGCTGCATCGTGAGCTTCTCGACGTCCTCCCCCGCAAAGCGCATGCCGTACATTCTGCGGGCCACGGCCAGGCGCTCCCGGTTGTTTGAGACCAGCTGCGCCTGGCGTTGCAGCAGCGAGGAAGAGTGGGTGAGCGGTTTGCCGCACGCATACATGCGAACGCCCCGCTCCCCCACCCACAGCACCGTGGCGCCGTTATCGCCGATCACATTCATGGCACCATGCGTCACGCTGCAGCCCGGACCCAGCATCAAGACGCTCAGGGCAGCCGCGGGAATGTGAATCGTTCCCTCGGCATCGGTCGCCGTGATGGCGTTGTCGTCGCGATGGATCTTGCAGTGCTCGAAATACGCAAACGAGAGGCGATCCTCAAACCGTGCCAGGTCAACGACGTCGGGCGGCGGGGTGCCCAGAGATGGGGCCCGTTTCTTGGGCGCAGGCGGTTCCTGCGGCACATCGCACGCTTCCTCCTGCACCACATCGTCGGGCTCCATCAGTCATCCCTTTCTCTCAGGGGCAATGGTAAGCAGCCCACAGCCAAAACCCTTGGCGCGGCCGATGCCTCGGCACAGCGTGGCACGCATCAAGTCGGCATCGGTCACCGTGAGCACGCCGTCGTACATGGCTGTCGAGAGGGTCACCTCGCGAGAGCCCCGCTTGAACACCTCCCGGTTGCGCTCGCTGACTACCACCGCAGGTACACCGTTTGCGTCAAGCGGCAGTTCGAACCCATGGGCGGCGGCTCGCGACGCGAGCCACTCGAGCTGCTGGGCAACCGTCACGTGGCCCTGAATCGTGCCTGCGACGCGCTCGTTGGGCCTGCGACCCATATCCTGCTTCACTTTGCGCACCGGGTTGGCCTTAAGGCGAAACTCCCAACGCTGGCCGTTCTGAATACGGTCGAGCAGGGGTCGGTAGTCTTTGGTCTCCCACAGGCGCTCGCGCGTGGGCCATCCTGCCTGCTCAACCACATGGGTGAGGTCGGGTTGCTCGGGGCTCGCGATGTAGAGCCAGAACGCCTGCGGCGCTTCGGCGCGACGCTCGAGGCGCCACAGCACGCGGCTGTCGTCGTCGCTGGTAACCGCACCTGGAGGAAAGGCCGCCTCCACCGCCGCATGCAGCCGGTAGGGAGACGCCACCAAGCGGCGAGTCTCCCCCCTGGCGGCGTTGAGGGGCATTCGTGTGAGATACATGGTGAGAAGACACCTCCTTTGTCGCTTACAGGCAGCTCATGGGGTCGTGGTCGCAAGGCGAGGCGCATGCCTGCGCCGGCTCGACTGCCGGGCGCTGCCAACTTGGGTTTGGCACGGAGAACCGGTAGACCGGCCGGTCCGCATAGACACGCCCGGCCGCCGCAAAGCTCAGGGGACAGTCAGGGTGGTACTCGGCCGGCTCCCCCTCGCGGGCATCGCATACAACCGCGAGCTCCTCAGCAGAGTCATCCCCACGGCGCCCCTTGAGCCATGCGGAGGCAAGCCAGGGCTCGCGGGACAGGGCCTCGCGCACGTCCGCGTACTCGTCATGCACCCCCAGGGTAAGGGGCAGGTCGGGAGGGCATGAGCGCCTTCCCAGATAAAGCGGCCAGCAGGGGCACCTGAGCGCCCGGTCGATCTCTTCAAGAAACGCTCGCTCACCCCCCAGCGCCACCAAGAACTTGGCATCCGCAAGATAGTAGCGGTGGGTCAGGGGCATGGGCTCGCCCTTAGCGGGGCGCTCGGTCTGAAAATCACGCAGCACGGTGCCCGCCTGGTCGACCCTGACCGCAAACTCCAACGCGGCCAGATCTGAGAGGTCGGCCTCGCGCGAACGCCCCAACGCCGAGGCGAGCAAGCCCACGACGCCGCTCTTGGTAGGTTCGCGCCGGGTTTCGCGCCGGGTGAAACGCGAGGAGTCGCCCCATGCCTGCAGAGGACCCACAAGCCGGAGCAGCAAGACGCTCATCGTCCGCTCCCCTGCCCCAGCAAGGCCAGGACCTCGTCATGGACGCCGCTCGCCATCGCGGCAAAATCGACGGATGCGCCCAGCGACGAAAGGGGCTCGACTGGCTCCCCGACCACGACGTTCCAGGCCTGGAGGGCGGGATGAGCGTAGGCCTTCTCGATCTCGTCGATGCGGCGCCCCAGGCGTTCGGCCGCTTGGCGCGAGATGGACATACCCTCCTTCTGCCTCACAGGCTCCTCGAAGGCCGACACCGCATTGACGGGCTGGTCGTCACGGATGGCCACGTAAAGGGCGCTCGGCAGCGTTCGGTTGGCAAAGGTGTTCATCTTGCCCGAGGGCATGGAGCGCGCGAAGGCCTCGACAAAGGCCGCCGCCGCCCGTGCGGTCGCCTCGTCGCTTCCCAGCTGGCCGTGCAGTGAGTCGAGGTTGACCGTGGCGTAGCGATATAGCGTGGAAGAGTCGAAGCCCAGGCTGTCGATCATGGCGGCGCCGGCGTTGTCCTCGGCGGCACAGTCATCCATAGCCGTGAAGTAGTCGTACTCCATCGTGACCGGGTCGACCGAGATGGCGTGGGCCACCTGGGCCGAAGCGTCGGTGTTGAGGTCGGGGGCGTCGGCAAGCATACGGCCGAACAGCGCGATGTCGACCGCCTGCACCCCGTGGAACACCTCGGAAACCCGGTTCTTCATCTCCTTGGTGGGCTTCTTGGGATCGAATCCCTTCTCGGCCCATTCGATAGCCACACGAGCCAGGGCGTCAAGCTCGGAATTGGCAATGAAGATCAGATACTCAGTCACGTCGGCGCCCGTCTCAGAACCCGCGCGATCCGAGGCCTTTGTCTTGACGCCCGTAGCCGTGAGCACGCCGTTGGCAAGTGCCCGAGCCTGGTCGGCATATTCGGGGCGCAGCTCGGATATGCGGGAAGCGATGATACCCTGGGCCAGCTTGGTCCTCACGCCGAGCGAGCCCTTGGGCAGAAGGTCGGGGAACAGCTCGCGCATGGCGTGTTTCCAGGCCTGGCTCGAGACGCGCGCGCGGCGCACGCCACCGTAGAGGGCGGTCTTGGGGCTGCCGGTATCGTCGCGGTTGATGTTGCTCGGAGGAACGTTTTGAATTGCATGGATATCAAGGCAGAGCATGATGGTCTCCTTTGTTTTCTCGACGCAGCGATGAGCTGAGCACACCGCCGGGTTCTCGGCCACACCGGGGGGCAGGCCCGCATTAGCACGCTGCTACCCCTCGCCCGCCGAATGCCTATTCCTCAGCGCCCTCTTTGGCATAGCGGTAGTAGTCCTTGGCCCAACGGGCAAGAACGCCTTCGCGATATGCGTCAAACTGCAGCAGGTACAAATCCGAGGCGAACACGCGGTAGTCGAGTGGGATGCCCTCGCTCCTGAGGCGATGGACAAGGCCTTGCACCTGGTAGAGCACGCCATCGAAGTCAACGGCACCCTCGATGCAAGCCAGACGCCTCTGAACGCCGCCACAAGACGTCCTGTCTGGCTCGATGCGGCGGCATGCCCGGCCGAAAGAGCCGTCGTACCTGCCCGGCTCGGCCTTGCGCCCGTCCATGGCCATGGGGCTCTTTTGGGATTGCTGGTGCATGCCGTAAAAGCGCAATGCGGCCTGAACGGCGAGAAGCTCGCGCGTAGGTTTGTCTGCCCAAAACGGCTGCCCCAGGGTGTCTTCGGGCCAGTTATCGAACAGCTGGTCTCCCACGGCCATCCAGCCGCCCTCCATCGTGTCAAGGCGTCGCAGTCTGGCAAGCTCCGCCCTTGCCGCAGGAGCCCCCGGCCCTGTGCCGAACAGACTCGCCTGCAGGCGATTGATCTTGCCCACGGCAAACACGCCCACGGCGCCGGCCCGCTCTTTGGGTTTCAGGTTTTCCATGACGGTCAGTCCCCCTCCCTTGTCTGCTCGGTTTCGCGCGCTCCCGCAACGACGTTCTTACCGGGAAGCTTTCCAAGAGCCCTGTCGAGCTCCCATTGATAGTTGCGCATAGCCTCGCTCGCGCTTCGAAGCCGCCCCTGCACCTCGCGCGGAACAAACTGGGCGACGGCGCTGTCGTTGAGGTAGCGACGCCCCAATTCGAGCAGCGTTATATGGGCTTGCGCGCGCCATTCGTCCACATAGCGGGCCACATCTTCCTGCGGCATGTGGGCGATGCGCCAACGGAACAACTCGTCGAGCTCAACGTAGGCCTGCTCCCGCACGGAGTCTGACCCGGATTCGCTGTGGCAGTTCCCGGCGATCGCGTCTACCATGCGGACAAAGGAGACGAGGGCCCTGACGCAATCCTCCGCCTGGGCGATGACACACTTCACCTCGTCGACCACGCCGAGCTTGGGGTTGCACAGGGACACCGCCACATCGAACGAGTCGGCGATAGACTCCTCGATGACGCTGCTCTGGGTGCCATAGGTAATACCCTGGGCACAAACCGAAAGGGCCGGAAGAGGCCTGGCAAGCTCATCGCGCCGTTCCTCGTTGACGTAGCCGATCCAGCGCACAACACCCGGGCGATGATCGTCGCCCGACTCGTCAAGCGCCAGGAGAGCCGCGAAGCCGCGCCACAGCGAGCGGCCGGCCATATGGCGAGCCGGCATGAGGGGGGCGTGGGAGAGCCCTAGCTTCTTCTGCTGGGCGGTAGCCAGCCTCCATGCAGTCATGGGCTCGAAAAGCTGGTAGTCAATCGGCTTGGGAGGAATGTCCCCGTAACAGGACACGATGCCCCTCACCGCCGTCCCCTCCTCGTTGGGAACAAGCCGTACCCGACGCGACTGCCAGGTATAGAGGGCCGCGGGTCCAGGCCTAAAGCCATGGGAGTCTGCCTCCCAAATGTCCGCCGAGGCGACGTCGTGAGGACGGGCCCACGCCGGGAGGTTCTCCATCCCCGCAAAGTACGAGGGGGCCTTGCCGTCCGGGTCGGCAATGACCCAGTTAAGCATAAGCGTGTCGAAGAGCGTCTCCCCTTTGAGGAACACACCCCCCAGCGCGCCCATCCAGCCGGTCCCAACCGCGTCCTTGGGGGCATAGACCTTTCCCTTTTGGACTCGGCTGTTACCTTGTACGGGCGTCTTGATGCCTGCGCAGTCGTACGCCTGCATATAGACCAGCCAGCGGGCCGCCTCAGCAAAAGAGATGTCGCCAAGAGCGTTGCGGGCCCGCATCGCCATGAGATACTTCTTGGGCTTGGGCACATCGGCAATGGCCTCGCTGATGGGGTCATAGGGGCGACCGGCCGCCTCGGTATACCGGAGGCCGGGCGTCTGGTAGAACGGGCGTTCGAGGTCGAAGAGGTCGAAACGATCCGAGAACTCGTCGAAGTAACCCGTAATGGCCTCGGGATCGAAGTGGCCTTCGTTCCAGATCCCCAGCCACTCGCTCTCCATCTCCCGCGCTATCTCGCCGGGCCCGTACTCCGTCTCGGAATAGTCATAGAGATGGTAGAGGATCGCCAGGGCAAGCCGCAGCAAGGGAAGCTCCTGCTGGGGCATGTCGGGCGTGATGCCACGGATGCGATGGGCCTCGGCAAACAGCTCGCGCAACGAGACGTCCCGCAGGGAACCGTCGGCGTAAAGAACCGGAATCCAGGGGTCGCGATCCAAACGAAACACCGGGCGCTGAGAAGAATCCAACATTCTGGGCACCTCCTTTGAAATCGGTCTAGCCAATAGAGATGTATGGCTATGCGACTCTCAGGGTGCGCATTCGACAGAGCGCCACGCCTTGATGGAGCTATGTCGAACTGAGGCCATCATAGCGAGGCAGAATGCGGATTGCAAGAGTATTGAACTACTGAATTCTTGTTAACTATTGAATTCTTCTTTAGCCAGTCCTCCCTTCGCCACGACATCAATTGCCAATCCCACAAGCAACGCAATCCCCACGAGAGTGGGGAACACACCCAAAACCAGAATGCAGTACGGGTCATCCCAAGAATGACGGCACGGGGCCGTCTGGCTCGGGAGGGCTTACATGATAGCTTCCCGACGCTCCACCGCCAAACCTTCGTTTCGGCTGTAGACCACGGTCCATCCACACAGTGCCGTGCTCAGACGCCCTTGCTCGTCGCGCTTCAACAGGAGCGGCAGGCACCCGGCAAGCCAGGGCGACTCCTGCCAGCTCCCCACAAGGGGGCCGCACGCTTCCTCCAGCTCGTTGATGAGCCCCTCGATGCGCTCGGGCCTACACAGCGACTGCGGCAGGCGCACCGCCGATTGGGCGGCAAGCTGCGCCGTCGCGTCGTCGGGGACACAACCAGTATCGACCTGCGCCCCGCACTCCACGCCCGCTTCCTCGTCGCCGACCCAGGGCAGCAGGTGCACCTCTTGCCCGCGCAGCTCCAGCGCAAGCACCTCAACCGTCTCCCCCGTGTCGCGCACGGCACGTGGGCCGTAATCCTGGTCGCGAGTTTCGAGGTTCTTGGCTGTATACCAGCCCACAAGCGTGTCGCCGTCGCCCACCATCAAAGACACGTCCCTCAGCAGGCATGTGTCGGCACGGTTCTGCTTGTTCGATTCCTCGGCTTTCCTCTTCTCCCGGGCGTCCTCATAGGACTCACCCCACGCCGGCGGCAGCGCGACCTTGCCCTCATAGGCGTCGCGCACCGTACGCGCGATGTCGGCCGGCAGGTTCGCCGAGCAGGCCGCGCCCTCGCCTGTCAGGCCCAGCACTCCAAGCGCCTCCAAAAGGGTCGCAGTCGGATAGACCTTATTGACTCCCCCGGCAAAAACCGGGCCGTCAACCTCCCAGCCTTCGACGCCGCGGACATAACAGCAGGCCCTCTCAAGCTTGGAAGGACGCCGCCGGACGTGCCTGTGGAGGCGCCCGATTCGCTGCATGACCAAATCGACCGGGCCAATATCGCTCACCATCACGTCGAAGTCGATGTCGAGCGACTGCTCGAGAACCTGGGTGCCCACCACGATCAGGCGCTCGGGACGCCGCCCGTTCTCCCTGGTAGAATCCGGCCCCAGCAGGCCGCGCAGGCGCGTCTCGATTGCCATGCGGTCGATGTCGGTGAAGCGGGCATGGGCAAGAACCACGGTGTCATTGCCAAAGGCATCCCTCAAAACCTGCGCGGCATGCTGGGCACGCTTGACCGTGGTGCAGATGACGCCGGCGCACCCGCCCTCGCCGAGGCGCTCGCCCATGAGCGCAATCAGGGTCTCGTCCGTGTCGTCGAGCAGCCCGATGGAAACCTCCATCGTCCGTCCGGACGGCTCCGGGGCAACGTGGGCGGCCGGTTTGTCGCCGTCTGTGTATGTGATAAGCGGATAGGCGTCCGCCGTCCGAGGGTCGTCGTCCGCCTTGCAGGCGGCCATCGCGGCATCCGCAGGCTTCTCCTCGGGCAACGTCGAGGCAGCCGCACGCTTGCCCCGAAGTCGCGGGGGCCCCATGCGCTTCAGAGGCTCCTTGGGCCTCTCATGCGCGCGCTGCCCCTTTTGGTAACTCTCAAGCATTTCCTCGCGCTGACTCTTTGGAAGCGTCGCCGACAGCAGCAGCACCGGCACGCCCATGGCACCAAGCCACCCAAGCACGCGATTCAGGTAGCATCGCATGTACGAATCGTAGGCATGGCACTCGTCGATAACCACCACCTTGTTTGCCAGGGCAAGCTGCCGCAACGGCAGATGCTTCATCTCCAGCGCGCCCATGAGGACCTGGTCCACCGTACAGACCACGAAGTTGGCGAGCATCCCCTTCTTGCGACCCTGCATCCATTGGGAGACAACGACGGCGTCGCGCTGGACGTGCAGCGATCCGCCACGCGAAACCGCGCCCTCCTCCTGGAGGTCCTCCCCCATCAAGCCGAGGTCCCAGCGCCTGCCGCTGCGCTGCAAGCCCTGGAAGCCCTCGTTGAGGCGGGCCTTGCCGTGGGCCAAGTACACGCTGCGGGCGTCGTCGCCGTCACTGGCCAGGCGTTCGAGCCAGCGGTGCACGCGGGCGAACATGGCGTCGGTCGTGGCCATGGTGGGCAGCGCGATGCAGACGCCGCCTCGGCCGGTTCGCGTCGCCAGAATCTCGGCGGCCGCCAGGGCAGCCTCGGTCTTCCCCTCGCCCATAGGTGCCTCGATGATTATGAGGCCCGGCGTCTCGACCGACCGGGCCACCTCCACGGCAGCACGCTGCACGGGACGCGCCCGCATGGACTCGGAGAAGTTGAAACGCTCCCGGTAAAGCTCCTCGACGGGCAAGGCCGGCGCCGCGCCCTCGTGCCATGCGGGGATGAGGCCCACCCGCTCCCAGGCACCACGGGCCCATCGGGAAGCCTCGCGGCGCGTAGAAGGCTGTGTCCTGAGCCGGGCGTCGCCGATCTCATCGTCGTCGCAGCCTGAGGAAATCAGGGGGAAGAGGTCTTGGTCGCTCGCAAGCCAGTCCGCCATGATGACAAAGCCCGTCATCAGGCTTGCAACAGGCGCGGGGATGAATGTGCCGGCGCACTCGGCAAGCTCCCCCTCCGTCAGGCCGGCCGCCTGCGCCACCATCTCCACCAGCTCGGCCTGCACCGACGTCCAGCTGTCGCCGCAGTCCGCGTCCCACCCTAGGCCATAACGCTGGGGCATCTCCTCCTCGCGTATACCCACGGGCACGTCCTTTGCGGCCGGAGGCTTGCCGTGGTGGCTGCCCACCACGGCGGCGACCGACTTCGCGCAACAAGGCTGCCATCCATAGGCGCCGACAAGGACATCGAGAAGAACCAGGTAGGACCCTATGGGATGTGCGACCCTGCGATGGCCCGTCGCCTCTGGGCCGATCGGCAAGCCGGCCTTGCGCGCCCGGTAATCCAACGTGATTCCGCATTTGCCGCAAGGCATACCCTGAAACGAGGGGGTCGCTTTTCCGATGTCGTGGATACCCGCTATGAAGCAGGCCAGCCTGCGCGCGCGACCTGGGCCTTCTCCAAGGGCCTGCGCCAGCAAAGAGCGCACACCCTCGGGCAGCCATTCGTCCCAAAGGTATCCGGCTATGTCCGTGGAATCGAGCATGTGCATGTAGAGGGGAAGCCAGCGCTCCCCCTCTATGCCGTCGGACTTGCCCCACAGGGATCGAGCCTGACGGGAAAGCGTAATCTCGCCAGATTGGGAGAACGGCTCATACTTTTGGCGCGAAGAGGGCTCCTGCGAAAAGTCTACTCCCATGATGGTCGCCCCTCGTTCATAGCGGTCTATATAACCCCGCGCGGCATGAACCGCCGCTGCTGCGATAGGGCAGGCAGAATAGCGGGGCGCCCGTCAATTGGGGGGCCGCCGCCCACATCGTCCCTGCCCGCGCATGACGGGGTGGGTGCTCTGGCTCAGGTCGCCTGGGCACCCGCCGCCGCCCCTACCCGCGAAGGACAGGGCTTTCCCATGATAAGCTATGCGCGTCGGACGTGCCATCGAGAACGGAGGCACTCGTGGGCAACTCAAAATCCAGAAAGGTCCTCGTCCTCGACACGGAGACCACGGGACTCGACCCCCAGCGTGACGAAGTCCTCTCCCTGTCCATCATCGACCAAGAAGGGCAGGCACTCTTGGACGAGCGGTTTGGCACGGCGCGGCTCCACCGATGGGACGCCGCCCAAGCCGTGCACGGAATCACGCCCGAGGACGTCGCCGACTTGGCGCCCCTGGGCGCGCACCGGCTTCGCGTCGCGCAGACCCTGAAGCAAGCCGACCTCCTCGTTGGATATAACCTGGCATTTGACCTGGCATTTCTTGCATCGGCAGGAATCAAGGTCCCCTCAAGGGTCCCCAGGTTTGACGTAATGCGCGAATTTGCCCAGATACACGGGCTGCGCAGCCAGAGACACCCACACGGCCGATGGGTGTCTCTCGGCGACTGCGCACGGCACTACGGCCTTACGTTCGCCGCGCACTCGTCCCTGGCAGACGCCCGCGCGGCGCTGTTCTGCTACGAGCGCATCTGCGAGGAGACGGGGCGGCTCCCCTGAGGGCGCTGTTCCAGCAGCCGGGGCGGGCAAGTAAGGGAGAGCCGCCGTCACAAAAAGACATGCAAGAGCACGTGGTACACTCCCCCACAGATTGCATTGATGTGAAGGAGGGCGCGCGAGATGAGCGAGGTCGTCGTGAGACGCAGGTACCCGGTTGGGATCCAGACGTTCAGCGAGATTCGCAAGAACGGCTACCTCTATATAGACAAGACGCCGTTCATCCATGCGCTTGCACACGGGTCAGGCTCGTCCTACTTCCTGAACCGCCCGCGTTGACGCCGTGGTGAAGGCTCCCGACGCCATCTACGTCATGGAGTTCAAGTACAACAAGTCCGCCCAGGAGGCCCTCGCCCAGATCGACGAGCGGGGCTACCTGCTCCTCTACGAGGCCGACGGACGCACACTCTACAAGGTGGGCGTCAATTTCTCGGAGGAGACCCAGACGATCGAGGACTGGGTCATCGAGGAGGGCTAGATACGACGATGGTCGGTCGGCGGCCGGACGACCGCGTTTGCCGAGCAGCCTCGCCGATCCCGGGCAGCCCCCGTAACCCGCCCGACCTCGAACCGCCGCCGTGCCGATGCCCGACCGACACGAGAGGCTAACCCGACGGAACCCGCCTCGCAAAACCGGCGTCCTATGCTCTCGAATGTCATCGGCAAGCGTGAAGACACGCCCCCGCCGACTTTTCGAGAAGGGACCCACCATGAAGACCGGCACCCTCAACAGCCTGCTCACCGACCTCCCTCGCACCGCGATGACCCGACGCGGCGCCACCGGTCTGATGGCCGGGGCCATGGCGGCCGGCGTTGCGCTCGCCACAGGCGCACCCACTTCCCGGGCACTCGCCGACGAGACGGCCCTGCCCGCGGCTACCGGCTTCACCTTGCCCGCAGGCCTCACGCTCGCCGAAGACGGCACGCTGGGCGACGTGCTTGTGGTCGTGGACATGCAGAACGCCTATCTCGAGGACCAGTGTTGGGCGTGCACCAAGACCAGCTCCTGTGCCGAGAAGATTGCCGGGCTCATCGACGGCGGGGTCTGCGACAACGTCGTCTTCACCGAGTACCTGGCGCCGGAGAACCCCGTGGGCACCTGGGTCACCTACAACGAGGTCAACGCCGAGGTAAACGCCGACGCGTGGCTCAACGAGGTCGTGGACGAGCTCAAGCCCTACCTCGACACGTACCCGCTCTACTCGAAGTCCACCTACTCGTCGTTTGGCAACCCCGACTTCAAGGCGCTCATGGCGCGCGCGGGGCGCATCATTATCACGGGCGTCATGAGCGAGTGCTGCGTGCTTGCCACGGCCATCGACGCCATCGACACCGGAACGCCCGTCGTCTACCTGACCGACGCCTGCTCCGGCTCGTCGCAGGAGTTCGAGGACATGGTCGTCTCCCTGATGGAGTTCGCCTCCCCCACCCACACCGCCGTCATGACCGCCGACGAGTACGCCGCCCTGCGCCAGGGATAGGGCAAGGCGGGTAGATCGGACGGTGTGGACTGCGCCCAAGACTTGGACGCTTGAATAAGGGCCGACCCTGGGGGACTGGTTCCGGGACTCCCCCGGGGTCGGTCCCTTGGGCCTTGTCTCGGCGCCGCTTCGCGACCTGTCAGGCGGTGTGGGCCAGCAAGGCGCACGGCTTGGCGACGATCAGCAGGCGGCGAGCGCAGTGGGGACGATGTCGGTGCCGTCGCGCGGCCAAATCAGGCCGTAAGTATGCGCTCGCACGACGCCACGTATGGGGCAGGCGAATCCGGTCCCAACAAAATACCTGGTAGATACACTGTTCCATTTCCGGGTCACTACTACTTGCGGCCAAGGGAGCCTTTCGAGCACATACTTAGCCCTTCGTTTGGCGCCGACGTCAAGCAGCGCCTGCCATGCCAGGTCCCCTGCGGCCCCGACGCGGCGGGTTTGCATCTTGCGCAGGCTCTCGCGGGGTCTCAAGGCAGGCCCCTCCAGACCCAGCGGCAGCCTTACGCACGTCTGGCTTCCGAAGGCGGCTCTGGGTGGCATATCGGCGCGACCTCGTTCCCCTGCCCGCACCCGCAAGCCATCTACCAGGCAAATGACGAATTGCCTCCGTCCCTTTTCGTCAGCCGCGCTGGCTTGTCCCGCGCGACCCGAGCAC
>CAVEWV010000076.1:12437-13552 GCA_963619535.1 Acutalibacteraceae bacterium | reverse complement strand
GGCAAGCGGGATAACATTCTTCCTCAGCTCCGGGGTCCACGAAAGGGGCGTCGCCCCTGTCATCGCGGCGGTCGCGGCGTTTGCGTTCCTCGTGGCGCTCTCGCTTCTAGCCAACAAAGGCGCCACGCTGCACTTCGGCCTGCTCATACGGGTCGCGCTCGTCATAGCGGGCGTCGCCTTCGCGTTCGCTCCCCTGATGCTTCGGCTGGCGCCCACAGGCCTCGCCGCCCTCTGCCAAGCCGTCAACGCCGTGCAGGGCGTCGCAATGACCCTGCTCTCCGTGGAGATCTGCCACGAACGAGGCCTTGCGATGTCGGACGTCATGCCCGCCAACTACGCCATCTACGTCGTGTGCGTCTGCTGCGGCATGGGGGCCTGCGCCTTTGCAGGCGCAGTCGGTGGGGATTATGCCTGGCAGCTTGTCTTTGCCCTGGCCGCCACAAGCATCGTGGCCGTCATACCGACCCTGCCTTCCTCCAGCAGTTCGGCGGCAACCTTCACTGCGAAGGTCCTGCTCGAAAACGAGCGCTACGAGGTACGAGCATCAAGGGTCTGCCGCGCAACGGCCGCGCGCTATAGCCTGACGCCCCGCGAGACCGACGTGCTAGAGCTGCTCCTCATGGGCCGCACCCGTGCCGAGATAGCCGACGCGCTTTCCTTGAGCGCGTGGACGGTAAAGGAGTATGTGGGCAGCATCTACGGCAAGGTGGGGGTTCACTCTGCAAAAGACCTGATGGTGAGATGCATGGCGCAAGCAGGGTCCCCGAAGGAGGAGTAGGCACGACGGGCGAATAGGGCGTGACCGATGGGGAGGGGCGACCTGCGCAGCGGGATAGATTGACCGCGGGTGGGTTCCGGGGGCGCTCAGGTGAAGGCACTGGCGGGCGTGCTGGATGCGAGGCGGGTTTTAGGGCCACGCGGGCGGCAACGTTGGCTGCGAGACGAGCTCCGGAGTAGCGAGAACGGTCGCGCGGAACCCGGCTGGCCCAGAATCGCATTTCGGAGTAGTCCCGGCGGGCGCGCTGGCTGCAAAGGGAGTTTCGGAGTAGTCCCGAGGCCCCAACTGGCAGCAAAACGAGTTTCGGAGTAGTCCCAGGGCCCCCATTGGTCGCAAA
>CAVEWV010000076.1:7815-11990 GCA_963619535.1 Acutalibacteraceae bacterium | reverse complement strand
AAGCCCTGGGCCAGGTCGGCGATGATGTCGTCGATGTGCTCGGTGCCGATGGACAGGCGGATGGTGTTGGGGTAGATGCCGCCGGCGCGCAGCTCCTCCTCGGAGAGCTGGGAGTGCGTGGTGGAGGCGGGGTGGATGACCAGGCTCTTCACGTCAGCCACGTTGGCCAGCAGGCTGAACAGCGACAGGCTCTCGGTGAACTTCTTGGCCGTCTCGGCGTCGCCCTTGATCTCGAAGGTGAAGATGGGCGCGGCGCCGTTGGGGTAGTAGTAGTCGTAGAGCTCCTTGGCGCGGCCGGTGCCCAGGGAGGGGTGGTTCACGCGCTCAACCTGCGGGTGGTTCTTGAGGAACTCGACCACCTTGAGGGCGTTCTCCACGTGGCGCTCGACGCGAAGCGACAGGGTCTCCAGGCCCTGGAGCAGCAGGAACGAGTGGAAGGGCGACAGCGACGCGCCCAGGTCGCGCAGCAGCGTGGCGCGGGCCTTGGTGACGTAGGCGGCAGCCCCACACACGTCGGTGAACACGACGCCGTGGTAGGAGGGGTTGGGCTTGGCCAGGCCCGGGAAGCGGTCGGCATGGGCCGCCCAATCGAACTTGCCGGAGTCGACGAGCACGCCGCCCATGACGGTGCCGTGGCCGCCCATGAACTTGGTGGCGGAGTGCGCCACGACGTCGGCACCATGCTCGATGGGGCGCAGCAGGTAGGGCGTGGAGAAGGTGGCGTCCACGATGAGGGGCAGGCCGTGACGGTGGGCGACCTCGGCCCAGCCCTCAAGGTCGAGCACGTCGGAGTTGGGGTTGCCCAGCGTCTCGGCGTAGAGGAGCTTCGTGTTGGGCTGGATGGCGGCCTCGACGGCGGCAAGGTCGGTGGGGCCGACGAACGTGGTGGTGAGGCCCTGCTCGACGAGCGTGTTGGCGAAGAGGTTCACCGTGCCGCCGTACAGGTTGGTGGAGGCCACGATGTGGTCGCCGGCGGTGGCGATGTTCTGCACGGCCGCGGCGATGGCGGCGGAGCCGGAAGCGAAGCTCAGCGCGCCCACGCCGCCCTCAAGCGCGGCGACGCGCTCCTCGAACACCGAGTTGGTGGGGTTGGTGAGGCGCGTGTAGATGTTGCCGGGCTCGGTGAGGGCGAAGCGGCCCGCAGCCGTGGCGGAGTCCTTGAAGACGTAGGACGTGGTGGCGTAGATCGGCACCGCGCGGGCGTCGGTGGTGGGGTCGGGGCTCTCCTGGCCGGCGTGGGTCTGCAGGGTCTCGAAATGGTAGGCGGGCTTGGCGTTCTCAGACATGGGAGGTTCCTTTCGGCGTGTTTCTGCAAGACGATGGATATGCTCAAAAACGATAGTCGGATGGGCGCCGTATGGGTGCCTGTGTGATTGACGCTGGTGAGTATAGGCATTCTGCCTGGTCTTTTGAAGGCTGCTGGTCATTCAAAAAACTGTTGACTGGTTATAGGAGAGGGCGGGCGCGCATTCGAACAAACGGCCTCACGCTCTCCATGTGTCTCAACGGGCTAAGAGCTGCGGGCGCCGAAATCGAGGCCTTTGCCGATCAAGTCGGTTATGTTCTCGTGGGCGATGCCGCTTCTGCGCTGTATTGGGTCAGCGCGCGTGATCACAAACTTGGGGTAATTACGGGGTTATCGATGCATGTATTGGCGTTATATTCGTAGATGTATCGATAAGCTCAATATTTCATAGCCAGACTCAATAACTGAGAGAGAACAGGCTTCGAGCAAGCGCATGCGGCATACGTCCGTTTCCGAACAGTATCGATAGCCCGAACCGCATGAGCTGGGTTATTGATGAGCCTTGAGGCCTGTTTTTTGAAGCGCGGCATGGGCTTTTGGATAAAGCCAGCACCCTCAGTTTGCGTTTTGCCCCTCATCGTTTGACATCACCACTCAGCTGCGAGCTGTGCAGGGCAAGGGGACGGGAGCGTACAATGCGCCCCACGAGAAGCGCGAGTGCGGAGGTTCCCATGCGGACGATCGGCAACATCATCTGGATTCTGACCGGCGGCATCATCACGGCCATCTGCTGGGTGATCGCGGGCCTGGTGTTCTACGTCTCCATCGTGGGCATCCCGCTGGGCCGGCAGGCCTTCAAGATGGCCAAGCTCACACTCACGCCGTTCGGCCTTACCATCACCTACGGCGGCGGCATTCCCTCGCTTCTGGCCAACGTCGTGTGGGTCATCCTCATCGGCGTCTGGGAGGCCATCGCCTACGTGATCTGCGGGCTGGGCTTTTGCATCACCGTCGTGGGCATCCCCTTCGGGATCCAGCTCTTCAAGATGGCCAAGCTCGCGCTGCTGCCCTTCGGGGCCAAGGTGGAGTAGCGAGCCAGGCGGGGCCGGGCACGCATGGACATCGCTCCAAGCAGCCCAAAGCGCAGGCCACCGTGCCCGAGCGCCGCATCCCTGTAGGAAAGCAACCCGCCGAGCCATAGCGGGCACCATCAGGCGGGCCGCCACCGCCCACGACGTCCCACGCCCTTAATAGGCCCAAGGTAAAAGACGCGCATAAATTCATGAAACTATCCTTAAAGTTGTCCGCTGGGTCGATATACTCCCGGCATCTGTGCCAGCATGAGGGATAGGAGCCATATGAAACGTGCGCGCAGGTTTATACGGGCATCACGCTGGGCGGCGCTCAGCGTGGCGCTTGCGATGCTTCTGGCGGGAGCGCCCGTAGGGGCGCTCGCCGATGCAGGTGGGATGTCAGGCGGGGATGCCGCACCCACATATGAAGACGTAAACGCGGCCGAGGAGGGCGTCACCGAGGCGAGCATCGCCGCCATAAGTGATGACGATCCCGCCGCTCGTGATGACGCCACGGCCGAGGCGGACGCCACCACGAGCGATGGCGCCGCGGCCGAGGCGGACGCCCTCGCTACCAGCGAGACGGCCGAGCCGGACGCCACCGCAAGCGAGGTCGCATCCGTGAGCGCCGCCTCACCCGCCGACGATGCGAACGCCGATGCCCCCGTGGACATCGCCGACGCCGCGGTGCGCGAGGGCATCGCCGCTACGACGGGCACCCCCGTCGAACAGCTCCAGGCGTTGGGCATCGCCACCGATCCCTCCCAGGTAGAGGGCTACGACCCGGCTGCCGACGAGGAGCCCGCCGAGGACGCCGACGCTCCCACGGGTTATAGCGAGGCCGCCGCCGTATCGGACGAGTACGGCATCTCCGCGCAGTCGGACAGCAGCGTCCGCGTGGGCGACTGGTCGTACCGCACGGAAGAACTTAGCAGCGGCCAGACGGTCTACGTCATCAACGGCTACTACGGCAGCGCCAGCTCCATCACCCTGCCCGCCACCCTCGGCGGCAAGCAGATGTACAGCGTGAACTTCTGGTACGGGGGACTGCCGAGCACGGTGACGTCCGTCACCATTCCCGCCTCCATCAAGGAGATCGGCGCGAGCGCCTTCTACGGCACCAAGGTGGCCAGCGTCACCTTTGCGGCAAACTCCCAGCTCACCTCCATCGGGGAGCAGGCGTTTGCCCAGACCCCCCTCAAGGAGTTCACCCTTCCCGCAAACGTAAAGAAGCTCGGGCACGACGCCTTCAAGAACTCCCTGCTCACGAAGCTCACGCTCAACACTGAGCTTGAGCCCATGGTGTACACGGGCACGGTTTGGTCGGGCAGCAACTCCTATGAGGTGACGGAGCACTACAACCCCTGCGGCGGCTGCAGCACGGTCACGTTCGTGGTGCCTTCGGGCTGCAAGAACTACCGCGTGGAGAACGGCGCGCTGCTCTCCCGCGACGGCACCATCCTCTACGCCCAGATGTCCAACCTGGGCGGCGGCACCTACACGGTCCCGAGCGGCGTGAAGTACCTCGGTTCGTACGCCATGAGCAACAACACCACGTTCTCCGACATCGTGTTGCCGCAGGGCCTCACCACGATGGAGCAGTACTGCCTGTACTGCACCAACATCCGCAGCCTGACCATGCCCGACACCGTGACGCACGTGCAGGGTAACATTTGCGGATACTGCACGAGCCTGCAGAGCGTGCGCATCAGCAACAACCTTGAGGAGCTGGGCGAATGCGCCGGCTGGGAGTGCTTCTACGGCTGCTCCAACCTCACGAGCCTGACGCTGGGATCCAAGCTGCGCGTCATCGGCAACGCGTGCTTTGCGGGCAGCAAGCTCACGAGCGTCAACCT
>CAVEWV010000076.1:5154-6955 GCA_963619535.1 Acutalibacteraceae bacterium | reverse complement strand
ACTCGTGCATCACCTGGTCGCTTTCCGGCTCGGGTGCCAAGCTCGACGCCTCCACGGTAACGGTGACGGGCACGGGCTCCGGCTCGTTCACGCTCGCGGCCAGCGTGGGCGCAGGCACCGTGAAGCAGACGCTCTCGCGCGACACGCAGGCAGCCGTCTACAAGGTTACGTTCAGCTCCAACGGCGGCTCGGGCGTGGCAAGCCAGAGCGTGACCTCGGGCAAGAAGGCCACCAAGCCCTCCGACCCCACGCGTTCTGGCTACACGTTCAAGGGCTGGTACAGTGACTCCGCGCTCACGAAGGCCTACGACTTCAGCTCGGCCGTGAGGAGCAACCTGACGCTCTACGCCAAGTGGGCGGCAAAGTCCTACACGGTGACCTTCAACGCCAACGGCGGCTCGTCCGTCAAGGCGCAGACCGTGCAGTACGGCGGCAAGGTGGGCAAGCCCTCCGACCCCACGCGCTCCGGTTACGCGTTCAAGGGCTGGTACTCGGACAAGGGCCTCACCAAGGCGTATAACTTCAGCACCGCCGTCACAGGCAACCTCACCCTCTACGCCAAGTGGGAGGCCAAACAGGCAGGCGCGCCCACGAGCTTCAAAGACGTGCCCTCCGGCAAGTGGTACACCGACTGGGTGGCCCAGGCCGCCAAAGCCGGGCTCATGACCGGTATGAAAGACGCCGCGGGCAACTACACGGGCTACTTCGAGCCGAACCGCGGCATCACCCGCGCCGAGGTGGCCACGGTGCTGTGGCGCGTGGCAGGCAGCCCCTCCGCCGGCTCCTCCACGATGAGCGACATGCACGGCCACTGGGCCGAGAAGGCGGTGGCGTGGTGCACCGCCAAGGGGATCGTCACCGGCTACACCACCGGCCCCGACGCCGGGCGCTTCCTGCCCGACAAGCAGGTGAGCCGCGAGGAGCTGGCCACCATGGTGTGGCGCTTCGCCAAGTGGAGCGGCGTCAAGACGTCCAACCCGCCCAAGACGGCCTTCAACGCCTGCGGCGACACCCAGCTCGTGCCCGACTGGTCGCGCGAGGCCCTGACCTGGTGCGCGGCCGCCGGCATCATCACGGGCGTGCAGGGCGGCGCCAAGCCCATGCTGGTCCCACAAGACGGCGCCACCCGCGCCATGGCGGCGAAGATCTTCGTCCAGACGCAGAAGATCACCTCGGGCCAGATGAGCCCGTACGCCGAGGAGGAGAGCGCGGCCGCAAGCGCTGAGATTACTTTCGCCGCGGTCGAGGCTACCACGCAGGTAACGCTCGGCCAGACGCAGGACGGCCTGGCCTACGCCGTCGTGCCGCAAGGCGCGCTCGACGCCTCCGGCAACGCCTACGTCGAGGGGCAGACCTATGCCGAGCTCGGCGGGCGTTATGTGGGCGCAGGCGTGTATGTGACCGCCTACACCGGGGAGTCGACCGACCTGGCGCTGCCCGCGCAAATCGAGGGCACCGACGTCGTGGCCGCCAACCTCTCCTGGAAGGGCGACGCCGAGACGGCCACGCCCGACCCCGACGGCAGGACCCGCCTTGCGTCGCTTGCGCTGACACGCGGTTGCAAGCTCGCGAGCCTCGATGCCTCCGGCAGCCTGATCGCGCAGGTCGCGCTTGCGGGCGAGGAGTCCCTGGGCGGCCTGCCGGAGCTTCGCTACCTCGACCTCTCCGGCACGCAGGTGGCGGCGCTCGACACGGCGGCGTTCCCCGCGCTTGAGCGCCTTGCGCTGCGCGGTTGCCCGCTGACCAGCGAGTCCCTGGCCACGCTCGCCACCTGGGCAGGCGCCACCGGCCTTACGGCCGA
>CAVEWV010000076.1:0-4443 GCA_963619535.1 Acutalibacteraceae bacterium | reverse complement strand
GCCGCGCCCACCCGGCGGCCCTTCCCTACTGGCGGCCCTCCACGAGGTCGATGAGCTCCTGGTGGGAGTGCACGCCCAGCTTGTGGTAGACGTCGGACACGTAGGACTTCACGGTGTTGCGCGTGAGGGTGAGCTCCTCCTGGATGTAGGCGGCGTTGCGCCCGCGGGCGAGCAGCGCGAGCACCTCCGACTCGCGGGCCGTAAGGCGGCACTCCTGCGACAGGCCCGCGCAGGCCACGTCGAGCTGCGAGGCGAGCGGCACGGCCTGCGCCGAGCCCGCGCCGCACGCGCCGAGGTCTGCGACGCCGAGCTCGCAAGGTCCGTCCGCCCCGGAGACGCCGGCGCCGCTCCGCACGCCGCCCTTCCCCTCGCCCGCACCCTGCACGCCGCCCGTCACCGCGACAGGCGCGCCCGCCACCACGCGCACGCCCTCGAGGGGCCGGATTGCGCGCACGGTGGCGTCGAAGCTGAACGAGTGGGCGAGCATGAAGTTGTAGCTCGCGAAGACGAACGCCACGCCGGCGGCGAGCAGCGCGATCTGGAGCTCGTCGATGAGGCCCGCCCCCGTGGCGAACATGCCGCTCGCAAGCCCCAGCGCCAGGCCGAAGCCGCGCGCGGCGCGAACCATGCACAGCACCGGCAGGGCGCCGGCGGGGCTGCGGGCCCCGATGCGCGCCACGAGATACCACAGCACCAGGGCAAAGAGCGACGAGCTGATCTCGCACAGGGCGCTCGACACCTCGGTAAGCGCGCCCTCGCCCATGCTGAGCGCCGGCACCAGCAGAAGGCCGGCCAGCGTGAGCATGAACGACAGGCCGTAGAGTACGTCGATCGAGTACTTGCTGCGCAGCACGACGCCCACAAGCAGCACCACGAAGAACGCAAGCGCGATGGCCGGGCTCAGCGCCGTGCCCGACCCGCCGAACGTCACCGAGAAGCCCAGGGCGGCGTGGAACATCACCACGGCCACGAACATGCGGCTCGACAGCGGCAGAAACGACAGCGGGTTGGTGACGCTCAGGTCGGCCGGAGTGCCCGCCTCGTGCAGGCGCGCGAACGAGACGCGTGCGAACGGCCACAGCAGCGCCAGGCCCACGGGGAAGCACAGCATGAAGGCGACGATGCGCGCCTCAAGCGGGGCCACACTGAGCAAGAGGCCGAACACGTAACGCAGGGCATAGCCGCTCACGAGCACGCCTGCGCATGCCGCGCCCGACAGGCCCATGAGCGCAAAGCCCAGCACGATGTCGCGCAGGATGCAGGTGACCCAACGCATGATGGCGGCGCCCACGGCAAGAGGGGCGCACACCCAGTAGGCGCTCAGGTACATCAGGGCCGACATCGCCGTGACGACGACGATGGTGAACACCACGGTGGCCCCGGAGGTAAAGAGGCGCGGCCGATATTGGCAGATGAACGCGAACGCCAGCGCCACGGCGGCGCCCACGATGGGGGCCACGTACTGGGTCTGCGGGGCGAAGGGGTTCGTGAGCGGGTAGACCGCCGTGTTGATGAGCCAGGTGGAGGTCATGGACAGGGCGATCGCCACAATGAGCACAAGGTTGCGGCCGCCGAATATCTCGCGAAGCCGCGCAGCGCAAGACACGGCGCGCGGCAAAGTCTTGTCTGTCTGTCCGCACTCGCCCATGTCCCACGCCCCCTCTGAGTTCCCCTTTTTGTGCTCAGCGTTACTTATCGCACAGCGCGGCCGGTTTGTATAGCGCAAATCACACAGGCAGGGGCACCCCCCAACAGTAGGTGGGGGCGGAATCCCCGCACACCCACCACCCGCCGGGTTGACAGAAGGACCCCGGCGCAAGGCTCGCGCCGTCATGCGCACACCCCTCGGCCACACCTGCCCCCAGTAGGCCCCGCCTCCGGGCAAATTTCAACATACAAGCAATCTACCAGGCATTTTAATAAACCCAACCAACGGCGGGTGCCTGATTCGCGCCGTCCCGAGCACTATGGGCACCGTCAACGCGACCTGCTGACGCGCCCCACTCACACGCTTGGGCACGGCAGCGGGACGCACCACCACAGGCGGCCCGCCCACTCCCGCATATATACGGGAGGCGAGGAGGGCCAAGAAAGCTAGGGGGACATCATGAGCGCTTCCACCACTCGCAGGAACTTCGTCAGCGGCCTGGCCATGGCAGGCGTGGGCGCGGCGGCCGCCGCGGCGGCCAGCACCGGCACCCTCAAGACGATGGTCGCCAAGGCCTCCGAGAACGACGCTCCCGAGACGTGGGACTACGAGTACGACATCGTCGTGTGCGGCGCCGGCGGAGCCGGTCTGCTCGCGGCCCTGAAGGCCCACGACGAGGGCGCCAGCGTCATCGTGATCGACGCCAACTTCGAGATGGGCGGCCATGCGGCCCTCTCCCACGGCCTCACGCACTCCGGCGGCGGCAACTCCTGGCAGCAGAAGTGGGGCATCGAGGACAGCGCCGAGCAGGTCTACCTCGACCACACCAACCCCGTGCCGCTCGACTCCCGCTTCAACGACCGCGAGATCGTGCGCGAGTACGCCAACCGCTCCGTCGAGTGCTTCGAGTGGATGCTCGAAAAGGGCATGAAGATGGCCGACACCGAGCCCTCCATGTACAAGACCTACCTGGAGGAGGGCGGCACCGACTGCGAGACCGTCGCCCGCAAGGCCCCGGCCGACGCCGGCGGATACGTCAACCTCACCAACGGCAAGACCTGCGAGTCGGGCGACCTCAACGGCATCAGCGTCACCCGTCCCTTCGAGGAGACGGCCCTGGCCGAGGGCATTGACTTCATGTACGACCGCCACATGGACGCCCTCATCCAGGACGAGAACGGCCGCGTCATCGGCGTGCGCGCCAGCCACACCCCCCGCTTCCTCAAGGACGGCACGCAGCTCAAGGGCCTGCACTACGACGAGTCCATCCAGGACGAGGCCGAGGAGCTCACCTTCAAGGCCAACAAGGCCGTCATCCTGTGCACCGGCGGCGGCATGAGCAACGTGGAGTACCGCACCATGTTCGACCCCCGCTGGACCCGCGAGTACGACGGCGTGGCCGGCGAGCCCTTCAGCGCGGCCGACGCCTCCGGCGAGATCGCGGGCATGGCCATCGGCGCCGGCCTGGGCGCCACCGCCAACTGGACCGTCCAGTGCAAGTGGCCCTTCGCCGCTGCCATCGGCGCAGGCTGCCGCTACGGCTACAAGAACCTGCGCTGGGACGAGGACTCGCCCGTGTGGGAGTTCGCGGGCGCCAAGGGCCTGTACCTCTACAACTTCGACGGCGCCATCCAGGTGACCATGCAGGGCAAGCGCTTCTACAACGAGGAGGCCCAGAACGGCTTCTACTCCGACGGCGACGGCATGTGGGACTACTTCGCCGCGTGCTTCGGCTCCGTCATCCTGGACGAGGGCACCCCTGAGGCCCGTCGCGTGGGCGGCCCCCTCTGGACCATCTTCGACGCCGACTACGCCAAGTCCGAGGGCTTCAACTGCGCCTACCCCGACGTCGACACCGAGAACGGCTACTTCTTCTCCGGCGACACCATCGAGGAGCTGGCCCAGAACATCGTGAACAAGTACTACGAGGACTACCCCATGGACCCGGCCACGCTCGTGGCCACCGTCGAGCGCTACAACGAGCTGGTGGACAAGGGCGTCGACGAGGACTTCGGCAAGCCCGACGACGAGATGACCAAGAAGATCGAGACCGGCCCCTTCTACGCCGCCTGGTCGACCCCCGTGCCCCACGACACGCTGACCGGCCTGCGCACCAACGGCCATCGCCAGGTGCTCACCGTGCTGGGCGAGCCCATCGAGGGCCTCTACGCCGCCGGTGAGTGCGCGGGCGGCATGCACACCCACGGCCTGGGCAAGGTGCAGACCGCCGGTTACATCGCCGGCCTGTACGCCGCGACCGAGAACTAACGGCTAGCAGAACCCGACATCCCCCAGATGACGCCCGCCCCGCCCGCCACATCCGGCGAGCGGGGCGGGTTTTTGCGTGCCGGGGCACACGGCCTGGTTTGCTGACGACGAGTAGCTTCTTGGGCAGCATGCAAAACAACTACTAGACTTTGTGCAAAACAACGAATAGGTTCTTTGCAAAAGCACTACGAGCTGTTGCGTGCCAAGACGTTGTTTACGCCGACGATGCGCGACATCGGCGGTAGGCCCCCGCACGCGCTGTGCGGACGGTCCCAATTGTAATGCTCGATGAAGGGGCCCAGGGCCTCGGCCCTGGACTCCTCGCTGTCCCACGCCCTCGCGTACTGCCACTCCTGCGCCAGCGTCCGGCTCATGCGCTCGACCTTGCCGTTCTGCCAGGGGCTGAAGGGCCTCGTGTACTTGTGCTTTATTCCCCGCGCGTCGAGCAGCGCGTTGAAGTCGGCGGAGCGGTAGGCCGGGCCGTTGTCGGCCATGACGCGCTCGACCCCGATGCCGAGGGACCCGTA
>CAVEWV010000075.1:0-13634 GCA_963619535.1 Acutalibacteraceae bacterium | reverse complement strand
CCTGAGCGGAAGAGCTGACGTGCCCCCTCGTCGCCGGCGAGGGTCTCGAACAGGGATAGCGCCTCGCGGGGGAAGAGGCAGGGGTTGCCCTGGCGCGTGCCGCAGCGAGAGCGCAGGGCGTAGGGCGCGGGCGCGGCGTCGGGGGCTTCCGAGCATCGCTTCTCCTCGAATGCCGCGATGAGGGCGTCGAGGTGCTCGGCCTCCACAAAGGGCTGGTCGGCCGCCATGAAGATGACCGCGTCGAAGCCGTGCTCGCGGGCAAACTGCGCGGCCAGGCGCACGGAGGTCGCCTGTCCCTGCGACCAGGCGTCGTTGCGCAGCACCATGAGGCGGGGTTCATCCGCGCCTGCGGTTGCGACGGCGGCAGAGTCCGCAGCCCCGGCCTGCCCGGCGTTCCAGCGAGTTTCCTCGGCCCCCTCACTCGGTCCCTCCAACGCTGCCCGTCCGGCGTTCTGGCGGGCCCCCTCGGCTTCCTCGCGTGGCTCTTCCAGCGCCGCTTGCCCGCACCTCTCACTCATCCCCTCCAGCACGGGCGCCATCTCGTCCGCATACGCCCCCGTCACCACGGCCACCTGGGCCGCGCGGCTGCCCAGTGCGGCGCGGCACGCCCGGGCGAGCAGGCAGGTGTCGGCCCCGTCGGGCCCCGGCCAGGCCGCGAGCAGCTTGGGGAACCCCATGCGCGACGAGGCTCCGGCGGCAAGCACGCACACAAGGACGCGCGCCTTGCGTTTGCCCAGGGTAAGGGAGGCGTCCATGCTAGTCATTCTCCTCGCCGGCGCCCTGCTGGCTCGCATACATCTCGGCATACGCGTCCGTGATTTCCGTGGGCAGCTCAAAGTGCTGGTAATCCTTGCGGTCGGTCCAGTCGCCGCCCCACTCGAAGCCCCTTTCGGTGAAAAGGCGGTAGCACAGGTCGTCCTTGTCTATCTTGTATTCGAACTCCTGGTCCCTGTCGAGATACGGCTCCCCCGTGGCGGGCTCGATCACCTCTTCTGTGGTGCCGTCCTCGTTGGTCACGATCTTGTGGTAGGGGTTGTAGAGCGTGTTGATGTCTACGGCCATTCCCAGCCCATGCTTCGACACCTTGTTCGTATGCGATATGAACCGGAAATTGAAGCAGGAGGAGTTGTTGTCCCGCATCATCGTCTCGTCGTCTGCCATGTAGTTGTCCGGGAGCACCATGCGCTCGATCGGGTAGCCGGCGTCGTAGAGCTCCTCGAAAATCTCGAGGACATCCTGCGCGATCAGCTCGTGGACCACCATTTCCCCCTGATGGGTGACCCCGTCCTTATCCTTGTACAGGACAAGCAGATACCGCAGGTCCTCCCGGGGGACGATGCAGTCCTCCTTGTAGGTGTTTCCCACCTGCATCCTCTCGAACAGCTCGTCCGAGATCTCGTGGATTGAGAAGCCCTCCCGCGTGCCGGCCGCCTCGCTTTGGGTTGAGTCGGCGGCCGAGGATGCTGCCCATGAGTTGCCGGCAATGCCGCCGAAGGCAATCAGCGCGGCGCACATGGCCAGCGCCCAACCGACGATGCGATGTTTCCCTTTGACCATAGCGGTATTGTCTCCCTCGATAGGTTCTGGCCGGCTTGCCTGCCCGTACTTTACGACTGCCGATTGTCGCATGTTCGCACGCCGGCGCGCTACGGCAGCGTGCGAATAG
Source organism: Acutalibacteraceae bacterium (assembly GCA_963619535.1). Taxonomy (GTDB): domain Bacteria; phylum Actinomycetota; class Coriobacteriia; order Coriobacteriales; family UMGS124; genus UMGS124. Next base: position 11,968 of record CAVEWV010000075.1, on the reverse strand, counting down.
CATGGCTGCGATTGAGGGCCTGCCTGAGAGCCGCCTTGCGGCAAACTTCATCCCCGCCGGCTGGCCGCGCGGGTCGCCTGCACTAGTTCAGAGATGACCGCGCTTTGCTATTGGTACCTTCAAACGGTATTTTCATTCGCAAATAGCCGTAAACAATCGCCCATTTCGAATTTCCGCGAATCCTGGGCCCCGAGGGCGCTAGACTGGGGCCGTCAATAACGGACACCCGAGAAAAGGAGTCGTTATGAACGAGAAGAACGCTAACGGTGCTGCCCCCCAGCCGCTTGACAACGAGGAGCTCGCCGAGGTCGCCGGCGGCGCAGTGGTGGACGCGGGCGGCGGCGAGGAGCATCAGATCAACACCACATCTGGCGCGAAGTGCGGAACCTACAACTACATCACGAAGGTCATCACCTACGCGCCCTGCCCGCGCTGCGGCAAGCCGATGCACACCGAGTGGTACAACTTCAAGTGGTACTGCGACCCGTGCAACTACAGCGAGTTTTTGCCCACACATAAGACCTGGTCGGGCACCCAAGAGGAGCTCATCGCGGCTGCGAGCTAGGGCTGGCCGCTGAGAAGATTGCTCGATGTAAAGGCGGCCCCGTCGGACATGCCGGCGGGGCCGCTTGTGTGTTGAGCTGGTTTGCTGCTGGGGAGCGCCCTGCTCTTCGCGAGGGCGTGCCGAACGCGCCGGTCTCGATGAAGCGGCGTGCCGTCTCGCCCCCATCGCGGCCGTTTCAAAAGGCGCCGCCAGCGCTTGTGGCCGACGTCCCCTGGCCGTATGGCCGGCGCTGCCCGATTGGGGTATTCTTGCCTGCACATGGGACGAGGGGAGGGCGCCGGGCGTGGCCGGCGCGAAGGGGCCAAGGGGGCGGGGAAGCATGGCACAGGCAGCGTGCGGCACGACGGGGCAGCCCATGGGCGCGCCCTATACCCTGCTGCCCTCGAAGCTGCGCGTCCCGCACGGCGTGGCCGACGCGGTGCCCAGGCTGCAGGTGAGCGCCAAGCTCGAGCGGGGCCTTGCGTGCCGCCTTACGAGCGTGGTGGCATCGGCGGGCTTCGGCAAGACCACCTCCGTCGCCGCCTGGGCCGCCTCGTTGGACGAGGAATGCGCGCTCGCCTGGTATTCGGTGAGTCCGCAGGATGCCGTGGGAGGCGTGTTTTGGCGCTATGTGTGCGCCGCGCTGGGCGAGGCCGACGAATCTCTCGCCCAAGCCACCTCTGAGCTGCGCTTTCCCGATGAGGCGGACCTGCTCGCCAACACCATCGACTGCCTCATCGTCGCCATAGGGGCGCTTCCGCGCCAGGTGGTCCTGGTGCTCGACGACTTCCATGCGGTGCAGGACGCACCCGACATCGCCCGTGGCATGCAGTACCTGGTACAGAACATGCCGCCGAACCTGCACCTGGTCGTGGCCTCGCGCCGCCCGCTTGCCCTGCAGCTGGCAAGGCTGCGCGTGGCGGGGCAGGTCGTGTCAGTGGGGGAGGACGACCTGCGTTTCACGGCCAGCGAGGAGGCCGAGTTCTTCATGCGGGCGGGCGGCGGGCCTGAGGCCCCATATCCGGCGGCGCGCGCCTATGCGCCCGATGAGCTTGCCCATATCGAGGCCTACACGCACGGCTGGCCCGTGGGCTGCCGGCTCGTGGCCATGCTGGGAGGTGCGCAGGCGCCCGGCGAGCAGGTGCGCGAGGGCATGAGCGACTACCTCTTTGAGGAGGTCTTCCTGGCGCTTCCCGCCGAGCAGCGCGACTTCCTCATCAAGACGTCGGTCGTGGAGTCGTTCTGCCCCTCGCTGGCCGCCCAGCTCACGGGCCTGACCCCTGCCCAGGCGGCGGCCATGGCGGAAGGGCTGGCAAGGGGCGACCTCTTCATCGTGCGCATCGAGCACGAGGGCGCCGAGAGCTGGTACCGCTACCACATGCTGTTTGCCGACATGCTCGCCCTGCGCGCCGCCGCGCTCGCTCCTGTTGAGCTTGAGGGATGCCGCCGCGCCGCCCGCGACTGGTACGCACGCCACGGTTACCTCGACCAGGCGGTCTCCCTGTGCGTGGCCCTGGCCGACTGGGCGGGCCTGCGCGACCTCATCGTCGCCAACTGGAAGTCGCTCTACATGGCCGACTCCCACCAGACGCTCGTGCGCTGGGCCTCGCAGATGCCCCAGGCGCGCGTGCTCGAGAGTCCCTTCCTCTGCGCGGTCCTCGCCATGCCCTACGCCCTTGCCGGCCAGGCCGAGTTTGCGAACTCCCTCATCATGCACGCGGTGGGGCGGCTCAAGCCCGGCGAGGACTTCCTGTTCGCGCTCTGCATGGCGCAGAAGGCGTTCCTCGCCTCGTTCAAGGCGCGTTTCTCCGACATGCGCCAGTTCTGCGAGAAGGCGCTCAAGTACCTGCCCAGCGATGAGTTCTACCTGCGCGGCATGATGTTCCAGGTGCTCGCCTCGTCGTATGCCTCAACCGACCCCCTGCGCTCGCGGGCGCTTTTCCATGAGGCCCTGCAGGTGCAGGCCTCCTTCGGCAACAGGAACCTCACGTGCTCGGCCCTGGGCAACCTCGCCCTGTGCTGCGCCAACCTGGGCTACCTTGACGAGGCGGCCACGCATGCCGACGCGGCCCTTGCCCTCTACGGCGAGGCGGAGCGTGCATGCAAGCCGATGCTGAGCCATGCACGGCTCGCCCGGGCGATCGTGGCATGCCAGGAGGGCCGATTCGACGAGGCCGGCCGCGACCTCGACGCGTACCGGCACCTGGCCGGCCTGCAGGAGGGCACGGTGGAGATGGCGGCGCAGGCCGGCGCGTTGCGGGCCAAGCTGCTCCTGCGCGAGGGCGACGCGGCCGGCGCCCAGGCGGAGTTCGCGCGCGCCTTGGGCGCCGACGTCGTGGGCGCGGCCCTGGCGTTTCCCAGCGCCGCCCTCGTCAGACAGTGCGCCGCCGCGGTGAGGGGCCAGGTGCAGGCCTGTCTCGCGGCGCGCGACGAGCATCGCGGCGCCTTGCGCGTGCTGGGGGCGGTTGCCTCGTATTGCCTGGGCGAGGTCGACGTGCTCGCGTGCGAGGAGTTCTGCTCCTTTGCCGATGAGGTGGATGAGGGCCAGCGCCCGCTTGCCGTCCATGCCCAGGTGACGGCCGCCATGCTGTGCGAGCGCGCTGCCCTCACGATGCGGGCCGATGCGTACCTTGCGCGCGCGATCGAGCTTGCCGGGCAGGCGCAGGCGGGCTGTGTCGCGTCCGCCGTGGCCATCGCCGAGAACCGCGAGGCCCTGCGCCCCGCGGCCCAGCGCCTCCTTGCCGCCTCGCGCGACACGAACGTCGCGGCATGCCTGAGCAGGGTGTATGAGCCAGCCGGCGCATCGACTGGCACGTTTGCGGGAGGCACGCAGAGCCAGCAGGCCGACGGGGCCCGCCTCACCGAGCGCGAGCTCGACGTCATGCGGCTCGTGGCGGCGGGCATGTCGGTGGCCCAGGCCGCCGAGCACATGGTGGTGTCGCGCGAGACGGTGAAGAAGCACCTGGCCAACATCTACGGCAAGCTGGGCGTTCACTCCAAGATGCAGGCCGTGGCGCTGCTGCACGAGCGGGGCATGCTGTAGGGCCCCGTCGCGTCGAACAGGCCGTCTTGGCCCAGGCCACGCGGGAGGGGCCTGTGGCTTGTCTGGCACACAAACACGGCAAGGTCGCGCCAAACGGGCAGGTAGTAAGGGAATTCCGGGTTGTCCCTGCGCTCAAGGAGGCTCGCAACCTGTGCGGTGGTCACGCCCTGGGGGTAGGTGCGCGTGCGGAAGAGGCCGAAGTAGGTCACGGCGTCTTCCAGGCTGCGCAGGGGCTGGCCGTAGTCGAGGCGCACGCGCATGCCGCGCACGCGCGGGTCTATCCGGCGGTTGCGCGCAAGCGCCCCGGCGAAGTCGTCCACCACGGGGCGGGGCTCGTAGGGGTTGCGCGCGTGGATCTTGTTGATGACGAGCACCCGGCGCGCCCCCATGCGGCAGCTTGCGGCGTAGGCGTCCTCAAACGAGGCAGACAGACAGAAAACGGCCAGGTCGTAGGGGTGCCGAGGTGGACGAAGCACGTGTTGGGTGCGCACGTTGGGCCGCACCGTAGCGTGCGGGCTGCGCAGGCGGGCGGACCTGCCCTGCGCGTGCGGCGCGGTGGGCCCGCGCCAGGCGAACATGTCGGCGCATTGGGGGTGCACGTTGGCGGCGCCCTCGCGCACGACGGCCTCCTTGAGGTGTGCGATCGCCTCCGGGGAGCGGTCGACGGCGTCGATATGCCCGGCGTAGCCGGCAAGCGAGAGGCTCAGCTGACCCATGCCGCAGCCGGCGTCGAGCACGTACCCGCCGCACGGGCACTCCCGGGAGGCGATGGCGGCGAGCTGCCCGAAGTAGGGGCTCAGCCGGTCGGCGTCTTCCATGAAGCGCACGATGTCGGGCGTCCAGCAGCTCATGCGCATGCGGGGGCCTCCTTGCGTGCGCGCGCCATGCTCGGCGTGGCGCTGCCGGCGCGAGGCTGTGCCGCCGGGGAGGCGGGCCTGCCCGCCGCGCCTTCGCATGCGGCATCGTGGCAGGTGTCCCTGTACGAGCCGAGCCGCCGGCCCTGCGCCGCAAGCTCCTCGCGGCGTGCGGCGATGCGGGCAACCTCGGTGGGGGTGAAGCGCTCGAGCGTGCATCCGGGCAGGTCGCGGGGCGTGTCGAGCCGCTCGAAACGGGCGGCTTGAATCTGCGCGAGAGCGGACAGGGCGATCTCCTCGGGCTCGCGCCCGCCCAGGAACATCCCGATGGGCGCGCGCACGCGTGCCAGGTCTGCGTCGGTAAAGCCCAGGTCGCACAGGGCGCTGCGGCGGTCCATGAGCGTCTCGGCATGTCCCAGGCAGCCGATGTAGCCGGCGGGTGTGCGCAGGCCGGCCGCCAGCGCGGGCACGTCGATCTTGGCGTCGTGCGAAAGGGCGCACACGGCGTCTTGGGGCCCCAGCCCCAGCGCGGCCAGGGCCTCCTGAGGCCAGGCCCCCACCACTTCGTCGGCGCATTCCTGGATACGCGCGGTGCGTGTGAACGTGCGGCGCGGGTCCACCACCACGGTGCGGTACCCCACGAGGCGCGCCAGCCGGCACAGCGCCGCCGCGATGTGGACGGCCCCCACGCACACGATGCGCGGCGCCCTCTCCTCGCCGTCGCGGGCCGCCCTCATCAGTGCGAGCACCCCGTCGTCGAGGGGGCGCACCTCTATTGTGAACGCGCCGCCGCATGGCACGTCGATCCCCCAGGTCTCGGCCGACGCCACATCCTCGGACTCGCTGAACACAAGCGTCTTGGCCTGACCCGACTCCAGCGCCTCCAGCGCGGCCCGAACGACGGCCCCCTCGATGCAGCCGCCCGAGACAGAGCCCGCCATGTCGCCCAGCTCGTTGACCGCCATGAGCGCCCCCGCCTCGCGCGGCCCGGGACCTGCGGATGCGCCCACGACCTGCGCCACCGCGAAGCGCCGGCCCTTGCGGTACCAGCGTTCCATGCTCTCAAACGGCTCTCTCATGCTGCCCCCTTGCCTCCCCTGGGTTTCCAACGCTGCCCAGGTTAGGTGCCGCCGGGCCGCCGACCCATTCCCCGCCCGGGGTATCTCGCGGGGTATGCCCCCACATCCCCCGCGAGATTACCCACCCGGGTAATGCCGCCCCGCCGGTGCCGCGCGTAGATTTCCCATCGTGCTCAGCTATGGAGCAACCTGCGGAATCGCCCTGCATCGGCGCCTCATGAAGGCCTGCGTGCGCCTGGCACGCGCCGCCTGCGTGCGCCGTCGCGGCGATTCCCGGCTTGAAGCGAGATGCGATTCAGTAGGGGAGAGATGCACATGACGAAAGAAGTGTCGCGCCGCGACTTCCTCGCAGGGGGTGCCGCCGGGGTTGCCGGCCTTGCCGCCAGCCTGGGGATAGGCTCGGTCATCGGCGCGCCCGACCAGGCCGCGGCCGAGGTGCCCGCGGTTACCGATTTCGTCTACACCTGCCCGGTCTGCGGGCAGAAGACCACGGACTTCGAGGCGCTCAAGGCCCACTTCGAGCAGGGCCACCCCGACGCCGGCGTGCCCCAGTGCGCGGTGCTCACCATCAACGGTACCGAGGTGAAGGTGCAGGTAGAGCCCCAGTGGACCCTGCGCGAGACGCTCCTGCGCGCCGTGGGGCTCACGGGGTGCGCCAAGGAGATGTGCGACCGGGGCGGCTGCGGCTCGTGCAGCGTGCTCATCGACGGGGTGCCGGCGCTTTCGTGCTCCACGCTCGCCGTGGAGGCGCAGGGCCATGCCATCGAGACCTCCGAGGGCATCGCGGCCATGCCCAAGTGGCGCCCGCTCGTGGAGGCCTACGCCAAGTACGACGCCGCCCAGTGCGGCTACTGCACGCCCGGCCAGTTCACCGTGGCCAAGTACATCATCGAGACCTACGGCCAGCCCAGCGCCGAGCAGATCCGCGCCGAGCTTGCGGGCAACATCTGCCGCTGCGGCACCTACTCGCGTCACGTGGCGGCCATCCAGGAGGCGGCCGCCGCCATCGCCCAGGGCCTTGAGCACCTGCCGCAGACCGACGACGAGACGTTCGTGGCCAACATCAACGCCGCTACCGCAAGGGAGGCCTAAACCATGGGAGCAACCTCTACCTGGGAGCTTGAGGGAACGAACCAGGACCGCGAGGACTTCAAGATTGTGGGCACCTGGGGCCATGAGGGCCGCCAGAGCTGGGACATGGTCTCCGGTGCCGCCAAGTACCCCACCGACCTGTGGATGGACGGCACGCTCACCGCGATGGCGCTGCGCAGCCCCTACGGCCACGCCCGCGTGAAGTCGCTCGACACCTCCGAGGCCGAGCTGATCGAGGGCGTCAAGCTCGTGCTCACCTACGAGGACGAGGAGTTGGCGAGCATGCCCAAGTACCGCCCGTCCTACTACGAGTTCGGCGGAAGCCCGCTTCTGGGCGACGAGGCCGAGTTCGAGGGCGACGAGGTGGGCGCGGTGGTCGTGGCCATCAACGAGGAGGTGTGCAAGAGGGCCCTTGCCGCCATCAAGGTGGACTGGGAGGTGCTGCCCTTCGTGCTCGACCCGCGCGAGGCGGCCCGGCCCGGCGCCCCCATCCTGCGCCCCGAGATGAACCCCGACTCCAACATGACGGGCAACACGTTCGGCGCCGCGGTGGAGTGGGAGCTGGGATGTGCCGAGGACGGCTTCAAGGAGTCCGACCACATCGAGGTCATCAACTACGGCCGCCCCATGTGGAGCCAGTTCCGCTCCATGCCGCCAGCCTACTTCTCCTACTGGGCCGACGACCCCTGGGGCAACCCCGACGGCGAGAAGATGTGCTACGTCACGAACCACGCGCACTTCCCGAGCAACGGCCCGCTCGTGGCCGCGTTTATGGGCCAGGGCTCCTATGCCGACAAGTTCCGCGCGCTCACGCCTTACATGGCCTCGCGCTACTGCGACTTCGTGGAGAAGCGCGGCGCCCAGTTCGCCCCGGTGCTCTCCAAGCGCCTGGGCGGCGTGCCCGTGCGCTACGTGCAGAGCCGCCGCGAGTCCTTCGACGCCGCGGTGCCGCAGACCTACCTCACGGTGCGCATCGGCTTCGACGACGAGGGCAACCTGCTGGCCGTGCAGTCCAAGAACGTCCACCAGACGGGCGCGCGCGGCGGCTACGGCGACAAGACGCACGGCCATTTGGTGCTGCCGCCCAACGCGCAGAGCTTCAAGCAGACCACGTGCCCCAACATCTACTCCGAGATGGGCTACTACGTCACGAACGGCGCCTGCACCACGGCCGACCCCGGCCAGCCCGGCTATGAGCCGGTGAACCTGGCCTTTGCCAAGATCGCCGACACGCTGGGCATGGACCCGTGCGACGTCATCATGAAGAACGTCGCCGTGACCGACCCCTCGCTCTCTGCCTGCATGGACGCCGGCAAGGAGGCCTTCGGGTGGGGCGAGAAGTGGCACCTCGCCGGCCAGCGCACCCTTGAGGACGGACGCCTGCACGGCGTGGCCGTGCGTTACGCGGCCTCGCAGACCTGGGGCATGATCAGCTACAACATCAACCTGCGCATGGGCATCGATGGCAAGATCTACATGCCCTACGCCGAGGCGCTCATCGGCACGTACTGGCCCGACGCCGTGCAGCTCGTCATCGCCGAGGAGATCGGCATGAAGCTCGAGGACGTCGTCGTGTACTACGCGCCCAACTACAACAACTGGCAGGAGGGCGACGCGGCCGACCGCGGCGCCACGTGCACCTGGGCTGCCAAGGAGGCCGCCAACCAGCTGCGGGAGCAGATCCTGGCCACGGGCTCGGCGCTGCTGGGCGCCTCTCCCGAGGACTGTGACATCGTCGACTCCATGGTCTGCCTCAAGTCCGACCCCACCGCGCAGGTGGGCCTCGTGGGCGTGGGCCAGCTCGCCGTGGGGTACTGCGGCAAGCCCAGCGTGCCCTTCCAGACCGACGTCATCCGTACGATGAACGTGGACTTCTGCGAGGTGGCGGTGGACCCGGAGACGGGCCTGGTGGAGATTCTCGACTATGTGTGCGCCCACGACTTCGGCAAGGTCATACGTCCCTCCTCGGCCCTGGGCCAGCTAGAGACGGCCATCTGCATGAATTCGGGGCGCGCCCTGCGCGAGGAGCTCGTGTGGGACGAGGGCACCGGCGTGCTGCTCGACGGCAACATGTACGACTACAAGGTGCCCACCGCCCTGGACGAGCCGCCCATCGTGCCCGTGCCGGTGGAGACCCGCTGCGGCGGCGGCGCGTACGGCGCCACGGGCGTGGCCCACGCCCACGCCAACCCCGGCCTTGTGGGCCTGGCGATACAGAACGCCATAGGGGGAGACGTCATCGAGACGATGCCCTACACCCCCGATAAGGTCCTCCGTGCCCTTGGGCGCATAGGCGCGTAACCACAGCACCGCATCTGTGGCGTTGGATTGGGGCTCACGTACTTCAGTACGCTACGCCCCAATCCGCCTTGCAGCTACGGCACTGCGGCACGCGTAAAGGGCAAGGGCGCCTGGTCACAGCACGCCATCTGCTGCGTTGGGTTAGGGCTTATGTACTTCAGTACACCGCGCCCTAATCCGCCTTGCAGCTGACGCACCGTGACAGGCGTAAAGAGCAAGGTCAAGAGCGTAAGGTCAAGGACGTAAGAGCAAGACCGTAAGGGCAAAAAATTTAGCACACTCTACCTGGAGGTTTCTCCGATGAAGCATTTTTCGCATATGCAGGCGGGGTCGGCTGAGGAGGCGGCGAGGAACGTCTCGGCGGCTTTTGAGAAGACGGGGGCCGAGGGTGCCGCGATGTTCATCGCGGGCGGCACCGACCTGCTCGGCACGCTCAAAGACGAGCTGCTGCCCACCTATCCCAGCCTCGTGATCGACCTCAAGACGATCCCCGGGCTCGACCAGATCGACGACGAGGGCGACGCGATCCGCATCGGCGCGCTGGTGAAGCTTGCCGACGTGGCCGCGAGCGAGGCTGTGCGGCAGGGCTGCGCGGCCCTGGCGCAGGCAGCCGCGCGCGTCGCCTCGCCCACCATCCGCCACATGGGCACCATCGGCGGCAACGTGTGCCAGATGCATCGCTGCTGGTACTTCCGTGTGCCCGACGACCGTTTCCACTGCAAGCGCAAGGGCGGCAACTACTGCCCCGCCCGCATCGGCGACAACCGCTATCACTCCATCTTCGGCGACGAGTGCGGCTGCTACGCCGCCAGCTCGCACGACACGGCGCCCGCGCTCATCGCCCTGGGCGCCATCATGGTCACCACAAAGCGCGAGATGGGCGCCGAGGACTTCTTCCACATCAACGGCGTGAGGTCGTGCGCGCTCGACGAGGACGAGGTGCTGACCCACATCGTGGCGCCCAAGGCCGCCAGGAGCGCGTTTCACAAGTTCGCCCTGCGCAAGTCCATCGACTTCCCCGTGGTTAACTGCGCTGTGGCGCAGGACGCGGGCGGCGCGACGCGCGTGGCCCTGGGCGGCGTGTACCCCTCGCCCGTCCGCAGCCTGCCCGCCGAGCAGGCCGTGGCGGCCGGCGTGACCCAGGAGTCCGCCGAGGCCGCCGGCGACGCGGCGGTGAGGGACGCGACGCCCCTGCCCAAGAACGAGTACAAGGTCGAGATCGCGCGTACCATCGTGAAGCGCACGCTGCTTGAGATTGCCGGGTAGCGCCATGGGGGCATTCGAGCAGGGCTATGAGGAGCTCCGGGCGTTCGTGGGGGCTCGCGAGGACATCCGCCTTGCGCCCGCGAGCCTGACGGTGCCCCGCGAGCTGCGCGAGGAGTTCTATGCGCTGGTAGGCCGCGTGCAGCAGGCGCTGGCGGGGGAGGTGCTGTCCGAAGGGGGAGTGACCGCTGCCGACCTGGTGGAGGTTGCTGCCAAGTGCGCGCAGGCGCGCGGCGAGCTGTGCGCCAAGACGGGGCTTTCCCAGTTCAAGCTCGCCAGCATGCTCGAAAGCTTTATGGCCGACCCTGCCCGCGAGATCGCGCGGCCCCTCTTTGCCTGCGTGCTCGACGCGCTGCAGGCGAGCAGGTCGGCCGAGGAGCTGCGGGCGCGTGCGGCGAGCGTGCTGGTGCCGCATGCCGAGCTGCTGTGGCGCAACGCCTACGAGGCTTGGGCGTACTACGGCGTGGTGGGCCGCCTGGAGCCGCGCGGGTTCTACGCGGTGTTCACGCCCGACATGAAGGTGGTGCGCGCCGTGCCCACCGCGTGCGTCGAGGTCGCCGTGCAGGCAACCTCCCCCACGCTGCGCCTACCCGAGGCCGTGTTCGAGACGGCCGACGGGCGGGTGTTCGCGATGAAGAGCGAGGCGGGCCACGAGCTCGACTTCTACGGCTTCAAGAACAAGCGCCGCCGCGACAGCTCCTCGGGTGGGAACACCGCCAACCTCATGACGCATCGCGTGCTGCTGCTCTGGGAGCTTGCGAGCGTCGATGCCGTGGGTTTTGTGGCCGACCGCGACAAGTCGCGCCTTGTGCCGCCCGCGCTTGTGGTGGAGGTCCTGTCGCCGGCCGAGATGGCGACGCCCGCCTACGTGAGTGCCTTCGTCGAGCGCATCAACGCGGTGCGTTCGCGCCGACCCGTCCAGGCGATCGCGCTGGGGGGCGGGGAGTTTCCGGCCGGCATGCTCGACGACCCCACGGTCGCCCCTGTGCGCGTGCACCGCGCCGAGCCCGGCGGCCGCTATGAGCCTGCGCTCATCGACCGGATCGCAGGTGTTCTCAACGCGTAACAGCGCAGGTAGATGGGCGGGTTCAACCGCTCCATCGATGAGCGTGTCAAGGGATGGGTTAAGGAACACGTCAAGGAGGAATGGACATGGAAGCTGGGATCAAGAAGAAGGCCCTTGTCGCCGCCGGGGCCGTGGCGGCCGTGGCGCTTGCGGGCGTGTGCGCCTGGTACGCCGGGCTTGTCGGAACGGCCCCCGCGACCGCCGACGCCGAGGGCGCCGCGGCCCTGGGCAACACGCTCGGCAACAACGACACGGCCGAGAAAGGGGAACTCGCCGTGTACGACCCCACGGTGGAGGCCGTGGCCTCGGGCGGCGAGTCCATCGAGGGCTCCGAGGAGGAGAAGCTCCAGCAGGAGCGCATTGCCGGCGGCGCCGTGGGCGCGGTCGTCTCGACGAACCTCGAGGCGCTCGAGGGCGTGGTGGACGGCCTGCCGGGCGAGTATGTGGCGACGTACGGCATGGACTTCCAGGCCCCCGACCTGCCCCAGGCCATCATGGACGCCGTGGAGTCCGGCTCCCTTGAGGGCCTGCCCGAGAACCACCTCACGGCCAACCTCGGACCCAACGACTGCGCGAGCTGCCACACGATTCTGGGGTAGAACTGCGCTAACTCCTGCAACCGAGGGCCCACCGGAAAAGACGCGATTCCACGTTTCCCGGCGGGCCCATCGCTGGCTGGCGCGGCCCCTAACGGCGAATGCCGGGTCTTGTGGCTATTTTTCTCCC
>CAVEWV010000074.1:0-14232 GCA_963619535.1 Acutalibacteraceae bacterium | reverse complement strand
GTCCACGCCCGCTCCGAGCTGCTCGAGATGCTCGGCGTGCACGAGCAACCGTCGCGCGGGTAAGGGGCGCAGAGTGGAAACGGGCGCGATGAGGCGATTGGGGCGAGTGGACATGGCAAAAGCCGCGACGGGCATTGGCTTGCTCGCAAAGCGTGAGATTGTCCTGTCGGCAGCGGTCTTCGGCCTTTTTCTGGCGACTTCTTCCATCGTGCGCGTGGAGGCGTCAGGACTCAGCGAGGCGGCCGTCACGGTGTCGCGCCTGGCAAGCATCGGGGCCGTGGCGTTCATAGCGGTGCTCGAGGGCAACCGCGGACAAGACCTGCCTATGAGGCGCATTCTGCGTCTCGGGGCAATTTGCACAGCAGTTTACCTGGTATTTCTCACCATACAGACAACAGGGGCCGCATTGGGGTCATTTGGGGAGGCCGTGCCCGCCTGGAGATGCGCCGCCCTCTTCTCGGGACTTGCCGAGGGCGTCTTCCTGCTGCTGAGCATGGCCTTGCTCTGCTCGCTCGCCCCGCGCTACAGTGCGGCGGGAGTGACGCTGGGCTGCACCTTCTCGGCAGTACTCGTGCTTCTCCCCTCTTTGTTGCCCGCCGGGGTCGAATCGTGGCTCAAGGTCGTCCTACCGCTGGCCGGAACCCTCCTGGCATGGCCGGCGCTGAGCAGCATCGAGCAAAGCGAGCTCGCAACGGCCGCTTCCCCGACACCGACGCAAACTGTTTCGGCCTCCCCCCTGCGCAGGCACGCCGGCCCCCGGCTGCTCATCGCGCTGGCATGCACCTGCGCGCTGCTGTTCTTGAGCGGCCTGGACACCAAGCTCGTCAGCATGTCGGGGGTGCCCCTCGGGCCACACAACTGGATCTACCAGCTCGCAGCCATTGCGACTTGCCTCATTCTGGTCCTTTTGACGATGGGACGCGGGCTTGTTTGGAGCCTCGATGTCTCAGTGCTGCTCACCGCCCCCTTCTTCCTCCTCGCATACCTTCTGTTGGGGTCCGCTGAGGGGACGGGCTTTTGGCTCATGGGCCTGCTTGCCAAGGTGGGGTACACGCTGTTCCAAGCGCTGCTGTGGGTCTGCCTGGCACGCATTGCCTATGCAGACCGTCCCTCGGTGCCCGTCCTCATGACGCTCTTTTACACTGCCATGCGCCTCTCGGCGCTTTTAGGGAGAGGCTTTGCCGAGAGTTACGCCACAGGCAGTGAGCCCCTCTCGCCGACGAGCCTCACCACAGGCGCGCTGGTGCTCATCTGCCTATGTTGTCTTGGGCTGCTTGCGGCACGCCTCGCCCCTACCCGCAATGATCAAAGAGGGCTCGTAGGCGAGACGATCTCGCAGCCCGACGATAAGCCTGTCACGAGCACGGGGCAGGAAAACGAGCCGCACACCTTCGAGGCGTCGCTGGCCCGCCTGTCCGCGCACTTTGGCCTGTCGGAGCGCGAGCAGCAGGTCTTCTCGGGCCTGGTGCGCGGGCGCAGCAACAACGACCTCGCCGAAGAGCTGAACCTCAGCACAAGCACGGTGCGCACCTACGTCCAGCGCATCTACAACAAGACGAACTGCCTCAGCCGCAAAGAGGTCTTCGAAGTCTGGGAGGGTTTCCGAGAAGCAAAACGCCCCGACGGTGTATGAAACACCGCCGGGGCAACGCGGCCTATAGCTCCGCGGAATCTAACGCCTAGGTACCCAAGCCTTATGCCTGAGAAGCGTACTTGGCCGCGATGTAGGCAGAGAGCTGCACCTTGCCCAGACCATGGGTGTGATGGCCACCGGCCACCTCGCCGCAGGCCCACAGGCCCGCAATGGGCTGGCCGTACACGTCAAGCACCTGACGATGTGCGTCAGTGCGCAGGCCGGCGAGGCAATCGTGCAGGATGGGCGTGGCCCACGCGGCATAGAAGGGGCCGGTCTCGATCTTCTTGGTCATAAGGTCGTCGGGCTTGCCGAAATCCTCGTCGGTCCCCTTGTCTACCAACTCGTTGTAGCGATTGACGGTGTCAACGAGGACCTGTGGATCCATGGGATAATCCTCGTAATACTTGTTGACGATGTTCTTCGCCAGCTCCTCAAGCGTCTCGCCGGAAAAGAAGTAGCCGTTCTCGGTGTCCACGTCGGGGTACGCGCAGTTGAACTCGTTCTCGGCAGCAAACGCGGAGTCGAAGATGGCCCAGATGGGGCCACCCACCCGGCGAGCATTGTCCGTGCCCTCGTCCAGAATGACGCTGCCCATGGCGGCCGCAAAGTAGACATACTGCTTCTCGTCGATAGACGCCACGCTGGCGTTCTCATCGGCGAAACGCTTGCCCTGCAGATTCACCTGGATGGCGCCGTCATAGTCGCGCAGAAACAGGCCGGTGGCACCGGCAAAGGGAAAGACCTGGGCCTCGGGCATCCAGCGAAGCGCGCCATAGCCATAGCGGCAGCCAACGTTCTTGTTGGCCGTGATAGGCGAGCGCTGCTGCACAGTGATGTTTGCCGTCGTGCCCAGGCCAGCGCCCACGGCAAGACCGGCAATCTCACCGGAAGCGTCCTGATAACTGTAGGGCTCGCCGCCGACGCCGTCGTACTCCTGGGTCCAACGCGGATCGAACATGGTGCGGAACTCCACGTTGCCCATGGAGCCGCCCGTGGCCAGGATGACCTGGCCCGCCTTCACGGCGATACTCGCACGAGTCTCGTCGATGTTGCCATCGGCATTCTCGCCAACAAGCTGCGTCCCATCAGGCAAGGTGCGCGGCGTATATCCCGCGCGGATACCCACGACAGCGCCGGACTCATCGGTGACGAGGGAGTCCATATGGCGGTTCATCATGAAGGCGACGCCCACCTCACGGGCCTTGGCCTCAAACGGTCGGATGACACCGGCACCGGTGATCTCACCTGCGCACGGCTTGCCTGTAGCGATGTTATTCATACCGGCGGCATCGGTGTGGATCTCGCGAGGAACCGTCTCGCAATCCACGCCTCCTTCGAGATAATTCTTATCCAGGCCCAGGTCGGGGAAGTCGGTACTGACCTTCATGCCCTGCTCGAGCATCCAGTCCCAGGCCTCGACCAGGTTGTCGGCCACCTCGCGCACGATGGCACGGTCGTTGAAACGCGAGTCAAGCGGAACCGGGTTGGTGTGGTCGAGGTAGTACTGCTCGGGAGAGTCCTCGACGCCCTGGTCTTTCTGCACCTGCGTGCCGCCGCCGCAACGCACCGAACCGCCCGAGACAATGGCATGGCCGCCCAGGTCATAGTTGGCATCGATGCACAGAACGGTCTTGCCCGCCTCGGCGGCCTTGAGCGCCGCTATGACGCCTGCCCCACCGGCGCCGCACACCACGATGTCGTATTCGTAGTCCCACGCCTGCGGGACCTCGTTGTCCTGCGCCTTCGCAATCATGGGGGCAAGGCCCGTCAGGGCTCCCGCCGCCGCAATGCCTGCCACTGCCTGCCTGCGCGTCACTGCCTTTGCCTGCATACCCATCTTGAAATCCCCTTTCGATGTCATGCTCGGGTCGCCCCTTGCGACCATGACCCCATCTTGGCCCGCGTCCTGGACAAACTGTGTCGGCCAAGGTGCCGACAAGGGGCCTGCTACGCTGTAGACATTTGCGCGACAAATGCCAGCGCAAAGAAATATCAACGAGGTATTGACACTGTGACCAGGGAGAATGGTGACTTTCTCTATCGTTGGGGCAGGAACACCCAAAGGCATGGGCCTCGGTTCCATCCCAAAAGGACGCGAAAGCAAAATCCATGTCAAATGCGGGCGAAATCGGCGCGGCACCTTGGGGGCGGGTATACTCTCTCAGCTTGTCTCAGGCAACACGCAAGGCCGACCTGGGGCGTAACTTTGCCGCAACCCGGTTGTGCTTGCAAAACGCCGCCGCACGCCCGAAAGGACTGCACCTCGCATGAACCCCATCCAGTACCTGCTCGACCTCATCCACGACCCGCGCGCCGCCATCGCCGGGTGGATCGCCAGCCTGGGCGCCGTGTGGGTGTACGCGCCGCTGTTCCTCATCATCTTCATCGAGACGGGCGTGGTGGTGTTCCCGTTCCTGCCGGGCGACTCGCTGCTCTTCGCAGCGGGCTGCTTCGCGGCCGACGGGGGCGGCCTGTCGCTGCTGCCGCTGCTGCTCACCGTATGGTGCGCCGCCATCCTGGGCGACCAGTGCAACTTCGCCATCGGCCACTTCTTCGGCGTGCGCATCATCGAGTCGGGCAAGGTCAAGTCGATGACCCCCGAGCGCATCGAGAAGTCGCAGGCCCTCATCGACAAGTGGGGCCCGCTCGCCGTGTTTCTGGGCCGCTTCTTCCCCTTCATCCGCACGTTCGTGCCGTTCCTGTCGGGCATGGGTGGCATGAAGTGGCACCACTTCGTGGTGTGGAACATCCTGGGCGGCATCACCTGGTCGTCGCTGTTCACCCTGCTGGGCTACTTCTTCGGCGGCGTTCCCTTCGTGCAGGATCACTTCGAGCTGGTGCTGGTGCTCATCATCGCCATCTCGGCCATCCCTGCCGCCATCGGCGTGGTGAAGGGCTGGCAGGCCAAGCGCCGAGCCGACAAGGCCCGCGCCGAGCAGGGCGCCTCGGGCAAAAACGACGGCGAGGGCAAGCACTTCGCATAAGGGACCGCGCGGGGTTGCCACTCCCCCACCGCCCACCAGCACACACCAAAGGGCCGCCCTGCCGATGTGCTCGACAGGGCGGCCCTTCACGTTACGGATAGCCTGCTCTTAAGCCCGTGCCAGCCTACTTCGCGGCGGCAGCCTGCTTGAGGGCGTCGCGCACGGCACGCTCGATGGCGCCCGTCGTGATGCTCGCCTGGGTGATGCCGTCGATCTGGTCGGACTGGGCGGCCTCGAGCTGCTCGGCGAAGGTGCCGCCCACGATGCCGAAGTAGCCCGGGTAGCGGGGCGTCTCGTAGTTGGGGCCGATCTGCGACACGGTGAACTTGCCGCCCGCGACCTCGATCGTCACCGAGATGGTGCCGCCGACGCCCTCGGCGCTGCCCGTGTAGGTGCCGTCGGCGCAATCGGCCACGGCAGGGGCGGCCGCAGGGGCCTCCACCTGGGTCTTCTCGCCACCGGCGGCCAGACCGGCCGCCTCGGCGATCATCTTGACGCACTGACGCCCCTCGGTGACGGAGCGGCAGGCGGCAAGTCCGGGGATGTACTCGGGGTAGTTGGTGTAGAAGAAGCTGCCCGAGGCGTCGCCGGCGGCGTACAGGCCCGGCACCACGTTGTAGTCGGCATCGAGCACCTGCATCTTGGCGTTGATGTTGAGGCCGTCGAGGGTGCCCAGCAGGCTCGCGCCGTACCAGCAGCCGTAGAAGGGTGCGGTGCGCAGCTCGGAGAGGCGGTAGTCCTCCTTGCCGTAGTCGTCGTCCTTCTGGGCGTCGAACAGCTCGTTGTAGCGCTCGCACGTGGCCAGGAAGGTGGTCTTGGCGTCGCCCTCAAAGCCCAGCTTGTCGGCCAGCTCATCGAGCGTGTCGGCCTTCACGAACAGGCCGTCGCCGCCGTCCATGCTCATGAACTCCTCGGCGGTGTAGCCGGCGTCGCGCACCATGGCGGTGGTGTAGCTGGCGCAGCCGATCATGGAGAAGCGCACGATGTCGGCGTCGCAGTTACCGTCGAACACCTGGCAGAACACGCCGCCGGGCTGGCGGCGCGTGGCGAACAGCATGTTGTCGTAGGGAGTGGACTCGTTGGCGAAGCGCTCACCGTTGCGGTTGACCTTGAGGAAGGGCTGGCTGCCGATGTTGAGCTGGTAGTTCTTGCCCGGGAAGCGATAGACGCCGTCCTCGCACAGCTCGTATCCGGCGTTCTGGCCGGGCACCACGGCGCCGCGGTCGAAGATCATGGGCGTGGGGTCGGCCTGCTTGGATCCGCCGGCCCAGATGCCGGCCTTGATGCCGCTGCCGTCGTCGAGGCCGTGGTAGCTGCAGGCGGTGGTGCAGTGCACGGTGTCGGGCTGCAGGGCCATCATCATCTCAGGGTTGGCACCGTAGCCGCCCGTGGCGACGATGGTGTAGGGGGCGTTGATCTGGATGGTCGTGCCCTCGTAGTCGCAGACGGCGCCCTTCACGCCCTCCTCGTCGTGGACGAGCTTGAGCATCTTGCAGTTGTACAGGACCGCGTTGCCCTCCTCGGCGGCCTTCTGCATGAAGAGGTCGTTGCGCATGGGGTACGTGTACGACGGCTCCCAGTCGTGCTGCACGACGGGCAGGTAGTAATCGGTGCCGCCCGTGGCGTGGTCGCTGGGCACGTCGATGACGCACTCCTTGCCGGCGGCCTCCATGTAGCCGCCCACCCACTCGATGGTCTCGGCGGAGTTCTCGATGAACATCTTGATGAGGTCGCGGTCGGCCTTGCCCGAGGAGTAGCGGCTGATCTCGTTGAGGAGCTTGCCGGTGTCCACGGCCTGCTGGCCCTCGGTGTACTTGGTGTTGACGCCGCAGAGGTACTCGCGGGTCTCGGGCACGCAGGCGGCGCGCT
The DNA here is from genome assembly GCA_963619535.1 of Acutalibacteraceae bacterium. Lineage (GTDB taxonomy): Bacteria > Actinomycetota > Coriobacteriia > Coriobacteriales > UMGS124 > UMGS124. The sequence continues at coordinate 7,743 of CAVEWV010000074.1, read as the reverse complement.
CCACGCAGATGCAGTTGAGACCCAGCTCGGCGGCCGTGGCGGCGGCGGCGGAACCGGCGCAGCCGGCGCCGATCACGAGGATGTCGCAGTCGTAGGTGGCGGCGATGTCGGCCTCGGCGATCTGGGGCTCGGTGCCGAGCCAGGCGGGCACGGTCTCGGGCGTGGAGATGCCCGCGCCGGGCTGGGCGCCCTCGGCGGCGGTGACGGTCGCGACGGCGACGCTGTCCTCGGAGGCGTCGGCGGCGTCGGCCAGGGCGACGCCCGCCAGGCTTGCGGAGGCGGCGATGCCGGCCAGGCCCAGGGCAGAGCCGGTGACGAAAGAACGACGATCCATGGTTGGTTCCTTTCTCATACGTCCCCAAATATATGAGGTGGAAGAGTGGCGCGATGCGCTGGGTGCGACGGGGGCAAAGCGAGACCATCCCCTTCGCACTCCGGCATTCTCCGCGCCACGGACACCGCCGAACTCTAGCCACCCTCGACGAAATTGACCCCACCCGCTGCGAGTGGGAGCACACTTCTCCCTGGTAAAGTGCTATATTTTGCCCACGACTAACCAGGGGGCAAAAAACAGGCGCCCAAAGGGGATGGAGGCGACATGAGCGATGCCCGCAACGCGCAGCCGGCCTGCGAGGCGGGCCTGACCCGCCCGGAACTCGCGCGCGTCTTCGTCGCCGGGGTATTCTCGATGGCCGCCTTCATCATGTTCAACGGCACGCTCTACCTCTCCTACGACGGCATCTTCGACTGGTCGCGCGACGTGTCCACGGCGATGAGCATCGCCTATGCCCTCGTGCTCATGGCGGTGGCCCGCAAGCGGCCGAGCATGCTGCGCCCGCGCGGCCTGTCATGGGGCGTCTGCATCGCCGCCGTCTGCGGCTACGCCCTGTGCGCGGCCGGCGTCGCCCTCAAAAGCGCCCCCGCCATCGTGGCGGGCGTCGTCCTCGTGGGGCCGGCCGACATCTGGGGGATCATCGTCTGGATGCTCTGCCTGGCACGCCTCTCCCACCGCGACGCCTGCCTGCTCATGGCCACCTCGGGCCTTTTGGGCATCCCACTTGCCTTCGCCATCGACACGGTCGGTGCCTACTGGCTGGCAAGCGTCACCGCGGTCGCCATGAGCGTCGGGGTCGTCGGGCTCTGCGCTCCCCTCACGCGCGGGTTCTTCGAGCGCCTCGCCCACACGGTGCCGCCGGCCGACCAGCACCTCGCCCGGCCCGGCACGTACCTTCCCATGTCGCACACGTTCTACGTGTACATCTTCGTCTTCAGCGTGGCATACGGGTTCGCGCTGCGCTGCGAGAACGACGCCGGGCCCGAAGTCAGCACCCTCGCCTCCATCGTGGCAAGCGCCGGCGTGGGGCTCTATGCCTGGCGGGCGCGGGAGGCCACGCGCGTCGACTCCCTGCACGTGGCGGCGCTTCTCATGATCGCCGTGGGGTTCATGCTCGTCTTGATGAACGATGCCCGCGTCGCGCAGGGCGCAAGCGCCCTGCTCATGATGGGCTACATGTGCTACCAGCTGCTCATCTGGGCCGCGCTTTCCAGCGCTGCCAGGCGCAACACCGCCGAGGCCATACCCACCATCTGCTGGGGTTCGGCCGCGAGCTACATAGGTATCGTCGTGGGCGTGGGCATCTACCTCGTGCCCAACGATTTTCTCGCCGCCCAGCTCGCCGGCGATGCGCTGCTGCAGGACATGCTCGTCATCGCGGTGCTGGCGGGGCTCCTGCTCTTCAGCATCCTCACGCGGCGAAGCTTCGTGTTCGACGTCGCCATCGAGGGCATCGAGCCCGACGCCCCCGCGCCTCAGGTGGAGGTGCGCTACGTCGACGAGCTGGACGCGCGCTGCAAGGGGGCCGCCGCGCAGTTCGCGCTCACCGCCCGCGAGGCAGACGTCATGGCGCTGCTCGCCCACGGCCATAGCGCCGCGCGCATCCAGGAGGAACTCGGCATCTCCTACAACACGGTGAAGTACCACGTGCGCAACGTCTACGCAAAGATGGGCGTCCACTCCCAGCAGGACCTCATCGACTCGCTCTGCGCGTAAGGCGCGGGAGAGGCGAGGGAGGGGCGATGGCGACGCGCGAGCGAGGGCAGGGCGGGGCGAGGGCAGGGCGGGCGAGGACGACGGCGTGAGGGCGAGGCGATGGCAGCGTGGCGGCGGCGACATGAGGGCGCAGCGCGGCCGCCCTCGCCAACGCCCTCGCCCTCGCCCTCGGCCAAATGACGAATTGTCCCCGTCCCAATTCGTCATTTGGCCATCTAGCAGGTAAATGACGAATTTGCCCCGGGCTTTTTCGTCATTACCAGAGGTAGTCGGCGTTCACGTAGCCGTAGCAGCCCAGGCTCGGGGCGTACACGTAGCTGTACTTGGTGCCCGTGGTGCTCTGCAGGTAGACCGTCTCGCCGTTGTAGAGGGCGCCGATCTCGTTGGCCGAGTCGTAGGACATCTCGGTGCGCAGGGCCAGGTAGCCCTTGGACACATGCACGGTGTAGACGCCCGCACCGGCATACGAGCCCATCTCATGCAGGTAGTTGGCGTTGACGTAGCCCGAGCACTGGTAGCGCGGGGCGTACACGTACCAGTAGTCGCCGTAGCCGGTGGAGCGCACCTGCACCGTGTCGCCCGAGTCGAGCGGGCCGATCTCGTTGACCGAGTCGTAGTCAGGAGCCGTGCGCAGGGCGAGGTATCCCTTGGCAACGCTCACCACGTAGGTGGGGCACACCTGCTCGCCGCCCATGAGGTAGTTGCGGTTCACGTAGCCCGACGCGTTGAGGCGGGGCGCGTACACGTACCAGTACGTGGAATCGGAGGTGTCGCAGACCTTCACGGTGTCGCCGGTGTAGAGGGCGCCCAGCTCGTTGGAGGAGTCGTAGGCCTTGCCCGAGCGCAGGGCCAAGTAACCCTTGGCGACGCTGACGGTGAAGGTGTAGTCGCCGCCGGCCAGGTAGTTGCGGTTGACGTAGCCCGACTTGCCCAGGCGCGGCGCGTACACCCACCAGTAATCCGACGAGTCGGGGCACTCCACCTGCACGGTGTCGCCGGAGTAGAGGGCGCCGATCTCGTTGGCCGAGTCGTAGTCGGGCGCGGTGCGCAGGGCGAGATAGCCCTTGGCGACGCTGACCGTGTACGTGTAGGAGTTGGGGCCCGTGGCACCCGCGTTGGCCAGGGCGTCACGCACAGGAGCGGCGGCGCCCATGAGCGCGAACACCGCGCCTGCGGCCAAGCCGAGAAACGCCCGACGAGACATCGAGGTGGCAGGGGCAACGGCGAAGCTGGTACGCGCGGTCATGGTGGGCCTCCTTGCGGGTTGGAACGGTTCTTGAAAGCCGACTGAATAGTAGCACGCAGCCACGCGAATCCCGCCAGCAGGGGGCTATCTCTGCATTCGGCCCTCTAGTCCGTATGATGGTTACGGCAAAAGCCGTTTTCTACCCGCGCACAGCACGGATGATGTCCTCGCGCGAGGTCACGTCGAGCTTGCGGTAGATGTTGTGGATGTGCGTGCGCACCGTGTTGGGCGAGATGAGCAGCTCGTCGCTGATGTAGACGCCGTTGTGGCCGCGGGCCAGGTACCCGAGCACCTCGCGCTCGCGCGCCGTGAGCGAGTACTTGCGGGCCAGGGCGTCGCAGCGCGACTCGATGCCGGCCTCCACGATGAGGACCTCCGCGCCGTCGCCGGCAGCAAGCACCTCAGGTGCGGAGTTGTCGGCCGAGGTCGGCACGCCTGCCCCGCGGGAGGTGGGTAAGCCCGGGGCCGCAGGCAGCTCCTCGCCCATGAGGGTCTCGCGGTCGGTGCGCAGGCCGCGCCACAGGGCGTGCACCGCCATGCCCGCCGCGTACAGGCCGCTCGTCGCCACGATGAGCACGCGCACCTGCATGGCGTCGGCCCCGAGGTCGGCGCAGGCGCGCTGCGTGGCCACCGTCACCAGGCAGAAGAGCGCAACGCCGGCGCAGGCCACGAGCTCGCAGGAGAACTCAGCGGCATGCGCCATGCCGGCGAGCGTGGAGAGCGTGAGCAGCGCCGCGGCCGTGTAGAGCACCATGACGGCGGCGATCTCGAGCGAGGAGCCGCCCGCAATGCTCTCGCTCATGTAGTTGAAGGCGAGCACCGCCACGCCGAGAGCGGGGATGAGGCCGCGGTAGACGGCCCTGAGAAGCGGCGTGGACGCCGGCAGCAGCATGCAGACGAGCAAAAGTGCCGCCACCACGACCTGGATGACCACGTAGGTGGCGTAGCTCTCGAAGAACAGCTCGCCGCGCACGGCCATGAGCATGGCGAAGCACGCAAGGCCCAGGCCGGGGACGAGCGTCATGTCGAGGAAGGGACGCAGGCCTGCGACGATGGAGGGCCGCCGCGCATGGGCCTCGCCCGAGGCGGGTGCCGTGGCCGCGCCGGCAGCGTCGCCAGGAAAAGCCGCGCCCGTTCCATTGCCATCGGGTGCCACACCGCCGGCCGAACCCGCGGCGTCGTGCGGCCCTTTGCCGTCGGGCGCCACGCCGCCGCGCGCGCTTGCGTCCGAGCCACGCGGGGCGAGCACGAACGGCAGGCACGCGGCCAGAAGCGACAAGGCCATGAACAGCGCGACCGCCCCCGGCTCGCTCAAAAAGAGCTGGGCCCAGCCGGCCAGCGCGGCCACGACGGCGCAGGCGGCCACCACCCCGGTGGCCTGCCGCAGATTATAGCGCGCCAGAATGCGCGCCCAGGCCACCAGCTCCCCCAGGCAGCCCAGGCCCAGGGCGATGCCCACCGGCCAGAACGCCCACTCGGGCAGTGCGCCGCCCAGGGCCATGGCGCAGAACAGGGCGTTGCCCGCCACGAAGAGCAGGGCGCACGCAACGCGCACGGGAAGGGCGCGCAGAAGGTCCGCATGGCCCAAGCCCGCCACGGCGGTTCCCGCGACGCCCGCGGCCGCGGCCGTGCGCAGCGCGTCGCGCAGGACGACCACGAAGTCGGGCAGGGCCTCGAAACGCTGGAACGGCATGGCCGCCGCCGAGTAGATGAGCAGGGTGGCCAGAAGGCACGCAAAGCCCGCCACCACCGCGACGTCCGCGCCGGACACGCGCCCCAGTCTTGCCGCCGTCGATTTTGCCATTCTCAGCGCCCCCATCTCGCCGCCGCACACGTGCAGGCAATGGTACCCGAGCGCGGCCGCATATGGGCCGAGAACCCCCATGCGGACCAAGGGCAGCAAGACGGCTGGGCCGCCTGAGATGCACGCCCGGCAACAAATTACTTGACATCAGCATCTACCAGGCACTTTACATATCTCAACGCGGTCTAAACGCCGTCTAAACGTTCTATTCGATTTAATGCAAGCGGCCCGACACGTACTGTTTGGCCCAGAAAGGCGGGGCCGGGCGCAGGGTGCGCCGGGCCGCAAGCCCGCCTTTTGCACAGAGCCGTCCAAAAGAAAGGATGTTCTCATGAGCAAGACCGTTTCCCGTCGTTCCTTCCTGACCGGCGCCGCCACCGCCAGCGCCAGCCTGGCGGCCGCCTCCGCCTTCGCCTCCACGGCACTCGCCGCGGGCGGCCCCGGCGGCGGGGCCAAGGAAGTCACCTACGCCAGCGCCGAGACCACCTCGGACGGCCGCGTGAAGGGCTACTGCGGCCCGGGCGACTGGCTGGGCACCAAGCCCGAGATCTCCGCCGACCAGATCAGCGCCACCTATGACGTCGACGTCGTCGTCCTGGGCGGCGGCCACGCCGGCCTCATGGCCACGCTGGGCGCCGTGGACGAGGGCTGCACCGTGGCCACCGTCGAGCAGCAGCCTTGGAGCGCCTTCGTCGACCTGGACGGCACCGGCTCCAACATGAGCGGCTGGTACGGCGAGGACATCGGCCACGTCAACTCCCAGTTCCTCATCGACCGCGGCTTCGGCCCCTACAACACCGGCGATATCACGGCCGAGTTCTGCAAGCGCGCCGGCGGCCGCGTCAACCCCGACATCGTGCGCGCCTTCGTGCAGAACTCCGGCGCGATGTTCGACCGCTACAAGGAGGTCTACGACTCCTACGAGGAGCAGCGCAAGGCCGACGACTCCGCCGTGTTCCTCTCGGGCACCCAGGTCATGATTGACGGGCAGGCCGTTGAGGACGAGGGCACCTTCGACATGTCCAACATGTTCGAGTACCCGCTGTGCAACACCCAGGCCGCCTGGTCGGGCGCGAACATGACCTACCCCATCGAGTGCGGCGGCTACAAGACCTGGCCGTGCAACGCCCAGTTCTACGGCTACCAGGGCAACAACATCGAGTTCGTGCACAAGTACATCGTGAAGTACACGCAGGAGAACGGTGCCACCTGGTACTTCGAGCACACCGGCGTTGAGCTCGTGCAGAACGAGGACGGCGACGTGACCGGTCTCATCGCCACCGACGCCGACGGCAACTACGTGCAGTTCAACGCCGCCAAGGGCGTCGTGCTGGCCTCCGGCGACTACATCGGCGACCCCGCCATGTGCTGGGCCCTGCTCAACGAGGGCATGGAGTGGGCCGAGCGCTCCGGCGCCACGGCCGAGGACTGGGCCAGCGCCGGCTCGCGCTCCGGTGCGGGCCACAAGATGGGCGTCTGGGCCGGCGGCATGATCGAGCCCAGCCCCCGCGGCTGGATGGCCATCGGCGGCGGCGCGAGCGGCCCCTGGGGCACCTGCCCGCTGCTCACCCTCAACTCCGAGGGCAAGCGCTTCTGCAACGAGGGCGCCATCGCCCAGCTGCAGCCCGTCTGCCTGCGCCAGCCCGCCGGCCTGTCCTGCTACGTGACCGACGCCAACTGGAAGCAGACCGTGGGCTCCGCCCCGCTCGACCACGGCGCGCCCAACTTCGGCATGGACGACTACATGGACGTGCTCGAGGAGGGCATGAACGCCGTTGAGGTGGGCAACCCCGAGGGCACCTTCGTCATCGGCGCCAACCTGGCCGAGCGCAAGATGATGGGCGGCACCGTCTACGCCGCCGAGACGCTCGACGAGCTGGCCGACATGCTGGGCTACGAGGGCGACGCCAAGCAGAACTTCCTCGACAGCATCGCCCACTACAACGAGCTGTGCGCCTCCGAGGACGGCGACACCGACTACGGCAAGGACAAGGCCTACATGGTGCCGATCGACACGCCTCCCTTCTACGGCGGCACGAGCAGCACCTCGCACAGCTCCAACCCCATGATGGTCACCATGTCCGGCCTCATGACCGACGCCAGCCAGAACGTCCTCAAGACCGACTGGACGCCCATCAAGGGCCTCTACGCCGCCGGCAACTGCCTGGGCGGGCGCTACGGCTTCGGCTACTCCACGCCCTTCGCCGGCAACTCGGTGGGTATGGCGATGACCCACGGCTGGCTCGCCGGCCACACCGTCGGCCAGCTGTAAGTGCTGCGGAACCTCGGCGGCTGCGTTCTCGGGAGGCTTACGTACCACCAGTACGCTGCGCCTCCCGACGCCTTGCCGCCGAGAACCCGCTTTTAGTGGGAGTTGCGGAACCTGATGCGCGGCGTTCCACAGGCGCTCATGTACTCCAGTACACATCGCACCTGTGCGCCTTGCGCGCCAGAACCCGCGCTTTAAAGGGCGGAACCTCGCCGGCTGCGTTCCGCGGGGCTCGTCGCACAGGGCGCTCCGTGTCGGGAGGCTTACGCACGGTGCGCCTCCCGACGCCTTGCGCGCCAGAACCTGCGTTTAGTAGGCAGAACCTCGCTCGCGGCAAGTGTGCGCGTGATTGACACAGCAGGCCCGCATTGGTT
>CAVEWV010000073.1:0-14577 GCA_963619535.1 Acutalibacteraceae bacterium | reverse complement strand
AGTACTGGGGCGAGGGCTCTGCCCGTGCCCGCAACTGGCAGCGCTACGACCTGGGCGGCAACAAGAAGTCCATGTCCTTCGTCGAGGGCGTCGACTCCTACGTGCCCTACGCCGGCTCCCTCAAGGACGGCGTGGCCAGCTCGCTTGCCAAGGTGAAGTCCACGATGTGCAACTGCGGCGCGCTCTCCATCCCCGAGCTGCAGCAGAAGGCCAAGATCACGCTTGTCTCGGCCACGAGCCTCGTCGAGGGCGGCGCTCACGACGTCCTGCTCAAGAACCCCAGCCAGACCGTCATCGCAGCCGGCGACGGCACCTACGCCAACTAACCTGCGCGTGTCATAGAGTTCGTCAACGTATCGGGCGCGACGGGATTCTATCTCGCCGCGCCCTTCGGCATGAAAGGCATCACGCATGTGCACTGAGTGCGACCCCAACACCAACGCCGCCGACGCCATCGCGGCCTACGACGCGGCATCCATCGAGGCCAAGTGGCAGAAGGCCTGGGCCGACGAGGACCTGTACAAGACCGACGAGGACCCGGCAAAGCCCAAGAAGTACGTCCTCGAGATGTTCCCGTACCCCTCGGGCGACCTGCACATGGGCCACGCGCGCAACTACACCATCGGCGACGCCATGGCGCGCCAGGCCCGCATGCGCGGCTTCGACGTGCTGCACCCCATGGGCTTCGACGCCTTCGGCCTGCCCGCCGAGAACGCCGCCATCAAGCACAAGACGCAGGCCGCCAAGTGGACGTACTCCAACATGGACAACGCCCTGGCCACCATGCGCCGCATGGGCTTCTCCTACGACTACGACCGCCTCGTGCGCACCTGCGACCCCGAGTACTACCGCTGGGGCCAGTGGATGTTCCAGAAGATGTGGGAGAAGGGGCTTGCCTACCGCAAGAACAACCCCGTCAACTGGTGCCCCAAGTGCAACACCGTGCTCGCCAACGAGCAGGTGACCGACGGCAAGTGCTGGCGCTGCGGCAGCGTCCCTGAGAAGCGCGAGCTCGAGCAGTGGTACCTCAAGATCACCGACTATGCCCAGGAGCTGCTCGACGACCTCGACAAGCTCACCGGCTGGCCCGAGCGCGTCAAGCAGATGCAGGCCAACTGGATCGGCCGCTCCGAGGGCGCCGAGGTGGAGTTCACGCTGTGCGACGTGCAGGGCGACCCCACCGACGAGAAGATCACCGTCTTCACCACGCGTGCCGACACCCTCTTCGGCTGCTCGTTCTTCCTGCTCGCGCCCGAGTACAAGGGCCTGATGGAGCTTGTGGCGGGCACCGAGTACGAGGCCAGCGTGCGCGAGGTGGTGCAGGGCGCCGAGAAGATCACCGCCGTCGAGCGCGCCCAGGGCGAGCTTGAGAAGCACGGCGCCTTCACGGGCCGCTATGTGGTCAACCCCATCAACGGCACGAAGGTCCCCGTGTGGGTGGCCGACTACGTCATCTCCGACTATGGCACCGGCGCCGTCATGGCCGTGCCCTGCGGCGACCAGCGCGACTTCGAGTTCGCCAAGAAGTACGACCTGCCCATCATCCCCATCATCATGGGCGAGGACGACCCGCTCTACGCCCAGCTCAAGGACGAGCAGAGCCGCGTCGTGACGAGTGTGGAGTGGGACAGCGCCATGACCGCCGAGGGCTTCCTCGTGCAGTCGGGCAAGTACACGGGCATGGTGGGCGGCAAGCACTCCGCCGGCGAGGCCGCCATCGTGGCCGAGCTCGAGGCCATGGGCGCGGGCCGTCGCAAGGTCAACTTCCGCCTGCGCGACTGGCTCATCTCCCGTCAGCGCTATTGGGGCAACCCTATCCCCATGGTGTACTGCGACGACTGCGGCATCGTCCCGGTGCCCGCCGACCAGCTCCCCGTGCGCCTGCCGGAGAACCTCGACCTTGCTGCCGGCGAGACCCTGGCCGAGTGCGAAGAGTTCTACAAGACCACCTGCCCGTGCTGCGGCAAGCCCGCCCGCCGCGAGACGGACACCATGGACACCTTCACGTGCTCCAGCTGGTACTACCTGCGCTACACCGACCCGCACAACACCGAGCTCCCCTTCGACAAGGCGCGCGCCGACCACTGGATGCCCGTCGACAACTATATCGGCGGCATCGAGCACGCCATCCTGCACCTGCTCTACTCGCGCTTCTGGACGAAGGTCTGCCGCGACCTTGGCCTGTGCGACATCGAGGAGCCGTTCGTCAACCTGCTGTGCCAGGGCATGGTGAAGGACGAGAACGGCGAGACGATGAGCAAGTCCAAGGGCAACGTCGTGCCGCCCTCCTCGGTCATCGACCCCTACGGCGCCGACACCATGCGCCTCTCCATCCTCTTCATCGCGCCTCCCGAGAAGGACTTCGACTGGGACCCCAAGGCCGTGGCCGGCTGCAACCGCTTCCTCAAGCGCGCCTGGCGCACCGTGTGCACGCTTGCCCAGACCGCAGGCGAGGGCGACGTGGAGGGCACGCTCGACACCGAGGCGGCCAAGACGCTGTACCGCGAGCTCAACCGCACGGTCATGAAGTGCACCGACGACTTCGACCGCAGCCAGTTCAACACCGCCATCTCCGCCGTCATGGAGATGGTCAACGCCAGCGACGACTACCTCAAGGCAATCGCGGCCGACGGGCGCAACCAGGCCCTGTGCTTCCTGGCCGCCAGCGACATCGTGCGCTGCCTGGCCCCCATCTGCCCCCACTGGGCCGAGGAGCTGTGGCACGAGCAGCTCGGCCAGACCGGCTCGGTTTACAACGCCGCCTGGCCTGAGTTCGACCCCGAGGCCGCCAAGGCCGACGTGGTCGAGGTGGCCGTCCAGGTGTGCGGCAAGGTGCGCGTGCACGTCGACGTGCCTCGCGAGATGGACAAGGACGAGCTTGCCCGCGTGGGCCTGGAAGCTGCCGCCAAGTGGCTCGAGGGCAAGACCGTCATCAAGACGGTCGCTATCCCTGGCAAGCTGGTCAACATCGTGGCGAAGTAGGCTACCGGGTTCCCGGCGAAGGGTCCGGTTCGGCTGGTGCTCAGACAGTCCTCGTACCGAAACGCTCAAAGGCCCGATACGGCGATTGCCGTATCGGGCCTTCTCGGTTTCACTGCGGAACTGCGCCCAGCCGAACCGGGCCCTTCTGGCGCCCGTTGCCTGCGATTCGCGTGAGGGCGTAAAACCGCGTGGCCCAGCGCCGTCCTCCTCATAGAGGTTTTGCGCACTTGGTGGCTCATGCGAGCTGGTGCTTGCATAAAACGGCACGTTTGGGTATATTGAGCACGTTCGTAATCTGCTTACCTAGTCTGAGGAAGCGGGCCTTGGGTCCGCTTCCTCTTTTTATGCCCCCGGCCAGGGGGAGGGAGGAGCGACATGTCTGCTGCCAAGGCTGACGAGCTGGTCCTTGAGGCGCTTGAGGCCCAGGCGCCCGAGCATGGTCTGGATATCGTGAGCGTCGAGGTGAGCGGCCCGGCCTCGCACCCCACGCTTCGCGTGCGCATCGACCTTCTTGAGGGCGGCCCCATCGACATGAACGCCGTGTGCGAGCGCACCGGCTGGGTGTCGCAGGTCGTCGAGGAGCTCGACCCCTTCGCGGGTTCCTACGAGCTCGAGGTGTCCTCGCCCGGCGTCGACCGCCCGCTGCGCAAGCCGGCTGACTTCGAGCGCTTCGCCGGCGAGACGGTGGAGTTCGAGGCCCGCACGGCCGTCGAGGGCCGTCGCAGCTGGACCGGCGAGCTCAAGGGCTTCGCCGACGGCAGCGTGCTCGTCGAGGTCGACGGCCAGCAGTTCGCCCTTCCGCTCGACAACATGAAGCGCTGCCACATCAAGCCTGATTTCGAGGCGCTTTTCGCCGCGGCCAAGAAGGCCGCCAAGGAGCTTGAGGAGGCCGGCCCCGAGGCCGACTTCGAGTAAGGCTCAGACCGACCGATCGCACACCCGCCAACAGACGCGCACTTTTTGAAAGGAAACACGCATGGCCTCGGAAATGATGGAAGCCCTCATCGCGCTTGCCCAGGAGAAGCACATCGATGAGCTTTACCTGCTCGACCGCCTTGAGCAGTCGCTCGCCAAGAGCTACGCCGATCTTCTCGACCTCGACTGGGGCGCCAAGGTCACCATCGACCGCCAGACGGGCAACGTCTACGTCTACAAGCTCGTCCCCAAGGACGAGAGCATGATCCTCGACGAGGAGGACCCGCTGTACGGCACCTACACCGAGTTCGACGAGATCGACGTCACCCCCAAGGACACGAGCCGTACCGCCGCCCAGCACGCCAAGGCCGAGATCAACTCCATCGTGCGCATGGCGGCCCGCGAGGCCATCTACGAGGAGTTCTCCAAGCGCGTCGGCGAGCTCATCACCGGCACGGTGCTCCAGGTGACCAACGACTTCACCATCCTCAAGATCCGCGAGGGCGTCGAGGCCGAGCTTCCCCACTTCGACCGCCGTCGTTTCCCCGACGAGATGAACGAGCGCCCCAACGGCGAGTACTACCAGCACAACCAGCGCGTCCGCGCCGTGATCGTGGGCGTGCGCGACCCCAAGGCCATCCAGAACGGCACGGCCTCGCGCGGCGAGCACAACCGCCCCGCCATCATCGTCTCGCGCACCCACCCCGACCTCATCCGTCGCCTCTTCGAGCTCGAGGTGCCCGAGGTCTACGACGGGATCGTCGAGGTCAAGGCCATCGCCCGCGAGCCCGGCACCCGCTCCAAGGTCGCCGTCACCTCTCTTGAGCAGCACCTCGACCCGGTGGGCGCCTGCGTCGGCCCCAAGGGCACCCGCGTGCGCACCGTCGTCTCCGAGCTGCGCGGCGAGCGCATCGACGTGGTCCTGTGGGACAAGGACCCGGCCAAGTACGTCGCCAACGCCCTTTCCCCCGCGAAGGTGACGCGCGTCCTGGCCGACACCGAGAACCAGTACGCCACCGTCATCGTGCCCGACGACCAGCTCTCCCTGGCCATCGGCAAGGAGGGCCAGAACGCCCGTCTGGCCGCCCGTCTCACCGGCTGGCACATCGACATCAAGAACGAGTCGCTGGCCGCAAACCTCATGGGCAGCCTCTCCTCGCTCGTCGACGACACCGTCGACCTGTCCGAGGACGGCCGCTGCTCGCATGTGGACGCCCAGGGCAACCGTTGCCGCAACCAGGCCCGCCCCGGCTCGCGCTTCTGCTCCGTGCACCAGGCGTCCAAGGGCATCGCCGACGATTTCGATTCGCTCATCTAGCCTGGGAAAGGGGGAGATTGCATGGCTGAGGCCAAGATGCGCAAATGCATTGCCTGCGGAAGCTCCTCGTCGAAGCAAGACCTGGTACGATTCGTAAGGCAAGCCGATGGCCAGGTTGCACTCGACCCCTCGGGCAAGATGGCCGGACGAGGCGCGTACGTTTGCGCGACGCTTTCGTGCCTCGAGGCCGCCTGCAAGCGCAGGGGGCTTGACAGGGCGCTTCGGGTAAAGCTCGACGCCCAAACGTACGCTCGTCTGAGCGATGAATTCAAAACGACGTGCCTGGGGCACATCGAGCAGTAGGGACAGGAGACATACATGGCCAAGATTCGAGTCCATGAGCTCGCCAAAGAGTACGGAATGACCAGCAAGGAGATGCTGCAGCATCTCGCCGACATGAAGATCCCGGCAGCCAGCTCCTCGGCTTCCATCGAGGATGCCTACATCTCGATCATCCGCCGCAAGCTCGCCCCCATCCTGGAGCAGCGCTCTGCCCAGATCGAGGCCGAGAAGGCCGCCGCCGAGGCCGCTGAGCGCGAGGCTGCGGAGCAGGCCGCCCGCGAGGCCGAGGAGCAGCGCATCGCCGCCGAGGCGCGCCGCGAGGAGGAGCGCCGCATCGAGGCCGCCCGCCGCGCCGAGGAGGAGAAGCGCCGCGCCGCCGAGGAGGCTGAGCGCGCCGCCGCCGAGGAGGCCCGCCGCGCCGAGGAGGAGAAGCGCCGCGCCGAGGAGGAGCGCAACCGCGTTCGCGACACCGCCCCCAAGACGGCCCCGTCGTTCTCCAGCCTGCTGGCCCAGATCGCCCAGCAGGAGCGCGTGCTTGCCGAGAACAAGCAGAAGGAGCAGGAGGCTCCCGCCCAGCCCGAGGCCGCGAAGCGCTCCGCCGGCCGCAGCGGCGAGGGTGCCCGCGGCGCCAACAAGCAGGCCAAGCCCGCAGGCGAGGCCCGCAAGCAGGGCGGCGCCGAGGGTTCCACGAAGGCCCGCCTGAAGAAGGACGCCCAGGCTGCCGCCGCCCCCGAGCAGAGCGCCCCGCGCGACGCCGAGGAGTACAGCCGCGACCGCGTCCTGGCCGAGGCCCGCGCCGCCGTCCAGGAGGCCAGCCGTGAGACCGGCCGCCGCAAGAAGCGCAAGGAGCGCCGCGAGCAGGCCGCCGAGGAGGCCCGTCACCAGGAGGCCGTCGCCGACGCCCTGGCCAACGACCAGAACCCCGCCGACCTCGACGTCGTGAAGATCCCCGAGGGCATCACCGTTTCCGAGTTCGCCGACGCCCTGGGCGTGCCCGCCAACGACATCATCAAGCGCCTGTTCATGCTCGGCTCGATGTTGACGCTCACGCAGTCCATGTCCAACGACCTCATCGAGCTCATCTCCGACGACCTGGGCCGCCGCGTGAAGATCATGACCGAGGAGGAGGAGAACTCCTTCACGTTCTACGACGACCCGAAGGACCTGGAGCCCCGCGCCCCCGTCGTCACGGTCATGGGCCACGTCGACCACGGCAAGACCTCGCTGCTCGACGCCATCCGCCATACCGCCGTCACCTCCGGCGAGGCCGGCGGCATCACGCAGCACATCGGCGCCTCCGAGGCCGTCATCAACGGCCGCAAGATCACCTTCGTCGACACGCCCGGCCACGAGGCCTTCACCGCCATGCGTGCCCGCGGCGCCAAGGTGACCGACATCGTCATCCTCGTGGTGGCCGCCGACGACGGCGTCATGCCCCAGACCGTCGAGGCCATCAACCACGCCAACGCTGCCGGCGCGCCCATCGTCGTGGCCGTCAACAAGATCGACAAGCCCTCCGCCAACCCCGACCGCGTGCGCCAGGAGCTCGTCGAGCACGGCGTCATCCCCGAGGAGTGGGGCGGACAGAACATGTTCGTCAACATCTCGGCCAAGAAGGGCACCGGCATCGACGACCTGCTCGAGGCCGTCCTGCTCCAGGCCGACGTCATGGAGCTCCAGGCCAACAAGAAGACCTTCGCCTCGGGCTACGTGCTTGAGGCCAAGCTCGACCGCGGCCGCGGCCCCGTTGCCTCCGTGCTGGTCAAGCGCGGCACCCTGCACGTGGGCGACACCGTCGTGGCCGGCCTTGCCTACGGCCGCGTGCGCGCCATGCTCGGCCAGAACGGCAAGCGCGTCAGCTCCGTGTGCCCCTCCGAGGCCGCCGAGATCCAGGGCCTGAACTCCGTGCCGGACGCCGGCGACGAGTTCCGCGTCTTCAAGGACGAGCGCGAGGCCCGCGCCCTGGCCGACCAGCGCGCGCTCAAGCGTCGCCAGGCCGAGCAGGAGCGCCGCACGCACGTCACGCTCGAGAACCTCTTCGAGACCATGGACCAGGCCGACTTCAAGCAGCTCAACCTCGTGGTCAAGGCCGACGTCCAGGGCTCCATCGAGGCCCTGGCCGACGCCCTGTCCAAGATCGACCAGTCCGAGGTCAAGATCGCCATCATCCACTCCGCCGTCGGCGCCATCTCCGAGACCGACGTCACCCTGGCCGCCGCCTCCGACGCCATCATCATCGGCTTCGGCGTGCGTCCCGACGCCAAGGCTCGTACCGCCGCCGAGCGCGAGGGTGTCCAGATCAAGACCTACCGCGTCATCTACCAGGCGCTCGACGACATCAACGCCGCCCGCGTCGGCATGCTGGCCCCCGAGTTCGAGGACCGCGACACGGGTGCGGCCGAGGTGCGCGAGACCTTCAAGGTCCCCCGCGTGGGCACCATCGCCGGCTGCATGGTCCAGTCCGGCGAGATCAGCCGCGACGACAGCGTGCGCGTCGTGCGCGACGGCGTCGTGGTCTACGAGGGCAAGATCGGGTCGCTTCGTCGCTTCAAGGACGACGTCAAGAGCGTCAAGAGCGGCTATGAGTGCGGCATCGGCGTCGAGGGCTTCCAGGACATCCACCTGGGCGACATCATCGAGACGTACCAGACCGTCGAGATCGCGCGCAAGGAGTAAGCCGTGAAGCAGAATTCCTCTACGCGCCGCCTGGCCGAGGAGGCCCGCGAGAAGATCGCGACCATCCTCATGATGGAGATCTCCGACCCCCGCCTGGCCCTTGTGACCGTCACGGGCTGCGAGGTGTCGGTCGACCGCTCGGTCTGCAAGGTCTGGGTGAGCGCCGACCCCGAGAGCTACGACGAGGTGCTCGAGGGCCTCGCGAGCGCCAAGGGCCGCATCAGATCGCTCCTGGGCCGCTCCCTCACCTGGAGGGTCACCCCCGAGCTCATCTTCCAGATCGACCGCTCCACCGACGAGGCCATGCGCATCACCGAGGCGCTCAAGAACGTGCCTCCCACCATGTCCATCCCCAAGGACGAGTTCGGGTATCCCCTCGAGCCCGCCAGCGAGGACACGGACGAGGACGAGGACGTTCAGGGCCAGTAGCGCTTCCGCAGGCGTTTGCGTCATGCGCCACCCATAAGACCTAGGATCGAGGAGGTCCTTTCGATGAGATACGATGTCGCGACTCAGATGTTTGAGCGCGCCAGACAGCTGATCGAGGGGGCCTCCTCGATTGCTGTCTCGGGGCACACCGACCCCGATGGGGACGCCTTGGGCAGCGTCCTTGCCATGGTGGGCATAATCGAGGGCATCTGGCCCGAAAAGACGGTCGTGCCGCTGCTCGCCAACGACCGGCCCATCCCGGCCAACCTGGCGTTTCTGCCCGGCGCCGAGCGCCTGGTTCCGGCGTGGTCCCATGCCGGCGCCCCGGAGCTCTTCATCAGCGTGGACACCCCCACGGCTAAGCGCCTCGCCGACTCGGCGGACGTCCTCGCGCGCAGCGCGGGCTCGTTTTCCCTCGACCATCACCCGGCGGTGGAGGACTTCTGCCAGGAGTGCTATACGCGCACCGAGGCGGCGGCCTGCGCCGACGTGGTGTACGAGTTCGGCCGCTTCCTCGGCGCCAAGCTCACGCCTGAGACCGCCACATGCCTGCTTACGGCCCTGATCACCGACACCGGGAGCTTTCAATACCAGAACTGCGGCCCCGAGGCGCTGCGCCACGCGGCCGACCTGGTGGAGGCGGGGGCCCGTCCCGACGACATCTGCCTGCACGTCTTCCAAAGCAAGACGCTGCCCCAGCTCAAGCTCCAGCAGCTTGTCCTTGAGCGCCTGGAGCTTGCCTGTGCCGGGGAGCTTGCATACAGCTACGTGCTGCAGTCCGACCTGGCCCGCGTCGGCGCCACCGCGGCCGATTGCGACAGCCTGGTCGACTCGATACGCACCCTGGGCTCCATCCGCGCCGCCCTCTTCCTGCGCGAGCTCAAAGACGGGCAGTTCCGCGGGAACCTGCGCTCCAAGGACCCGTCGTGCGACGTGAGCCTCGTGGCGCGCGCGTTTGGGGGAGGCGGCCACAAGATGGCCTCCGGGTTCTCCGTCGAGGGGCCGGTGGATGCCGCCCTGCCGCGTCTGGTGGCCTCGTTCGATGGGCTGTGCCGAGGGGTTGATGCGCGATGAAGCGCGCGCCGAGCGGCCTCAACCTGCTTGTCGGCGTGCGCAAGCCCGCGGGCATGACGTCCCATGACGTCATTAACAAGGTGCGTCGGGCGCTGGGGGAGCGCCGCGTCGGCCATGCCGGCACGCTCGACCCCTTCGCCACGGGCATTCTCGTGGTGGGCGTGGGCCAGGCCACGCGCCTCATGCAATATGCGACGAGCGAGAGCAAGTCGTACACGGCCCGCATCTGCTGGGGCTGCGAGACCACGACCGACGACCTCGAGGGCGAGCTGCGCCGCAGCGCCCCGGCTCCTGCCGAGGTCCTCGACGAGGCCTCGGCGCGCGCCTGTCTGGCCGAGCTTGCCAAGCTGACCGAGCAGGTTCCGCCCGCGTTCAGCGCCATCAAGGTGGACGGCGTGCGCGCCTACAGCCAGGCCCGCAAGGGCGAGGAGGTCGAGCTTGCCGCGCGCCCCATCGAGGTCATGCGCGCCGAGCTCGTAGGTCTTGGCCAAGACGAGCGCGGCCCGTGGTGGGACGTCGACTTCACCGTATCGAAGGGGACCTACATCCGGGCCCTGGCGCGCGACCTGGGCCGGATGTGCGGCAG
Organism: Acutalibacteraceae bacterium; assembly: GCA_963619535.1. Taxonomy (GTDB): domain Bacteria; phylum Actinomycetota; class Coriobacteriia; order Coriobacteriales; family UMGS124; genus UMGS124. The sequence continues at coordinate 4,315 of CAVEWV010000073.1, read as the reverse complement.
CGCCGCGCACCTGAGCGCCCTTGCCCGCACCTCGAGCGGGGCGGTGGGGCTTGAGTCGTGCATGACCTTAGAGGAGCTCGCACAGGCCGGGGAGCTGCGGGTGCTCGACCCGGTGCAGGTGCTGGGCTACCCCGTCATACACCTCGACGAGCAGGGCGTCGCCGACGTCAAGTGCGGCAAGAGGCTGTCGTGCGCCCGCACCGACGAGGGGGCCGCCCTGGCATTCGAGGACGGCCAGCGCTTCTGCCTTGTGGGTCAGGACAGGGTTTTTGCAATTGCGCAGCGCCAGCAAAAGGCTATAGTAGCCCTCTGCGTCTTTTCCGACGGCGTGAGCCGTCAAAGTGTCGTTATGGACAACCGGGAGGGGTAGGTTTGACGAACCCGACGATGGTCGACCTTGCGCGCCGCACCTTTCTGCGCGATGTGCCGCTGAACTCTTGCGCCGTGCGTGGATTCGCCCGCCCGGACACGCGCATCCTCTACCCCAAGGACGGCGGGGAGGGCTTCATCGGCGATGCCGTGTGCACGATCGGCGCCTTCGACGGCGTCCATCGCGGCCACCGCTACCTCTTCTCCGCCACCATCCGCGACGCGCGCAAGCGCGGCGTCCCCAGCGTCATCGTCACCTTCGACCCCGACCCCGACGAGCTCTTCCTTCCGCAGGCCCGCATCCACAAGCTCCTCAACAACGAGGACCGCCTGTCGTTTCTGAGCAAGTTCGGGGCCGACTTCGTGCTCTGCCTGCCGTTCGACCGCCAGCTCGCCGGCCACAGCACCGAGTCGTTCCTCAAGCGCTACGTGTTCCCCACGTTCATGCCCAAGGCCATTCATGTGGGCTCCGACTTCAAGCTGGGCGCCGGCAACGCCGGCAACGTCGCCGAGCTGCGCCAGCTGGGCAGCGTCCGCGGGCGCAACTGGGACGTCAAGGGCTATGACCTGCTCTGCAACCGCGCGGCCCCCGTCTCGGCCACGCGCATCCGCCACCTGCTCATCGAGGAGGGCGACTGCAAGACGGCCAACGACCTGCTCCAGCGCTGCCACTTCGTGCGCGGCACCGTGGTCAAGGGTCGCCAGAAGGGCCGCGAGTTCGGCTTCCCCACTGCCAACGTCGCGCTTTCCTACCCCTATGTCGTGCCCGCCGAGGGCGTCTACGCATGCTTCGTGCTGGTAGACGGCATGGTGTGGCCGGCCGCCGTCAACGTGGGCGTCCCACGCACGTTTGCCGACGAGCCGGGCTGCGCCTCCATCGAGGCGAACCTCATCGGCTTCTCCGGCGACATCTACGGCCGCCAGATCGCCGTGGGCTTCGTCGAGAAGCTGCGCGGCCAGCAGAAGTTCGAGTCCATCGAGGCGCTCATGGCCACGGTCAACTCCAACATCGACTGGGTGAAGGAGAACATAGGCACCACTGGGTTCAGGCTCTAGCATGTTCACGCCCGAGGAGAAGCTCAAGGTACGCGAGGCCACGGACCTGGTGGGGCTCGTGGGCGAGACGGTGGCCCTGCGCTCGCGCGGCCGCGACCTGTGGGGGTGCTGCCCTTTCCATCACGAGAAGTCGCCGTCGTTTCACGTCATGCCCGACCGCGGCTTTTGGAAATGCTTCAGCTGCGGCAAGGGCGGCGACTGCTTCAACTTCGTCATGGAGCGCGACCATGTGGAGTTCCCCGACGCCGTGCGCATCCTTGCCGACCGCGCGGGCATCGTCTTGTCCGACGACGGCTCCTCGTACCGCAAGGACCCCAACGCCACGCAGCGCGGCCGCATCTTCGAGGTCGTGCAGGCCGCGGTCGAGTTCTTCCATCGCGAGCTGACCCGCTCGCGCACCCCGGCCGCAGGCGCCGCGCGCGCCTATCTTGCGGGGCGCGGCTTCGGCTCTGCGGTGGCGCAGTCATGGATGCTCGGCTATGCCCCCGGGTCGGGGCTGCTCTCGCGGCACCTGACCTCTCTGGGCTACACCGCCCGTGAGATGGTGGACGCGAACCTGGCGGTGCGCAGGGCGGACGGCTCCCTTGCCGACCGCTTCTACAACCGCGTGATGTTTCCCATCCACGACGAGCGCGGCCGCGCCGTGGGCTTCGGGGGACGCGTGCTCGACGACTCCAAGCCCAAGTACCTCAACACCTCCGACACCGCGGCCTTCCACAAGAAGGCGAACCTCTTCGCGCTCGACCGCGCCAAGGCCTCCATCACCGCCAACATGGAGGCCATCGTCATGGAGGGCTACACCGACGTCATCTCCTCGCATGAGGCCGGCATCACCAACTGCGTCGCCCCCCTGGGCACCTCGTTCACCTCGCAGCAGGTGAAGATGCTCTCGCGCTATCTCACGCCGGCGGGGGAGCGCCTCTCGCGCGGCCGCATCGTGTGCCTGTTCGACGGCGACGAGGCGGGCCTGAAGGCGGCGGAGCGCGCCATGCAGTTCGTGACGAGCACCACGGCCGGCATGTACTGCGTCGTCATACCCGGCGGCGCCGACCCGGCCGAGTACATCGCCGCAAACGGCGCCCAGGCGCTGCGCGACCGCATCGCCGAGCGCGTGCCGCTCGTGCGCTTCGTCATCGACCGGCACCTCGACCGCTTCGACGTCTCGACCCCCGAGGACCGCGCGATCGCCCTGGCCGACGTCACGGCCGCCATGGGCCCCCTCAAGGGCAGCGTCTTGGCCGACGACTACATCGACTACGTGGCCGGCCGCCTCTTGGCCGACCCCTCCACGGTGCGCTCCGCGCTTGCCAACGTCCGCTGGACGCCCCCGCGCGACGACGAGGAGTTCGACGACGGCGGCGCCTCGCGCGGCCAGCAGGTCAGGCTCGCCCTGGGCTCGTCCGCAAGCCAGGCGGGGCCGGCCGGCCCCGACGCCGCCGTGCCCGCCACCGCCCCCCGTGCGGTGCGCCTCCTTCCCGAGGACGCCCGGGCGCTGCAGCTCGAGCGCGAGCTTCTGAGCGCGCTGTCCTGCAACGTGGCCGTGGCCAAGACCTTCGCCGACCGGGTGGCCCAGCTGTCCTGGCGTGACCCGTCCCATGAGGCCATCGCCTGGGCGATTCTCGCCTCCGAGGACGGGGCGAGTCCCATGCAGGTCCTGACGGACGCCGAGGCGGTGTGCCCGGGCGCCGCGCAGGTCCTTGCCACGGGCGCCCGGGAGGTGGCCGACGAGCGCATGTGCGACGCGGTGGACGTCATCCTCGACGAGATGGAGATCGGCGAGCTCAAGCGGCTCATCGAGGCCGGGAAGGCCACGCTGCGCTCTTTGGGAAGCGAGGACTCCGAGGAGATGCGCCAGGCCATGGCGCAGGCCGCCCAGCTCCAGGCGCGCTTGAGCGAGCTGGAACAAAAGCGTAGAAATCGAAACTAGCCTTGTCTTTTTCTGCGAAAAAGTTCAGAATAGGACAGTTACACACTAGCACGATTGTGCCTTGATGAGTCTTTTGGTTGAAGACACACGGACGCGCTACGACAAATGAGGCGAAAGGACCAGGTTTGAGCAGCGAAAACACTGTAGTCTCCCTTTCCGTCGAGATCTCTTCTGCGGTAGAGAAGCTCATCGCCACCAGCAAGCCCTTGGGGACGGTGACTGAGGACGAGATTCAGGTCGCCCTGGCCGAGGTGGACGTCGAGGCCGAGGAGCTCAATGTCATCTACGAGCAGATTCGTGCTAACGGCATCGAGATAACCACGGCGGGCACCTCCGACATCTCTGAGGAGGACGCCGAGTCGTTCGCCGAGGAGCAGATCGAGGAGGAGATCGACACCTCCGAGGCCGCGGCCGTCGACGCCGAGCTGGGCGACGCCCCCGTGACCATCGACGCCGCCGGCGGCAAGAAGCGCCGCAGGCACTCCTCCCGCCGCGACCAGACGCCTCAGCCCACGCAGCTCACCGGCGACCCCGTGCGCATGTACCTCAAGGAGATCGGCAAGGTCGACCTGCTCGACGCCACCGAAGAGGTGGACCTGGCCATGAAGATCGAGGCCGGCCTTGAGGCCGCGCGCAAGCTCGACGAGGCCCACGAGCAGGGCATCGAGCTGCCCCGTGCCGACAAGCGCCGCCTCACCAAGGTCGAGCAGATCGGCGTGGACGCCAAACAGAAGCTCATCAGCGCCAACCTGCGACTCGTCGTCTCCATCGCGAAGCGCTACGTGGGCCGCGGCATGCTCTTCCTCGACCTCATCCAGGAAGGCAACCTGGGCCTGATCCGCGCCGTCGAGAAGTTCGATTACACCAAGGGCTTCAAGTTCTCCACGTACGCCACGTGGTGGATCCGTCAGGCCATCACGCGCGCCATCGCCGACCAGGCCCGCACCATCCGCATCCCCGTCC
>CAVEWV010000072.1:0-14712 GCA_963619535.1 Acutalibacteraceae bacterium | reverse complement strand
GTCATGTGTCGTGCATCTATGTCGCTCGACCAGTTGCCCCCTGGCGCGACGCGTTGCAGGCAGTCGGCACTACCCCTGGATGGCCGTCTTCGCAAGCTCTCCCGCCATGCGACCCATGATGACGGCGCCACCGAGGAACTCGACGCCCGTGCCCGTCCAGACCATTTCGCCGGCGGCATAGAGGTTGGGGACGATCTCGCCGTTGCCGTCGAGGACCTCAAGGTCCTTGCTCACCTCGATGCCGACATTCGTGGCATAGGCGTACGGTTGCAGGCGTACCGCGTAAAACGGCGCCGTGGCAACGGGTAGCTTCGCGTCCGCCGGCACGCCGAACTCGTCTTCCTCGCTTGCCTCGCGGGTCTGGTTGTATGTGTCGACCGTCGCAACGAGGGCGGCAGCGTCGATACCGGCCTGTTCGGCCAACTCCTCGAGTGTGTCGGCCTTAAACAGAGACGGTGCAACCTGCTCCATGGTAGAGCCGTCGAACGCCGTAACAGCAGGGTTCTCGGCATCGAACAGCGAGAAAATGGTGGAGTCGCTCTGCAGGCACGCGGCAGAGAAGGAGCCGTACACGTCATACCCGTCGCAGTCGCGCATGAACCGAGCGCCTTCCTGGTTGACCAGCGGCGTGTTGTACGACCAGCCGGGGAAGTACGCGCCCAGGTCGCTCCAGAAGCCCACATGGATATCGGGGCCCAGCATGCCGGTGGCATAGTCGCCCGACACCTTGGCGCCGAAGCTCTCCACCGCCATGCGGATGCCGTCGCCGCGGCAACCCGAGTTGGTGTACGGCTTGAGACCGACGTAATCGGGCGCATACTGCTCAAGCATCTCGACGTTCTGGGCGATACCGCCGCAAGCCAAGATGACCTTCTTGGCACGCACGGTGTACTCCCCCGCCGGGCCCTCCACAACGGCCCCGAGGCAAGAGCCGTCCTCAACGATAAGGGACTTCGCCGCGGTGTTCAGTCGGACGTCAATACCGGCCGCGTCGAAGCGCTCGTCGAAGAACGTCTGGAGGTCGACGCCCTGCCAGGGCCAGTGGTCAGCGGAATAGTACTGTCGGCCATACCGGTAGCGTCGCACCTCGGCGGTGAGCGAGCTGAAGTCCGCAGGGTCGCCGGTCATGCCGGCGGTAACGATGGGATAGCCCAGCGCCTGCATCGCGAGGGTATTGGCACCCATCTGGAGCAGCGCCTCGTGCGTGAGGTCGCGGTTGGGCGCAAACGTGCCGCCCTCGTAGGCGGCCATGTACTCGTCGAACAGTTTGTCGACGTTGGCGTTGTCGTTCAGAGGCAGAACGGTACCGATGGAGCCTCCGGACAGCATGCTCGAACCGCCGTAGAACCCATTGCGCTCCACGACCATGACGGAAAGGTCGTTCGCAACGCCGTCGAAGTTCTCATAGCGGGCCGCCAGGGCCGCGACGCAGCCCGCCGCGCCGGCGCCGACAACCAGCAGGTCGACTTCGACATCCTCTGCCGCACCCTCGACGGGCTCGGACCATGCGGACTGGAACTTGTCGAGCACGCCAGCACCCTCAAGCGCTTGCGAGGCCGCGGCCATAATCGCGTTACTTGTGAAGGTGGCACCGGTCACCCCGTCGACGTTGACGCTCTGACCGGCGAGGATCCGCCCGGGAACCACTGAGATTGCCTTTCCGCAAACCTGCCAGGGCTGTTCAGAGGTCTCGACGACGTCAACCGCTGTGATGGAATTCCCGTCCGTCGCCACGTGGACGCGCACCCAACCGCGCAACCCCTGGGCGCGACCCTCGTAAATGACCGAACCATCCTCGGCGAGCGCAACCACGCCTTGGACAGAAAGTCCCAAAGCGGTAGCAGCGCCGGCAAGAACGCCCGATTTAAGCACATCCCTGCGAGAAAGTTCCATGGCCGTTCCCCTTTCAGTTGCGATGCATGGCAAATCCGGCTTGCGCGTGGCCTGGGATTCCGACCTCGGGCCGCCATGCCCACGATGGATATAATTGAGCTTACGGCCGAGAAGACCGGTCGGGAAGTTCGGGTGCTTTACAGCGCTGTGAGCATTTTTTACGGGGGTTCTCATGACAAGCGTGCAGCTTGAGGCTTTTGTCGCCGCTGTCGAGGAAGGCAGTTTCTCGGCAGGTGCCCGACGACTCTTCATAACACCCCAGGCGCTCATGCACCAAGTATCAACGCTGGAAGCAGAGCTGGGCTTCAAGCTGCTCGAACGCAATGCCCACGGAGTCACCGTCACGCCGGCGGGGAGCACCTACTACACAAACGCGAAGCAGATGCTCTCCTTTATGGACAGCGCCAAGGTGCAGGGGCGTCAGGTCGCCGAGGGCCGCCGGACGCTCCGATTCGCACATTGCGGTGGCTATATGGAGCACAACCACTGCCTTCTCGACCTTTCCGGAGCCATAGCGGCCGAGCGTCCCGACATCGAGCAGCGGCATGTCTTTGCGGAAGGCGTCGAGAGGGATGTCCTCGCGCGCGTAGCCACGGGCGAGATCGACCTGCTCGAGTGGATCTCAGGCCCGGGAATCGACCTATGCGGGATGAGCTTCTTTCCCCTCTCCCCCTGCAGTCCCACGGTGCTCGTCTCCTCCTCCCACCCGCTCGCCGGTCGCGGCCCTCTTATCGAGGCTGAGGACCTCGCAGGATGCGAGGTGTCCATCAGCGACCGATACTGGTTCCCGACGCTCGTGCGGGACATCTACGCGCTGGCACCTGGGGCGACCGTCGTCGAACGCGGATGCGGCGGGATGGGCATCGCCAACGCCTGCATGAACGGAGGGGCCTTCGTGGTATGGGACCTACCAGACACCACCGACCCCGGCAACCTCGTCCGTCTCCGTCTCCCCAAGCGCTACGACGGCACGTTCGGAATCGTCCACAGTCCCTCCTCTACCGAGATGGCGCTGAGCGCGCTTGCAATCGCAGGGCGGTTGTTCGGGAGAGACGGCCGCGCTGAATCTCGGTGATCCAGGGGAAGGCGCTCTTGGGGGAACCGCTTGTCCGGGGACGTGGCACGAGCTACCGCATCCACCAGTTCAGCATTGATCCCAGGAACACGAGGGCCGTCCCCACCCAGAAGACAGGCGACAGCGCAAGGCCCAGCAGCACGGAACTCGCCGCGGTGGAGAGGACCGGCGCCGCGTACGAGAAGGCCGCCATCTTGCGCACGTAGCCGCGGATGAGGCCGTGACCCCAGAGCATGTAGCCGCCCGCCACGCACGCGGCGGTCACCACGACGGCCGCGACCGAATCAGCGGAAGGCATCTCCGCAGGTAGATAAGGCCCACTTACCGCAAAGACAATCCACAGGGTGACCGCCTCGCCGGGGAAGAAGAGCGACGTGGCGTCGGCCCCGCGCGATAAGGAGGGCGTCACGGTGGAGTAAAGCGCCCAGACGGTCGCGCCGACGAGGGCGAGCAGGTACGGCGGGGGGTTCTGGCCCAGGTGCGCCGCGAGCGTGGCGGGGTCAAAGCCGGCGTTGCCTCCCACGGCGACGAACACGCCCGCGGTGGCGACAGCGGCCCCGGGCAGCGCGCGTTACGGCGCCCCGCCTGTGCGTGGCGACCGCGCAATTAATCAGCCGGCCTTTTGCTCGCTTCCCCGTGTCTTCCGTCCTCCCCACCGCCCCATCGGGCATGCCGCAAACCAGGGTCTTGACCTCGGCTACTCTGGCCGGGCTCTTTCTACTTGCATTTTTATCGAGCCATCTACCAGCGCAAACACAATTTCTTGACCTGGCCACCATAGCCGCTTCACATTCAAGGCAGGCCGGGCGCCGAAGGGAGCGCCCGAGGTGGCCCGCCCCGCCGGGGCTTGCACGAGGGCGCGTGAGCACGCACGGGCACGCAAGCTCAAGCCGGCAAGGGCGAGCCGCAACGTCAAGGAGGTAGAGCTTATGTCTGCCAAGTCTTCCGCTTCTGTCAGCCGCCGTAGCTTCATCGCCGCCGCCGGCGGCACCGCAGCCCTCGCGGCGACCGCCTCGGTCGCCACTGCGGCCCTTGCCGACGAGGCCGCCTACGACGAGACCTACGACGTCGTCGTCATCGGCTACGGCGCGGCCGGCGGCACCGCGGCCTTCTACGCCGCCAAGGCCGGCGCCAAGGTCCTGCTCGTCGACTCCGCCCCCGAGGGCGAGGAGGGCGGCAACTCCCGCTTCTGCGGCCAGATCGCCATGTACACCGAGGACGTCGACGCCCTCGAGCGCTACCTGCACAACCTGGGTTGGAAGATGGACCAGGACGACGAGGTCGTGCGCACCTACGCCGAGGGCCTGGCCACCACGCCCGACATCTTCCGCGAGATGGGCGCCGAGGCCCCCTGCATCTGGAGCGAGTACGCCGCCGAGCACAAGAACGACGGCCCCACGGCCGGCCTGGACATCGCGGCCATCTACGAGTGGGTGTGCCCCGAGTACCCTGAGCTGGGCGATTCCGACTCCGTCGACGCGGTGACGGCCCACGACGTGTGCTTCGACGGCTTCATGTACGCCACCGTGCAGGGCGGCGTCGAGAGCCAGGCCGAGAACATCACCGTGTGGCTGGAGTCCCCGGCCAAGCACCTCATCCAGGACCCCGAGACCAAGGCCATCCTGGGCGCGGTCATCGAGCACGAGGGCGCGGAGCTGCGCATCGGCGCCAACTCCGGCGTGGTACTGGCCTGCGGCGGCTTCGAGTGCAACAAGCAGATGATCCAGGACTTCCTGGGCATCCCGCGCATGGCCCCCATCGGCGGCCTGCACAACTTCGGCGACGGCGTGCGCATGGGCATCGAGGTCGGCGCGGACCTGTGGCACATGCACAACTACGAGGGCCTGGGCATGCTCGGCGCCAACTCCTACGAGGTTGAGGAGGGCGAGCGCTGCCAGCTCTTCATGTCGAGCGGCTTTGAGCCTGCCACCCACGGCGCCCTCATCTGCGTGGCCGAGGACGGCTCGCGCTACTTCCGCGAGGACTACATCGACCGTCACGGACACGTGTACAGCCACGGCACCTGGCGCATCCCCAACCAGTGCTACCGCCCCTGGATGGTGTTCGACGAGGAGCAGAAGGCCCTGCTCGAGGAGCTCGGCAAGCTGCCCACCAACGTCGACGAGAAGATCGTCTCCGCCGATGACGCCGCCGGCCTGGCCGCCCTCATCGAGGCCGACCCCGAGATCCTGGCCAAGACCATCGAGCGCTTCAACGGCTATGCCGAGACCGGCGAGGACATCGAGTACGACCGCCCGGCCGAGACGATGCGCGCCTTCTCCGGCACCCTGTACGCCCTGCCCCTGCAGCCCGCGATGCTCAACACCCAGGGCGGCCCGCGTCGCAACGCCAAGGCCCAGGTCATGGGCACCGACGGCGAGCCCATCAAGGGCCTCTTCAGCGCCGGCGAGCTGGGCGGCGTGAACACGTTCTACTACCAGGGCACCGGCAACGTGGGCGAGTGCCTGGTCTTCGGCCGCATCGCCGGCGAGAACGCGGCCAAGGGCGTCGCATAGTCGCAGGTAGATTGGCGACTCGCACCCTTCGTGCGTCTGAGTGTGGTCTGCGTGCCCCAGAACGGTTGCCTGGGCCGCATGCACGTCGGCAGGGCATTGGCCCCCGGCGCGGCCCGTACACCCTAGAACGGGTGCTGCGCACCACGCGCCGATGCGTTACAGTCTAGACCCGCAAGGCGGCGGGCCCTGCTTCGGTGGGGCCCGCCGCTCGTTTGCGCGATTCTTAAGGCTGACGCGTCTAGGGGGAAGACCGCGGGGCCGTCGAGGCGGGTGCGCGAGGGGAGGACGGGCGTGTTTGGCGCCGCGCCCGGGCCCGGGTGCTGTGTTGCCGCTCCGCCGGCTCCGCAGATCGCCCCGAGAAGGGGAAACGACGATGCAGCAGACGGCTCGGGGCAAGTCCTACTCCACCAACGTGCTCATGCAGGCGCTGGGTATCTCGCGCGGCACGCTGCGCTACTACGAGCAGCTCGGCATCCTGCGCCCCCAGCGCGACCCGGATTCCAACTACCGCACCTACTCCAACGCCGACGTGTTTCGCGTGGTGGAGTGCGTGATGCTCAAAAACGCCGGCTACCAGGTGCAACAGGCAAAAGACGTGCTGGCGGGCGACGCCGGGGCTGCCGAGTACGTGGACCTGTGCCTTCAGGGCAGCGCCGTGCAGCTGGCGCGCGCCCAGGCGGTGCACGAGCGGCTCGGGGTGCTGCGCGAGGTGGTGGCCGCCCCCGAGGCCGGGCCTACCCTCGCCATGGCCGATGAGTGGCTCGTCTACTACGACGGCTGCGAGGGCGGCTACGACCGCTTCGTGGCCAACGAGGCCCAGGACTCCCTGCTCGAGGGCATGCCCGTGTCGTCGTTCGCCGCGGTGATGGACGTCCAGGCGAGCGACCTGTCGAGCGTGGAGACGCGCTGGGGCCGCGCCGTGCCCGCCCGCTACGCCCACCTCATGCCCGGGCTCGACAAAGTCCCCGAGCCGCCCGCGCGTTTCGGCGGATGCGCCTGCGCCATGCTGCACTACAGCGCCGACGAGGACAAGATCCCCGGCTTCGACCCCACAGGCGCGGTGCGCACGCGCGTGGCCGCCTACCTGCGCGAGCACGGCCTGCGGCAGGCGGGGCCCTTCTTCGCCCCATGCGTGCTGCCGGTGCGCGGCCGGGTGTACACGCGCCTCTTCGTGGCCGTGGAGGCCGCCGGCCTGCGGGGCAAGATGGAGCTCGCCCGCCTCAAGCCGTCCGGGTAGGGCGGCCGGCGGGCACGGCGCGCGGCACGTGGCGAGCGGGCGCGGCCGGCGACGGCCCCGCCGAGCGAGGACGGCCCTTGCCGCGCGGTCGCCGCCAAGTGTGGACGGCCCTCGTCGAGCGGCCGCCGCCAGGTGCGGAGGACCCTCGCCGCGCAGTTGCCGCCAAACGAGGCCCGCGCTGCGCAGTCGCTGCCAAACGGGGTCCTCGCCGTGCAGTTGCCGCCAAACGAGGGCGTAAGTATGTGCTCGCGGGTGCATCGGGGATGCGCATAAGGAATCGGGCTCAATAAACTGCCTGGTAGATGGCCTGTGCATTTTCTTGCTACTCGCCTAAACCTTCTGCAAGCGCATACTTAGCCCCTCGTTTGGCGCCGTGCGTGCTGCGCGTGCGCGGCCTGGTCGGGCGGCTGGCGGGCGCGGTCCTCGCCGCGTGGCCCCGCCAAATGCGGACGGTCCTTGGCGAGTGGCCCCGCCAAGTGAGGACGGTCCTCGCCGCGTGGCCTTGCCAAGTGCGGACGGCCTTCGGCGAGCGGCCGCCGCCAAGCGAGGGCGTAAGTATGTGCTCATGGGCGCATCGGGGATTCGTATACAGAATCAGGTCCAACAAACTGCCCGGTAGACGGCCTGTGCAATTTCTTGCTACTCGCCCAAACCTACTGCAAGCGCATACTTAGCCCCTCGTTTGGCACAGTGCGTGCTGCCAGTGCGCGGCCGGGTAGGGCGGCCGGCGTCGGCCCTTGCTGCGCGGTCGCCGCCAAGTGTGGACGGCCCTCGCCGCGCCGTCGCCGCCAAATGCGGGCGGCCCTCGCTGTGCGGCTGCCGCCAGGTGCAGAGGACCCTCGTTGCGCAATCGTTGCCAAATGGGGACGACCTTTGGCGGGCAGTCCCGCCAAGTGGGGTCCTTGCCTCGCATTCGCTGCCAAGTGGGGTCCTCGCCGTGCGGTCGCTGCCAAACGAGGGCGTAAGTATGTGCTTGCGGATGCATCGGGGATTTGCATAAAGAATCAGGCTCAATAAACTGCCAGGTAGACGGCCTGTGCAATTTCTCGCTACTCGCCCAGACCTGCTGCAAGCACATACTTAGTCCCTCGTTTGGCGTCGTGTATTGCGTCCCATGGGATTGCCGTGCTCGCCGATGGGTGCTGGCCCGCGTTGGGTCCCGAGCGGTAGTATGTCCGTGCCGTAATCCGGCGATACCGACGACAAGGGAGCCCCCATGGACAAGGAACTGCTCGACTTCGTATCTGCCCGCGCCGATATCCTGGCGGTCTCGAACGCCAGCACCCAGGTCACGAAGGATGCCGCCCAGGCCTGGAAGGACGCCGTGGCCGCCGATTCCAGCGAGGCTGCCGCGGCGGCCGCCACCGACAGGCTGCTCGATGTCCTTGAGGGCCGCCCCACTACCATCGACGGGGTCATCGCCTTTGCCGAGGGCCCGGCCAAGCAGTTCTTCGGCGAGGAGGCCGCCGCCCATATGCTGGCCGAGCAGAAGGCGCGCAAGGAACAGGGCGCCAAGTGGTGCAACTGCGAGGCCTGCACCGCCGCCACCGAGCTGCTCGCCAAGTTCGGCAGGATCGAGCTGTAGGGTCGCTCTGGGCTGACGCGCGGCTACGCTGCGCGGGGCAATCACATAAACGAGGGCGGCGCGGACGGGTCGGCGCGGCCGGATGGGATCGGTGGGACATGCAGGGTGTGTTGAGCAGGCGCGAGGCGTGCAAGATCGCCGCCGTGGCCGGAATCGGTTTGGCCATGGGGTCGGTGTTTGGCGGGGCAGGGCAGGCAAGTGCCGATGAGGCGGCGGCCTCCACATCTGCCTGGGATAACCTTGCGGCCGAGAACCCCCAGCCCACCAACGACGCCATGTGGGACGCGACGCTGCGTGCGCGTCGTTTCAGCGGCGACGACGCGGGCAAGCTCATGACGTGCGCCGACCTCGGCACGACCACGGATTCCAAGGATCAGGCGCTTCCCGTGCGCTGGTCCTATGACGCGGCGAGGATTCCCCAGGCGTGGTCGCTGTGCGCCGGCACGCCCGGTGAGGGCGTGACGGTGGGCGTGCTCGACTCCGCCGCCGTGTACTATAGCCATGAGGACCTGCCCGATCCCGTGGCGTCCTGGCAGGAGGAGGAGCCGGAGGACGGCTGGTTCGAGCACAGCCATGCAACCCACGTCGCCGGCATCGTCGCGGCGAAGGCCGACAACGGCGCCGGCAACTTTGGCGGCGCGGTGGGTGTGGCGTACGGCTGCTCGCTGATGAATTACTCCACGGCGTATGTCGGTGGCTTCGGCGACACGTTGTCCAACTTCTTCGCAAACGTGCATTGGGGCGACAATGAGCTCGGCAAGGGCGCCGAGCGGCTCGCCAAGGGAATCGACACGCTGGTCCGCGGCGGTGCGAAGGTGGTGAACGCCTCGCTTGGCTGCATCGAGCTGAAGTCGGCAAACGAGGATGGCTCCGACGAGGGGGAGGGCGCGACCGTCCGCGCGAACCTCGCCGAGGCCAACGAGAGGCTGGTCGAGTGCCTGCGCGGACTTGTGGACGATGGCTACGACTTCCTCATCTGCAAGGCCTCGGGCAACCACAACTCCACGAGTGATGCGGATTATGGCGAGGAAGGCTTCGAGGGTGGCCAGGACGCCGCGATAGATTGGCTGAACGCCATCGAGGACGAGGACCTCAAGGGGCGCATTGTCGTCGTGGGCGCGGTCGAGCCGCTGAGCGACGGCACATGCCGGGTGGCGGCCTTCTCGGCGGGCGGGCCTCGCGTGGACATTGTGGCGCCTGGCAAGGTGTACGGCCTGGACACGCGGGTCAAGTCCTGGCAGAACGGCCAGGACGACGAGGTGGGCAACGGCTACTCGACCCTTTTCGGCACGTCGTTCGCCGCGCCGATGGTGGCTGGCACGGCGGCGCTCGTGTGGGCGGCCAACCCCGACCTCACGGCCGCGGAGGTGAAGCAGGCCATCGTGGGCAGCGCCTCTGCTTGGGTGGGCTACTCCGACGAGGCCAAGGCTGCCATCAGCGCGTTCGACTCCGGCCTGACGTACCCCCTGCTCGACGCCGAGGCCGCCGTGCGCGCGGCTCAGCCGGCGCCGGCCGCCCCTTCGGGCACGTTCTCCTACGTCGCCCCTGTGGGCGGCTATCGAGGGTTTCTCACGATGAACGACGACGGCACGGCCACTCTGGTGGAGGTCTCCTCGGGCACCGGGCGGATTAGCACGTCCGTCTACCAGGTGGCGCAGGATGACTCCGTGGACGCCAGCCCCTTGGGCGCGTCGGCTGCGGCGTATCGCCTTGCTCCTGCGGGCCAGGGCCAGGTCACGATGCTGGGCGACGAGAGCGGCGCCGTCATCGAGACCTTCGACGTCACCGCCGACCGCGTCTTCGGCTACGACCCCGACAGCGACACTGTCGTGGAGTTCAGCGAGTACGTCGGCGCGTGGTGCAGCGACGACGTCGACTTTGTGCGCTGGACGCACGCGTAGAGCGCCTGGCTCCGATTACGCGGCCTTCCGCGATTGCCGGTGGCTGGGTGGCCGGGGTTGGCGGGCATGGCATCTCCCTGCGCGCGTCGGCTGCGGCGTCTGCCGTCGTCGGCGCGCGCAAGCACGCCGCGCCCGGGACGCAAGCACGCCGCGCCCGGGACGCAAGCACGCCGCGCCCGGGACGCAAGCACGCCGCGCCCGGGACGCAAGCACGCCGCGCCCGGGACGCAAGCACGCCGCGCCCGGGACGCAAGCACGCCGCGCCCTGGCCGCACGCAGGCCGCACGCAGGCCGCACGCAGGCCGCAGGCAGGCCGCGCCCTGGCCGCAGGCACGCCGCGCCCGGGGGGCCGGCTTGTTCGGCCGCCCTGCCCCGTGCCGCCCGCTTAGTACGACACCTGGCAGGGGATGCCCAGGGCGCGCACGCGCTGCGCGATGGCGTCGAGCACCTCGGCGGGCGCCTTCTCAAGGCCCTGCGCGGGGGTGGGGCGGTCGATGGTGTAGATGGTGGCGGCCTGCGGGGCGATGCGGCGCAGGGCCTCCAACCAGGGACCCACGTACTCCTCGCCGGTGTTGTCGCAGCTCCTGCCCTCGAACTCGCCGCGCAGGAAGATGGTCTGCACGATGACGTGCCCCTCGTAGGAGGCGAGCGTCTCCACCTGGTGCTCCACGTCGTAGGGGCCGCAGGGCCGGTCGAGCAGGGCGATGAAGTCGGCGTCCACGGTGTCGAGCTTGAGGATGTTGTCGTCCACGAGCATGAGGGCCTCGCGCACGGCGGGGCGGTCGGCCAGCGTGGCGTTGGAGAGCACGGCTATCTTGCAGTCGGGGGCGTAGGCGTCGCGCAGGCGCACCGTGGCGCGCACGGCTTCCGGGAAGCTTGGCGCCGCCGTGGGCTCGCCGTTGCCCGAGAAGGTGATCACGTCGGGCAGCACGCCCTGCGCGCTCATCTCCTCGAGCTTGGCCTCGAGCGCGGCCTCAAGCTCGGCGGCGCTCACGCAGCCGTCGTGCGTGCGGCGCTCGGCGTTGAAGCCGTCCTCGCAGTACAGGCAGTCGAACGTGCAGATTTTGCCGGTGGTGGGCATGAGGTTCACGCCCAGCGACACGCCGAGGCGGCGGCTGTGGACGGGCCCGTACACGGGTCCAGGATGAAGCTTCGTGGGCATGGGTTCTCCCTCTTCCTGCTGTGTGTCAGACGCCGCGTTATCGGTAGAAGGCGTCGATCAGCGACTGCGGGCTGCCGTACCAGATTGCGGTGGGACATGAGCTTGCCAAGATCCAGTAGTCGTCGCACGGGTCGCAATGCTGGGCGCACCATTCGCTGTAGGTGGGCCTGCCGCATTTGGGGCATGGACAGTACACGATCGTGCCGTTCTTGATCCAGCCGATCTCCTTGTGGGCGTTGTTCTTTATGATGGTGTCCTGGTTGGTATACGTGCCGCCGCTGACCGTATCAAGCTCGAGGTCGTCGATTCGTGCGGCTTCCCTGTCGTCTGCCATGGCGTTCTCCCATTCTCAAGGTCGCGGCGGACACATACTAGCATGCCCCTATGACCCCCGCGCGTTGGATTGAAAACGACGATTGCATGCGTTTGCCACACGTGGACACGGCTCCTGCCTGCGATAAGGCGTCGGGGCAAAGCCGTGCGGCCACCCTGCCCGTCGCTTCCGTGGGGCGGAATTTTTCGCGGGAGGGCGTTCTGCTCTCTTGGCGAGCGGCCTTGACCTGGCCCACGCGTTGGGACACAGTGGGGCGGTCCGCTGTTACAAAACCTGCGTGGAGGTCGCCCCGTGGCTGCTGGCATCCTTGTCTCCGCCCTGCTCGCGGGGCTGCTCTCGTTTTTCTCCCCCTGCGTGCTGCCGCTCATCCCGGTGTATGTGGGCATGCTCGCCGGAGACGCCACCGCCGCCGCGCAAGGCGTGTCGGGGCGCGCGAACAGGCTGCGCCTGCTGGCAAACGCCCTGGCCTTCGTGCTGGGGATCTCGTTCGTGTTCGTGGCCCTGGGCATCGGGGCCGGCCTTCTGGGCTCGCTTCTCAACAACGCCTACCTCACCTGCGCGCTCGGGCTTGTCGTGTTCGTCTTCGGCCTGCAGACGGCGGGTCTCATCCACATCCCGCTGCTCGACCGCCAGCTCAAGGCCGAGGTCACGGGCCCGCGCAAGGGCCGGGTGGCCACGTCGTTTCTGCTGGGCCTGGCCTTCTCGTTTGGGTGGACGCCTTGTGTGGGGCCGATCCTGGGCACCATCCTGGCCCTGGCGGCCGACCAGGGAAGCGTCGCGGCGAGCGCGGGGCTGCTCCTCGTGTACTCGCTGGGCCTGTGCGTGCCGTTCCTCGTAATCGCTCTGGCGTCCGACCTGCTGCTCAAGCGCGTCCGCAGGCTCAACAGGTTCCTGCCCGCCATCCAGCGCGCGGGCGGCGTGCTCATCGCGGTCATGGGCCTGTGGATGGTGTTCTCGCAGGTGGGGGCCTTGCTCTCCACAAACCGTACGGGCGTCACCGACGTCAACCTCACCGAGGTCAAGGCGGGCGACGCCGACCTGTCGGGTGTGTCGTCGGCTTGGAAGAACGTCGTGCTCACCGACCTTGCGGGCGAGAAGCACCGCCTGTCGGACCTGAAGGGGACGCCCGTCTACCTGGAGTTCTGGGGCAGCTGGTGCTCGTCGTGCGTGCAGGATCTCGACCAGATGCAGGAGGTGTGGCGCGAGCACGAGCAGGCCGGCGACGTGTTCGTGACCTCCGTGGTCACGCCCGGCTTCTACGGCGAGCGCTCGGTGGAGGAGTTCCTCGAGTGGGCCGAGCAGGAGGGGATCGAGGCACCCGTCTACATGGATACCAACGGGTCGCTTTCGGCCTACCTGGGCGTGGCGGCGTTCCCCACCTCCGTCTTCATCAACTCCGACGGCACCATCGACCGCATCCGCGTGGGCGCCATCGAGCGTGACGAGCTCGAGCAGCTGCTGGCGGAGCTGCAATAGGGCAGGCGAGGGCGCCGGGCGGGCTCTCCGCATGCCCGCCAACAGTGCGCCACCTGTCTGGCGACGCGCCTCACCCTGCACCCAATTTGGGTTGATTCGCTCCTTAAAATCCCAGCTCAATACACATATTTCGATGCTGCGCTCCGTGTATTTGAACCTCTTGTGGAGTGCGCGAAGCCACCCTTGCGGCCTGCGTGGCATGGCTGAATAATGCCACGTGCCCGACGCAATTCTGCGGCGTCGCGCCAAATTTTCCCATCACAACTTGGGACGCCTCTCGGTGTCCGATTTCTGCACGCACAGGGCCCGGCCGCTTGCGGCCGCCTCCTGTGTCGCACACGTTGTTTTCGCCGTCAACTCGGCGCGCCCATATGCGCCGTATTACGAGAAAGGTTCCAGCATGCTTTCCACCCGCACCTGCTCCCGTCGCAACTTCGTCTCCGCCGGCGCCGCGCTGGCCGCCGTCGCGGGCCTGGGCACCTGTGGCCTGGCCTTCGCCGACGCCGCAAAGTCCGACGACAAGGCCGACGCCGCCGCTTCCGACGCCAAGGCCGCCGAGACCGTCGAGGCCGAGGAGGACACCTCCACCCGCGGCACCGTGACCTACACCGTGGACATGACCCAGTACGCCGAGGGCACGCCCGTGCGCGTGTGGTTGCCCGTTGCCAGCGACGGCGACTACCAGACCATCACCGACGTCACCTTCGACGCCCCCGGCGCCGGCTTCGCCGAGATCACCGAGGACGACCTGGGCAACAAGATGCTCGCCGTGGTGTGGGACGCCGACGCCAAGGCCGAGGAGCGCACCGTCACCTGCTCCTTCCACGTTGAGCGCCAGGCCGTCACCTGCCCCGAGCTCGTGGAGGAGGGCGAGCCGGGCGACGACGTGGCCGCCTACCTCGAGGGCTCCTCGATGGTCCCGCTGAACGACCAGGTCATCGAGGCTGCCGAGGAGATCTGCGAGGGCCAGGACACCTACCTGGGCAAGGCCCGCGCCATCTACGACTGGATCATCGCCAACATGAACCGCGACGAGAGCGTCACCGGCTGCGGCACGGGCGACGTCTGCGCGCTGCTCACCAGCCGCTCGGGCAAGTGCACCGACATCTCCTCCGTGTTCATCGGCCTGTGCCGCGCCGTGGGCGTGCCCGCGCGTGAGACCTTCGGCATCCGCATGAACGCCGACGACATCACCAAGAACCAGCACTGCTGGAGCGAGTTCTACCTGCCGGGCACCGGCTGGGTGTGCGCCGACCCCGCCGACGTCCTCAAGGCCGTCCTCAAGAACGACTGGTCCAAGGACTCCGACGAGTGCCGCGAGAAGACCGAGTTCTACTGGGGCAACCTCGAGTCCGAGCGCGTGGGCCTGTCCGCCGGCCGCGACATCACGCTCAACCCCGCCCAGTCCGACGGCCCGCTCAACAACTTCGGCTACCCCTACGCCGAGGTGGACGGCGCGGCCGTGGACTACTACGATCCCGAGAACTTCGTCTACAGCATCGCCTTCGTCGCCGACGAGGCGTAAGGCCCTGG
>CAVEWV010000071.1:0-14870 GCA_963619535.1 Acutalibacteraceae bacterium | reverse complement strand
TGCGGGCCCGCCGCGCTAAGGGGAATGCCAGACGCTCAAGAGCAAGGGGGTCTCTTAGGTCGGCCTATGTAGGGATGCGATGTCGCGGTCGCGCGGCTCGGGGCGCCTCGTGCGCCTTTGTCTGCCGCTCGACAGTCTGCATAATGCACCGAGTCCGCGCGGCGCGCCTGCCCCCAAGTGGGTCAAATGAGAAAATCGGCATCTACCAGGCAGAATGCGTGTGAAGACGCCTTCACAACCAGGGATGCCACCCCTTGCGGATGATAGGTGGGGGGCTTACATCTGGGCTGTCTCATCCCACACGTTGACCTCCCTCCCCCTGCGGGGGCAAGGGGCTGACAGAATGGGTGAGGAGCGTGTGAGGCAGGGTTGCGGCCCCGCGCGGCGCTACCGGTAGAACCGAGGCTCCACGACATGCAGGCCGCGGGCGCGGGCGATGCCCTTCAGGCTGGCGTCGGCAACCAGCGCAAGGCCGCGATACAGCGGATGCTGCGCCTCCCCCGCCATCAGGCCGAGGAAGTGGCCGGACCACGTGAGCAGGTGGTGGGAGAGGAAGTCGTCGAGCTCCTCGGGCATTGTGAGCGCCAGTTGTGCCATGAGCGCCAAGAGCAGGCCGATATGGTCCTCCGGCACGTGGGTGCCGCCCGGGGCCACGAGGCGTCGCTGGCGCATCCAGTGGCGCAGCGCAAGCGTCGACTCGCCGAAGACCACGCATTCACGGTCGGTGTAGACCGAGCCCCAGGGCGGGGTTGCCTTGTGCGCCGGCCCCACGAAGAGCCGCCGGTACTCGCAGGCAAGCTCGTCTGGGTCGTCAGCGGCGCCCTGTGCCATGAGGGCAAGGCCCTCCTCGATCTCTGCCGCCTCCACGAAGGGCCACTCACCCGCGGCCTGGGCGGGGTCGAGCGCGGCCATCGCGGCAAACGAGGCGCCGGCGGCCCCGGTGAGGGGGTCCTCCAAGAAGAAGGGCGCCAGGGCGTTGCCGATGAAGGCGACCTGTTCAAGCTGGGCGTTAGTTGTCTGTGCGGTATCCATGGCAAAATCCTCTCTCATGTGGTGTGGTGTTCCGTGCGTGCGGCCCTTGCCCCGGGTCGTGCGGGCGTTACTGCATCCGAAGCGGCTCGAAGGCCTGCACGAGGTCCCTCAGCTCCTGCTTGGAGTGGATGTCGAGCTTGGCGTAGACGCGCTTGGCGTGGGTGCGCACGGTGTTCTCGGACACGCCGAGGCGCTCGGATATGCGCGCCACCGTGTCGCCGCGCACGATGCGCTCCATGACCTCGGTCTCGCGGTCGGAGAGCCGGTAGGCGAGGCGGATGGCCTCGCACTGCTTCGTCACACGGTCGAGCACGGGGCGCACGGGAATCTCGAGCGGGTCGGCCGGCGCGTCCTGGGCCCGGGCGGCCTTGCGCGGGGCGGCCGCAACGTCCAGCGACACGAACTCGACGGCGTCGGGGCTGCGCCCGCGCTCGCCTTCCTGGCCGGGGCGCACCCAGATGCAGAACAGCACGAATCCCAGGACCCACAGGGCGAGCAGGGACGCCTGGCTCAGCTGGACAAGCCCCGCGCCGTCCGCCAGGCCGGTGGCCCAGCCGCAGAGGAAGCCGGCGAAGTGCATGGCGTGCATGATGCCCGAGCAGAAAGCGTAGGTCACGACGGGACACACGCCGCGGTCGCGGGAGGCCTGGGCGCACTGGATGAGCAGCACCATCTGCACGAAGGCGTAGAAGGCGTGCATGGCGCCGGCGAACGCGTCCAGGTAGGCCATGCCGTTGGAGAACGGCAGCGCCACGATTGCCAAGGTGAGGAGCGGGAACGACCAGCGGTATGCCTTGCGCATGCTCAGATGGAACGACAGGCCGCGCCATAGCGCCAGGACGACGCCCGCGGAGAGCAGGGCTCCCAGCATGCTCGCGACGTTGACGACAGTGCCGGCGGTGACGTCGGCCAGGGCCACGGCGCGCATGATGCCCGCGACGAAGCCCACCGCCCCCGCCGAGGCGGCGCTCCTCCAGTAGTCGCGCGCGAACCTGTGGTACACCTTGGGATGCTCGCGCGGGACGTCGGTGAACATGGGCTGGTCGAGGTCGACCTTGCGCGTGGAGACCGTGAGCGAGGCCGCGACCAGCGGCAGGAACACGAGGGGGACCAGGTAGGCGGTCACGGCGATGGGGCACAGGTATAGGGCCAGGTAGATGAGGGCGCTGAGGCCGGTGCCCAGGACGAGGAGCATGTCGCCCCGGTCGTCGGCGCAGGAGGAGAACGTCCGCTGCCACAGCAACCCCATGCTCGTGCTGCCCAGGCCCTGGAGGACGCCCGCCGCGACCACCAGGTAGATGGCCGCCTGCGAGCGCACGTACATGGCCGCGATGAGGGCCAGGCAGCCCGCGATCATGGGCGGCGCGGCCAGCTTGGGCATGACGCGGGCCGCCGTGGCGGGCGAACGCAGGGACCCCGCGAGGGCGGCAAGGTAGCCTCCCAGAGAGGCGCCCGCCTGCGCCGCGTAGAAGGAGAGCGTGACCTCGACGGTCTGGAACTCAACGGGCAGAAACGGGAACACGCCGCCCCACACCTGCACCGCGTTGACGGCCAGGAACAGGGCGAATCCCCACCCCGCCACGCCCAGGCGCCGTGAGGGGGCCGCCACCCTAGACCACCCCCGAGGTCATGTGGAAGCAGTAGAAGCAGAAGCGCGCGGCAAACGTGCCCGCGTAGGCGAGCAGGCAGAGCGCGACGAGCTTAGCGATGGCCCTGCGCTCTGCAGGCGAGAAGCCCTCGAAGGACTGCGACTCGGCAGCCTCGGCCGCCGTGGCAAGCGTGCGCGTCGCGCGCAGGGCCCCGACGTTTCCCGCGACGAGGCACACACCGTACGCGGCGATGATCGCCGGGTAGAACGGGACGAGGGAGGCGGCGGTGCCGAAGGCGTTGCGCTGACTTGCGAGCTCGGCGTTTTGGAGCGCCATGAGCACGCAGCAGGCGGCTGCGGCCAGCAGGGACACTGCGGCGAGCGCACGGCGGATCCGCGCGGGGCGGGTGCAGCCCGCGCACGCCTGGACAAGCAGCGCAAGCGGCGCCATACCGGCCAGCGCGCTGAGGGGCAGGATGGCCATGGAATAGCCCGTGTCCCAGGTGATAACGGTGGGCATGGCGTAGGCAAGCGTCGTCCCGCGCACGAACAGCAGCGCCGCAACGACGCTCACAGCGAGCCACGCCGTGCGCAGCGCGCGCATCCCCTCGATATAGATGCACGCAAGCCAGTAGGACCCCGCCGTGCCGAGGAACAGCACGGTGAAGAACACCTCGGTGGCCAGGGGCGAGGAGCCCACGCCCCGCAGCACATAGAGCGCGTTGCTCGGCGTGCCCAGATGGGAGGCGGAGGCCACGAGCCCCACCGTGGCCAGGGCGAGCGGCGTGATGAGCCAGCTCTCCAGGCACCTGCACGCGCGGGCGTCGAGATGCCCGAACAGAAGCGTGCAGGCCAGCGCGGCGTAGGCCAGGGCGGCGCCCGGCGCCAGCGTGGTGAACACCGCGAGGCATATGTCGTTGATCGCGAAATCGAGTCCGCGCACGCCCACCCTCTCCTTTGTTGAATCCCAGGGCCCTCTTTGGCTGCGTGTGGCCGGCGGTTATCATACCATGCCGATTTCCAGGCAAAACGCTGCTTGTCACCCGCGGTATGTGACAACGTGGGACAGGGCGGGGGCTATGGTGCGAGCCAGCGTCGGGACAGGACCCGGCATGCAGGAAGGCGCCCCGCCACGCAGCGCGGGCAGGGCGCCACAGGAGAGAGGAAACAAACCATGGCTCGAGACTGCGCGATCTCAAGGCGGTCGTTCGTCGCCACGAGCGGCGTCCTTGCCGGCCTCGCGGCGGCCGGTGCGGCCAGCGCGCCGGCGTTTTCCATCGCAGACGACGCCGGCACGGCGTACGAGGAGGGTGTCACCGAGACCTGGGGCCACTGCGCCATCAACTGCCCCGCCGGATGCCCGGTCAAGCTCCACGTCAAAGACGGCGAGATCCTGTGGACGGAGTCGTACAACGCCCCCACGAACGACCTCGACGACCCGCAGCCCCGCTGCTGCCTGCGCGGGCGCAGCTACCGCCGCTGGGTCAACGACCCCGACCGCCTCTCGTACCCGCTCAAGCGCAAAGAGGGCACCAAGCGCGGCGAGGGCGTCTACGAGCAGATCAGCTGGGACGAGGCCGTCCAGACCGTCGCCGACAACCTGCGCCGCGTCATCGACACGTACGGCAACCAGGCCGTCTACGTCAACCTCGCCTCGGGCGTGCAGACGGCCACCGGAGGCTCGAAGGCCGTGTATCGCCTCATGAACCTGCTCGGCGGCTACATGGCCTATTACGGCAGCTACTCCAGCGCCCAGCTCTCCTGGGCGGCACCCTACATGTGGGGCGGCACCCCGGCCTCGACCATGAACGCGATGAACGACTCCGACCTCATCCTCATGTTCGGCGCAAGCCTCGTCGAGACGGGCCAGGGCGGCGCGAGCTACCACCATGATTGGGTGCGCGCCCGCGAGAAGAGCGGGGCCAAAGTCCACGTGTTCGACCCGCGCATGAGCGACACGCTCATCGGCCACTCCGAGCAGTGGGAGCCCATCAACCCGGGCACCGACGCCGCCCTTGTCAGCGCCATAGCCCACGAGCTCATCGTGAACGACCAGGTAGACCACGATTTCCTCGACACGTACTGCGTCGGCTTCGACGAGTCCACGATGCCCGAGAGCGCCCAGGGCCAGAACAAGTCCTACTCCGACTACATCATGGGCACCGGCTACGACATGGTGGAGAAGACCCCCGAGTGGGCCGAGCCCATCTGCGGCATCACCGCCGGACACATCCGCGAGCTGGCCGAGGAGGTGGCCGGCGCCGAGCACATGTTCGTGCTGCAGGGCTACGGCTCGCAGCGCCGCTCCAACGGCGAGATGAACACGCTGGCCATCTGCATGCTCCCCATCCTAACGGGCAACATCGGCCTGCCGGGCACGAGCACGGGGCTTCGCCAGGCCGCGAAGTCGATGAGCGCGGCGAGCCTGCCCACAGGCGACAACCCGGTGAAGGCGAAGCTGCCCGTGTTCCTGATGGCCGAGGCCGTGGACCACGGCGACCAGTTGACCGAGGTGGCAGACGGCATCCGCGGCGTGGACAAGCTGCAGACCGGCATCAAGTTCATGTGGAACTACGCCGGCAACTGCATCACCAACCAGAACTCCGACATCAACCGCGTCCACGACATCATGGTCGACGACACGAAGTGCGAGTTCGTCGTGGCCTTCGACGTCGTCATGAACGACTCGCTCAAGTACGCCGACATCATCCTGCCCGACCTGTTCCGCCTGGAGCAGGACTCCCTCAAGGCCAGCGGCTCCGACGACGCCTTCCTCATTGTGGGGAGCGCCGGCACCGAGCCGAAGTTCGAGCGCAAGACCGCCTACGAGGTGTTCTCGATGATTGCCGACGCGATGGGCGTGGGCGAGCAGTACACCGAGGGCAAGACGGAGAGCGAGTGGATCGAGGAGCTCTACGAGCAGAGCCGCGAGAAGAACGGCGACATCTGCCCGGACTACGAGCAGATGCGCGCCCAGGGCGTCGTGGTGAAGCGCAACGACGAGCCGACCATCGGGCTCAAGGCGTTCCGCGAGGACCCGGCCGCCAACCCGCTCGACACCCCCTCGGGCAAGATCGAGATCTACTCCGAAGCGCTCGACCAGTACATCCAGACCCACGAGTTCGCAGACGACGACTTCGTGGCGCCCGTGCCCGTCTATGCCGCCGAGTGGTACGGCGTGCAGACGGTGAGCGACGAGTACCCGCTCATGATGACCGGCTTCCATTACCGCGGCCGCGTCCACTCAAGCTGGGGCAACGTCGAGCTCCTCAAGCGCGGCAACCCCCAGGAGGTGTGGATCAACCCGGTTGATGCTGAGACGCGCGGCATCGAGCAGGGCGACACCGTGCGCGTGAGCAACCAGTTCGGCACGACCGAGCTGCTCGCCAAGGTGACGGGCCGCATCATCCCCGGCACGGTGTGCATCTCCCAGGGCGCCTGGCACGACGCCGACATGGCCGGCGACCGCGTGGACAAGGGCGGCTGCATCAACGTGCTCACCACGCGCCGCCCCAGCCCGCTGGCCAAGGGCAACCCCCAGCACACCAACATCTGCCAGGTCACGAAGGCCTAGCGGCGAGACATCGGAGAGGAGAGGGCGAACAACATGGCACAGTACGGATTCTTCTTTGACGCGAGCCGCTGCACGGGCTGCAAGACCTGCGAGTTTGCCTGCAAGGACTACAAGGACCTGACGAGCGAGTTCGCGTTCCGCAAGGTGTACGAGGTGGCCGGCGGGCAGACGACGCGCGACGAGGACGGCTGCATCTCCACGACCTGCTTCAGCTACTGCGTGTCGAGCTCCTGCCAGCACTGCGACAAGCCCGCGTGCGTGGCCAACTGCCCCACCGGCGCCATGCACAAGGACGCCGAGACGGGCCTGGTGAGCGTGGACGAGGAGGTCTGCATCGGCTGCGGCGCCTGCGCCACGAGCTGCCCCTACGGCGCGCCCAAGGTGAACGAGGAGCTTGGCCACTCCACCAAGTGCAACGGCTGCGCCGAGCGCCTGGCCGCCGGGCTCAAGCCCGTCTGCGTCCTGGCCTGCCCTGCGCGCGCCCTGGACTTCGGCCTGGTGGACGAGCTGTCCGAGCAGGGCGACCGCGTGGCCATCATGCCGTTCGGCGACCCGCTTGAGACGAGCCCCAACCTCTACGTCAAGCCCTGCGACGACGCGCGCCCCTTCGGGGACGACACCTGCACGGTCGCAAACCCGCTCGAGGTGGCGTAGCGCCGACGAGCTGGTAGGGGGCCTGCCGCTCCCCTACCAGCTCGCCTCAATCTCGCGAATGCGCTGGTAGAGCCACTCGTTTTGCGGCACCTCGATGTCGTGCTTGGCCGCCAGGCGCACCACGGTGCCCGCGAACTCCTCCACCTCGGTCTTGCGCCGGGCCACGCGGTCTTGCGCCATGGAAGGCATGCCGGCCGGGTCGAGCCCCTCGATGACGTGCAGCATCTGCGACAGGTCGGCCTCGGTGAGGTCGACCCCCTCGGCGCGGGCCACGGCGAGCGTCTCGCGCATGGCGGCCACGAAGCAGCGGCGCTGCTCGCCGCCCCGCTCGGTGGCGCTGCCGTAGGTGCCCGCGTAGGCCATGCACGTCTGGTTGATGCCGTCGTTCATCATGAGCTTGGCCCACATGCGGTGCCGCACGTCCTGCTCAACCACGTGGTCGATGCCCGCCCGGCCATACAGCTCGGCGATGTCGGCCACCGCCTGCGGGTCGGTGTCCTCCGCCGCGCCGAAGCGAATCTGCCCGGAGTTGCGGTAAGTGAGCACGCCGTCGAGGAACACCACGTCCATGCCCTGGCAGATGCCCAGGACGGTGTTGCGCCAGCCAAAGCGCGCGGCGATGCGCTCCTCACTCGTGATGCCGTTGCACAGGCTCGCGATGCGTGTGTCGGGCCCCACCACGGCGGCCATCGTGTCGAGCGCCTGCTCCAGGCCGGTCGTCTTGACGGTGAGAATCACCAGGTCGGCAAAGGTGGCGTCGCTCACCCGCACGCTGCGCAGGCGGCACGGCTCGCCGTTGACGGTGATGGCGTCGCCTGCGTGACGCTCGAAGCGGGCGTCGTCCATCACGAACTCCACCGCGTCGGCGCCCAGGTTGCGCGCCATGATGGAGCCGTACATGAGCCCCACGCCGCCCTTGCCGATGAACGCGACCTTCTCGATACGCATGCGAGCCTGCCCTTCGTCGTGGTGTGCGAGCCGGCCCTGCGCCGGACGCTGCCATTGTCGGCCATACAGGCCTCCCCCGCCCCCAGACGCGCGACATTTCCGGTGAAAGCAACGGGGGACCCGTGATTCCGGCTGCTTCATTGCCTCTTCCGAAGTCCTGGTTATCCCAAGTTATACCCCTTGAGTGGTATAGTGGGTATAACCAGCTTGCACCGCATGGATGGAGGCGCCCGATGGACTCGACAGGCCTACAGCAGCAGATACATGAGCTTGAGCAGCGGATTTCTTCGCTACCTGCCGGCTCCGTCGCCAAGAAGACCGTAAAAGGAAAGACCTACTTCTACCACCGCTGGTCACAAGAGGGAAAGCGCCTCGAGAAGTACTTGCCCGCAAGCGAGGTCGACGGCTTTAGCGAGCAAATCAATCGCCGCAAGGAGCTTGAGCAGGAGCTCAAAGCACTCAAAGCCCAGCTCGCGCAGCGGGACGACCAAGCCGCTCGCCCGCGCCTCAGCACGATTGTGCGGACGGGCATCGAGCTGCGCGCCCTTTCCGCAGGCGTCCACGACTTCAAGAAACGCGAGTGCTTTCAGCAGCTCAGCGACTACATCTACGGCAAGCAGCAGGACAAGGTCCTCATCCTTTGCGGCCTGCGACGCACGGGTAAAACGACGCTCATCCGCCAGATTTTTGACCAGATGGACGCAAACGAGCTCTCCCAGACGGCATTTATCCAAATCACCGCCAAAGACATGCTCGCAAGCGTAAACCGCGACCTCAGGACGCTCGAGGCTCAGGGGATACGATACGTGTTCCTCGACGAAGTCACGCTCATGGAGGACTTCATCGAGGGAGCTGCGCTTTTCTCTGATATTTTCGCTTCAAGCGGAATGAAACTCGTACTTAGCGGCACGGATTCACTTGGATTTCTCTTCACACAGGACGACCAGCTCTACGATCGCTGCATCATGGTCCACACGACATTCATTGCCTATCGAGAATTCGAGTCGGTTCTGGGCATCTCGGGCATCGACGAGTACATACGATACGGTGGAACCATGAGCCTTGGAGGCGTTCATTACAACGACACCTCGACGTTTGCCAACGTAAGGCGTGCCGACGAGTATGTGGACACGGCCATCGCACATAACATCCAGCACTCCCTCCGCTGCTACCAGTACGGGGCGCATTTCCGCCACCTGCAAGATCTCTACGAAAAGGGCGAGCTGACCAGCGCCATAAATCGAGTCGTGGAGGATATCAACCACCGATTCACGCTCGAAGTCCTCACGCGCGACTTCAAATCTCACGACCTGGGCATATCGGCGAGCAATCTGCGACGCGACCGAACGAATCCCACAGACATACTTGACCGAATCGACCTCGAAGCGGTGACCTCGGCCTTGAAAACGTTGCTGGAGATACGCGACAAGTCGGAACAGACCATCGAGCTCGGCGATATCCACGCCGCAGAGATACAGGAGTACCTCCACCTGCTCGACCTGACGGTCGATGTCGATGTGCGGCATCTGCCAAACATCGGCGAAACAACGCGACGTACGGTCATAGCCCAGCCGGGCCTGCGATATGCCCAGGCAAAAGCCCTGATTGAAAGCCTGCTGCTCGACGAGACGTTCGCCAACCTGTCGTTTCCCGAGCGAAGCGCCGTTCAGGAGCGCATACTGAACGAGATACGAGGGCGCATGACGGAAGACATCGTCTTGCTCGAAACCCAACTGGCGAACCCGGACAAACAGGTGTTCGTGCTGCAGTTCCCCATAGGCGAGTTCGACATGACCGTATTCGACCCCGACAAGGGCACGTGCGAGATTTTTGAAATCAAGCACAGTACGCACGTCGCGCCCCAACAGTGGCGGCACCTGGTTGACAAGGAGAAATGCGCCCAAACGGAGCACCGGTATGGCCGTATCACTGCGAAGACCATCCTGTATAGAGGTGACAGCCACAGCGAGGGCGAGGTCGTATATAGGAACGTGGAAGAGTACCTGAGAGATATCGCGCGCTAAGGCCGCGCCGCCCGGTCGTGAGCTCGGGCGGCGCGACCATTGCTTGGCGCAGCTTGATGCAGGCGGGCGGTGCGGGGGTCGGTGCGGATGGCGCGAACGGCGGCGACCTCTCCCCTCGCCTACCCCGCCCCGCCTCGCCGACTTACTTCACCTGGATGCCGTCCTCGGGGGTGTAGGCCACCTCGGCGCCGTTCACGGTCATCGCCACGGAGGTGATGGTGAAGCGGTAGTTGGTCTGCTGCGAGTCGGCGCGGGCCGTGGCGGCCAGGACGGCCTTAATGGTGACCTCCACGGTGCACGAGGTCAGCTCGAGGGAGGCGACCTTCTTGTAGGCCTTCACCGCGTCGAAGAACTCGGCGTAGGCCGCGTCGTCCATGGAGATGGTCACGGGGCTGTCGGCGTCGGTCAGGCCCAGGTCGGTCGTGGCGAGCAGGTCGCCCACGGCCATGATGACCTGCTTGGCGTTGGTGCGGTCGTCGGCCGCAACCTCGACGGCCTCCATGGGGCCGGCCGCCTCGCACACCTTGTGGGCCTCGTTGGCGCTAACGCGGCCGCCGTTGAGGCACTCGGCGCTAGCCGAGCCGGGCACGTCGATGGGGTACACGTCGCGGTAGAGCATGATGCCGTCAAGGCCGATGACGAACACGTTGTCCATGGTGCCGCCGGAGTTGAGCATGGGGCGGAAGTCGCGGGCCGTCTTCACGCCGCCCAGCGGGCCCTCCATGGCCACGTGGATGCGCGTGAGGTAGAAGGGCGCGGTCTTAATGGCGCACAGGTACTCGCCCTCCTTGCCGTACCAGTCGTCCTTGCCGGCCTCGCAGGCGGCGTTGTACTCCTCGACGGCGCTGGTCAGGGCCTCGGCGTCGATTCCGGCGGCCTGGGCGAGCTCCTCCAGGGTGTCGGCGCGCCACACGTCGTCGCCGTCGGCGATGAGCTGCTCCATCTGCTCGGAGAGGTCGTCGCCCCACTCGGCCGCCTGGTCGGCGAAGGCCTCGAGCTGGGCCTCATACACCTGCGAGTCGAAGATCGAGAAGCAGTGGCAGCTCTGGTTGTGGATGGGGGCGCTTTGCGTGATGGCGTTGCCCACGCGCATGGCGCAGCTCTCGTCGACGAAACGCTCCAGGTCGTCGTTGAGCCACAGGAACTGGCCGCCCGAGCAGAACGCGCCGTAGAACGGGCCGAACGTCTCGATGTCGTAGTTGTGGGAGATGCGGTTGTACTTGAGGTAGCACACGCCGGTGAACTCGGCGCAGCCGGCGGCCAGGGCCATGTTGATGCCGTCGCCGTAGTGGCCGGGCGTGCCGATGCGCTCCAGGTAGTCGAGGTCGAAACCGTTGCGGATGAGGCGCTCGTCGTCGTTGCCGAAGCCGCCCGTGGCCAGGATGACGGCGCGGGCCTTGTAGTTCACCAGGTCGCCGAAGGCGTCGGTGGCGTAGACGCCGTCCACCGAGCCCGACTCGTCGTAGGAGAACTCCAGGCCGCGGTTGTTGAGGCGGATGTCCACGCCCAGCTCAAGGGCGCGGGCGTTGAGCGGCAGGATGTAGCCCTGATAGGCCGCGCCGTCCTTCCACCAGTGGAACGTGTCGACCTTGCCCTCATTGGCGCCGAAGGGGTAGTTGTCGATGGTGCCGGAGAACTCGCAGCCCTGCTCGATGGCCCACTCCAGGTTGGCGGCGGAGTTCTGGATGAGGTCCTTGTAGTACAGGCCGTTCACGCACCACTGGGTCTTGCCCAGCTCCTCCTGCATGATGACGGACTTGTCCACCTCGATGCCCTGCTCCTGCTGCCACTTGGTGTCGACGCCGAAGGTGCCCTCGACGCCCTGGCCGTTGCCGCCCACCACCGACTGGGCCTCGAGCGTGATAACGGAGTCGCCGTTGAGCGCGGCCTGCACCGAGGCGGCCAGGCCCGAGAAGCCCGCGCCCACCACGAGCACGTCGCTCGTGATGACCTCGGTGACCTTGGAGGGGTCCACGACGATGCCAGAGGAGTTGATGGTGTCGACGGAGGCCCCGGAGGCAGCCTCGTCGGCGCGGGCGGCCGGGGCGCCGAAAGGCCGCACGGCGGCGGCCATGCCGGCGGCGGCACCGGCCAGGGCGGAGGCGGACACGAACGTGCGGCGGGTGAAGGCGAACTCAGACATGGGACGTTCCTTTCTTGCGGACGTGGCTTGCCGGCCGGCCCGGGCAGGGCGCCCAGGCTCCATGCAAGCGCTTTCGTGGCGTGCGTGGCGGGCAGCGGAGATGCGCGGGCCAGGTGCCGCGCTCCCCCGTCGCCTGCCGTGCGACGCTGCCCACGGTAGAACGCCCCGCGACCCCGCCTGGAGACACAAAGAGGTGATATCCTGCCCCGCATAAGTCTCGTCATTATGTGATGATGCCCCTATCCTGCGGAAACGCTAAAGTGGCCGCATTGCGGGAAGCCATTGGGAAGCCCCGGGAGGCAACCGGGGGCACGGCCCGAGAGGAGACGGCGATGGCGCATGAGATTGTCGGCAGGGCACGGGAGAGCTTTCGGGGCTCGGCCTGCCCGCTCGCCGTCGTGGGGGCCTCGCTGTTCTGGCTCTGGATGGACGCCGGGGTGTTCTCGCAGGGGCTCGTGGCCGGCGCAGACTTCGGGACGCTCTTCGTGGGGGCGACGCTGGCAAGCGTGGCAGCCCTGCTGGCCTTCGAGCGCGCACGCTGGAGCGAAGAGGGCGAGCCCTTGGGCCGACTCGGCCGGATCCTTGTGCTGGCCGGCACGCCAATGGGCACGCTCGGCAGCCTCCTGGCACTCTTCGGCGGGCTTGGGGGAAGCGCTCCCCTGCTCACGGCGGGCTCGGTGCTCGTCGGGGCCGCGATCGCCCCGCTCACGGTGACATGGGGCTGGGTATGCTGCGCGCAGGGTCACAGCAAGGCGATCGTGCACATAGCGTCTGCCTGGGCGCTCACCTTGCCGGGAAACCTGCTGGTGCTCGCCCTGCCTCCCATGGCCGCAGGCATCCTGGTCGCCCTGCTCCCTGTGGCCTCAGGGGCGCTGTTCCTGCTGCTCGCACGGCTGCAGGGTCACCCGAGCATGCAGGTAAAGCCGCGCACGGGCGGGCGCGTGGACATCCTGGAGCCCCGGGAGCTCGTCTGCGGGGTGGACCGGCGCCTGGTGCTTCTCACGCTCATGTTCTGCTTTGGCTTCGGGCTCATGTATATGATGCAGGTCTCCGGCACGTCGGCGCTCAACGGCACCGATGCGGGCCCGGCAGCCATCTCCTTCCCCACGGTGGGCCCCGTCGTCGTGCGCTCGCTCACGGCCCTTCTCGTGCTCGTGGGGTCGCTCACGGTCATGCACGACCGCATCGGCCTGCTCTTCAAGGCCTGCTTCTACCTCATGCTGACAGGCCTTCTGTTCCTGCTGCTGGGGATGTTCGTGCCCGACCTCGACTGGCTGAGCATCAGCCTGGTTGCTGCCGGGTATTGCGGCTTTGACGTGCTTGTTTGGACGATGGTGGCCTTCCACGGCTACGTGTCGCACAACGCCTTGCAAAAGACCGTGGTCGTGGCGATGACGGCCGAGCAGGCGGGTATCGCCCTGGGGTTCGTGGCCGGCATGGGGGCCGGCGCGCTCGCCTTGCCCGACGCGCTGAAGGCCGTGCTCATGGTGGGATTCACCGTGGCGACCATCGCGGTGCTCGTCTCCTACACCGAGCGCGGCTCCAAGATGTGGGAGCTGCTCGTGAAGACCTCCCTGGCAAACGACGCGGCCTTGGCCGCGGGCGGCGCCGACGGCCTTGCCGCGTTCAAGGCCGCCCACAGGCTCACCGAGCGCGAAGGCGACGTGCTGGCGCTGCTCGTGCAAGGCCGCAGCTTCGGCTACATCGCCGAACGCATGTATGTGAGTGAGAACACCGTGAAGACCCATGTGCGCCACATCTACGCCAAGTGCGGCGCCCACGGCAAGCAGGAGCTGCTCGACCAGGTGGAACGCGAGCGAGCGGCGGGTTAGGCACGCACGCGGCCAGGAAACAGCTCGTAGATAGGTCGACAAACAAGCGCGCGGCGAGCCCTCGCCAGCACCTAAGGGGGAAGTGTGCTGCGGGCCCGCCGCGCTAAGGGGAATGCCAGACGCTCAAGAGCAAGGGGGTCTCTCAGGTCGGCCTATGTAGGGATGCGATCTTGCGGTCGCGCGGCCCGGGGCGCCTCGTGCGCCTTCGCCCGCCGCTCGACAGTCTGCATAATGCACCGAGTCCGCGCCGCGCGCCTGCCCCCAAGTGGGTCAAATGAGAAAATTGGCGTCTACCAGGCAGAACGCGTGTGGAGACGCCTTCACAACCAGGGAAGCCACCCTTTGGGGATGATAGGTGGGGGGCTTGCATCGGGGCCGTCTCATCCTGAGGGTTGACTCCCCTCCCCCACCGCAAGCCGCTGGTCGGCAGAATCGGGTGACGAGAATCCAAGCGCAGCGACAGCCCCGACGCCCACGTACGGCCACAACATATGGGATGGCTCCCCTAAAAACTGAAGCGCACTGGAGAGCCCGCAGACTACGACAGGCCGACGATGGGGATGCCCCATCGCGGTATGGCGCGAACAGAGTCATCACTCCCCTCTCCCCCGCGTGGGTCTTTAAGGCATGGAAAGGCACGCATGTTCCAACGTTTCTCGGCCCAACGACGGCCCATGAACGCACGCAATGCCGAGGAAACGACGCCAAACCTGGGTAGCCAGACATTTTGCGGTTGCCTCGATACACCGCAAAGGTTTGCAGTCACTAGAAACCTTAAGACTATTACCTCTTTGAAAGCAGTGTTGGATTTTCGAATTGTTTGCAGTCACAAGGCCAACCGCCAAGACAATCCTTTTGGCGGTTCTTTCGTATGTATCATCTTGTTACCGCAAAAACTAAAAAGTGTTTCGCGTCTAGATCTGCATCAGTCGTATGAAAATGACCGCAAAATATAGCATTGGCAGTCATTTCGGTAAGCGCAAAGCATTTTGATACAAGTACCCCTTAGGTTTCGTTGTTTGTTTTCGGTTCCCTTTCCGATCGTTGCAATCGGGCGCAGGGAATCGAACAACGT
>CAVEWV010000070.1:0-14972 GCA_963619535.1 Acutalibacteraceae bacterium | reverse complement strand
ATCCCCTTCCCTCTTGTCCCCTTGATATATGTCAAGCGCCTGCGCCGGCTCTCGTAGCAGGGGGTTGTGCGAGAGGGGCGCAGGCGCGCTGACAACGCGTGGTGCGGGCGCGCGGGCCTAGCCCACGTAGTCCACGATGTAGCCCTCGGCCATGCGCAGCTCGGAGAACTGCTTGTAGTCGTCGAACATGTCCTCGGGCAGCTCCACCAGCTCCTCGGTGGGCTTGGCCTTGAGCGAACGGGCGTTGACCGGGCACACCAGGGCGCACTGGCCGCAGCGCACGCACTGGCGGTTCATCTCGCACTTGCCATCGTCGGTGAGCGTGATGGCGAACATCGGGCAGCGCTGCACGCACGCCCCGCAGCCCACGCAGGCGTCCTTGTCGTACTGCAGGTTGTAGGCCGAGATGTTCTCCATCATGTTGCCCGCGCCGCCCAGGGCCACGTAAGTGGTGAGCAGCTTGCAGCAGTCGCCGTGGCAGTTGCAGATGACCTCGCTGCGCTTGGAGAAGAGCTGCTCCACCACCAGGCCGCAGTCAACGCTCTCCTGGATGGAGGCCTCGGCCTCGTCGCGGCTGATCTGCCGGCCGATGCCGCGGTCGATAAAGAACTGGGCGATCTCGCCCACGGAGATGCAGGTCTCGGTGCGGTGGGCGTGGGCCTCGTCGCACACGTTGGTGCCGGTCACGGTCTTCTCCAGGCGGCACTGGCAGGGCGACAGCGCGAAGAGCTCGTTTTGCGCGAGCGTCTCGTGCCAGTCGGTGTAGGGGGCCATCTCGCCGTCCACGACCTCGGGGCTCGCGGGCACGATGGCGCACAGGGGCCGCACCGACTGCACCGCGCCCATGGCGAAGTCTGCACCGAGGCTGGCATTGAATTCGTTACACCAGTCGGCGTCGAAGATGTCCATGTTGAACTCCCACATGCCCCACAGCGGCGCGAGCACGTAGTACTGCTTGACGCCGGCGCGGGTGAAGCAGCTGATGAGGGAGTGCGAGGCCAGCTGGTCGAGCGTCTCCTCGGCATCCTCGCGCGTGGTGCCGGTCAGCGACGCGTAGTCCTGCACGGTGAAGAGCTTGAAGAGCGGCGCGGCCAGGTAGGCCTCGGCCTCCTCCTCGCTCCAGTTGGTCATGACGCTGGCCCAGGCGGCGCCGGTCTCGCTTGAGATCTGAGAGCCCACGCCGATGCCGATGCGGTTGAAGCGGTTGCGCAGGCGCACGTACAGGGCGGGGATCACGGTGCCGTCGTCGCACACGACGTCCTCGGTGACCTCGGCCTCCTCAAGCAGCATGCGGTCGAGCTCGTCGCGGGGGATGTCGGTCATGGCCCTGACCGGGTCGATGCGGCCCGAAGGGGCATAGATGTCCTCGGAGGTGCCGCCAAGCGGGGCGTCCTCGAAGGCGGGCTCGGCCTGGGCGGCCTTGGGCGCTGCGGCCTCGACGCCCAGGGCGGCGGCTGCGGCCACGGCGGCGCTTGCGCCCACGAACGTGCGACGGGTGATGTCTTCCATGATGTGTCCTCTCTCTTCCCCCAGGCAGCGCCTCCCCGCGCCGCCCGCATGAGATGAGGATAGGGCCCGCGCGCGCCGAAAGACCCCGCGCAGATGTGCGGCCCGTCGGCAATTATGCAGGTAAATGGGGGTGAACATGCATAGGGGTGTTCAGCGTTGAGAGGGCTTGCGAGGCAAAAGTGAACAGGGGTGTTCATGCGTGGGAGGGGGATGGGGGCACGGGCCGCCCGGACCGGGCGCGCCTCGGTCGACCGCCCCCTACTCCCCGAACTCCCCTTGGCGCAGGCGCTCCTGGAGCCCCTCCCCCAGCTCGCACATCTTGCAAGCCACGGCGAACGTGTAGCGGCCGTCCTCGGTGAGGCGCACGCCGCTCGCCGTGCGCTCCAGCAGGTTGGCGCGCAGCTCGCTTTCGAGCGCGGCCATGTGCCGGGCGAGCGACGAGGTGGAAAGCCCCAGCTCAAGCGCGGCGGCCGCCATGTTCTGGCGGCGGGCCACCACGGCGAACTCGTATAGGTAATCGGCGATCATCGGCCGTCCTCCCCTCTTGGCGCGGCCATGTTACATCCCCGCCCACACGTCGATGGTCGAGGCGGTGAAGTCGGAGATGTAGCCGCGCGCCATGCGGTCTTCCGAGCGCCAGCGGTAGTCCTCGAGCAGGTCCTCGGGCAGGCGTGCCTCGGGGCCGCGCTCCTTCTCCACGAGCACGCGCGCCCCGGCCGCGCAGGCCAGCGCGCAATGCCCGCAACTCACGCACGTCGGCCCCGTGGACACCGTGCCGTCGGGCTCGGCCACGATCGCATGCATGGGGCAAGCGGGCTCGCAGGCGCCGCACTGCGTGCAGCGGCTCAAATCGTAACGCAACCTATAGGCCGATGACAGCGGCATGGAGGGCGCCGCGCCGCAGGTGGAGCGCACGCCTGCGAACACATGGCAGAAGTCGGCGTCGCAGAAGCACATGACCTCGGGGTTCCTGCTGTAGATGGCCTGGGGGACACATCCCCGCTCGTACACGGCCGCATGGCTGCGGGCCAGGCATTCCTCCTTGGAGATGGGCGTGCCGTTGCCGTTCTCCAGCCAATAGCGCGCCATGTCGCCGAACGTCAGGCACAGGCCCTTCTGCGCGCCGGGCGCGCGGTCCCGCGGGCCGTCCGCCATCTCGCTGGAAAGCTGGCACTGGCACGGGGCCACGCACACGAGCTCCTGCCGCTCAAGAAGTGAGCGCCAGTCCCAGTAGGTGCTCAGCGTGCCCGTGTCCACCGCCTCGGGCCCCACAGGGCACACGCGCATGGTGGGGAACTGCGAGGCGCTGCCCAGGTCGTAGCCGTAGATGCCCCAGTCGAGGAAGCCCTTGTCGTAGCTGCGGACCATGAACTCCCAGATGCCATAGGTCCAGGCAAGGAGGTAGTAGCGCGTCACGCCGCCCCGCACGCTGCGGCCGATGAGGTTGCGCCGCGAGAGCTCCTCGCACAGGCGCTCGCATTCTTGCAGGTCACGGCCCGATTCCTCTGCGAAGTCGTAGGCCGTGAAGTACTCGAGCATGGGCATCTGGAGATAGGCGCGGGCCTCCTCGGGACTCCACAGGTGCATGATGGCCTCGAAGCTCGTGCTCACCGGGTCGCCCGAGAGGCCGTCGCCGATGCGGTTCAGGCGGTTGCGCAGCGCCACGTACACCTTGTCCACCACCGTGCCGTCGGGCAGCACCAGGTCGTGGGCGACCTCGGGCTCGTCGAGGACGCGCGAGAAGTACTCGCCCTGTTCGGCGCGGCTGAGGGCGCCAACGTGCATGTCCGACTTGGGCAGCGCCACGTACATGCTCTGCTGGCTCGCGGGCCTGGGGACACCTGCGCCCAGCGACACCCCGCAGGCCAGGCGCGCCGCGCGGCAGGCCACCTCGTCGTCGGGCCGCACGAGCACCGCGACCTCGAACGCCAGGTCGCTCAGGGGGCGCAGGGTCTCGTCATGCGCGATGGCCACCGGGTGCAAGGGGTCGCACACCGCCAGGCGCACGTCGCTGTGGCGGGTGGGCGAGGCGGCCGGCGCGGCAGGGCTAGCAACAGGCGCGGCGACGGCTGCCGAGGCAGGAGCGATGCCGGCGAGAGAGGCGGGCGCGGCGAAACCTGCCTGCGACGTGGGCGCGACACCGGCTGCCGAGGCGGGCGCGCGTCGGGTCTTGCGTGGCGCGCGAAGCGCCGGGGCGGGCAGGCCGCGCACGTCGCAGGCGCGCAGGAACTCGTCCCACAGGGCATGCTGGCCCGGCTCGGCGCCCAGGCTGAACACGCAGTCGAGCACGTCGTCGAGCGCAAGGTCGCCGCCGTGCGCGAGGGCCGAGCAGGCCTGGGCCACCACGCCCGCGCCCATGGGCGCCAGCGCGAACTCGGCGCACGACCCGGCCCGTGCGCAGGCTGCCTGGGCCTTCAGGCAGATCACGGCATCGAGGTCGCGGTCGAGCAACAGGCGCTCCGGGCTCTCGTCGGCCGGCAGCTTCGAGACCTCCAGGCGCACCGCGTAACCCTCGTCCTTGAGGAGCGCGCAGGTCTTGTCCATGAGGCGGCGCGTGTATTCGTCCAGGTAGGAGCAGCCCACGGCGAGCACGCGCTCACGGGCGCGGCGCTCGGGGTCGCGAAAGTGCTCGGCGAGCGACTCCACCAGGCCGTGAATCTCCTCGGCCACCGGCAAGGCCGCCTGGCCCGCGGCCGTGAGGCGCACGCCCTGGGGGCCTCGCTCCAAAAGCCGGCACCCCAGCTCGGCCTCCAGCGCGCTCAGATGCCTGCCGAGCGAGGGCTGCGAGACGCCCAGCCGCGCCGCCGCGGCCGACAGCGCCCCCTCCTGCGCCACGGCAAGAAACTCGTCGAGATAGTCGTACTGCATGCGCTCCCCTCCCAAACGATCCCCCAGGCGCCATTTTGGCACGATGCGCCGCGGCCGCGGGCGAGGATTTGGGAGGCTTGCGCGTTTGGCTTTGCGTCAGGGAGCATGGCGAAAAGTCCCCGTCCCGGGTCCCTCCCAATTCGTCATTTGGCCATCTACCAGGTAAATGACGAAAAGGCTCCGTCCCTTTTCGTCATTTTGGGGCGCTCTCGCCTGCCGAGGCGCAGGCGCGCTAGAATCTGCTCGCTGGGGAACTGCCATGCCAAAGAGAGAGAGAGAGGGGGGGGCGCACCATGATGGGCATGCCGATGCCGCCCGAGGAGCGCGCGAAGATCGACGAGCAGGTGCGGGCCCGCAAGGAGAAGGTCGCGGCCTCGCTGGGCAAGACGCTCGAGGAGTTCGAAGAGGGGCAGCACTGCTGCGGGCATGGGCACGGAGGCGAGGCGGGCGAGCACGCCGGGCATCACGGCGACGCCCACGACCACGCCCACGGGTGCTCGGACGACGCCGAGGGCGTTGCTCCCGAGGTCAACGAGAAGGCGGTGCTCGACTTCATCCACTCCCGCCAGGCGATCATCGAGGAGCAGCGCGGAAAAATCCGCGCGCTGGAGGCCAAGGTGCGCCACCTCGAAAGCCAGAGGGCGCTCGAGGAGAAGAAGTGCGCGGCCCTGCGCGACGCGCTCGCCAAGATGCGCGCCGAAGCAAAGGCCGACCAGGAGGCCTAACGCAGGCTGGAATGACGAAAAGTCCCCGTCCCAATTCGTCATTTGGCCATCTACCAGGTAAATGACGAAAAGGCTCCGTCCCTTTTCGTCATTTCGGCTCGCGCCCAAGCGTGCCAGGCGGCAAGACGACTTTCTCCCGGGCGGGCAAATTGCATCCCCCGCACATTGCGCACCGACACGCGTTCGCCTACTGTGGGTCCCATGCTGTTGCGCAGAAAGCCTGCGAACGAGAGGAGACGCCATGGGTAACGGGTTCGAGGCATCGCGGTCCGGTAGGACGTCAAGTGAGTGCACGCGCAGAGCGTTCGTGGGGGCGGCGGGGCTTGCGGGCGCTTGCGCCGCGCTGACGCCCGGGTTTGCCCTCGCCGGCACCGATCAAGCAAGCGGCACTGCGGCGCCGGGCCCGGGCCCGCTCGTGGTTGAGGCCGCCGGCTCGCAGGACGTCTCCGCGCTCATCGCGGGCATGACGCGGCGCGAGAAGATCTGCCAGATGATCATGCCCGACTTCCGCAAATGGTGCGCGCAGGGCCAAAGCGAGGAGACGGACTTCGTCGAGATGAACGACGAGGTAGACGCCGTCGTGGACCGGTTCGGCTTCGGCGGCGTCATCCTCTTTGCCAACAACGTCCACGAGACGCAGCAGACCTTCGACCTCACCTACGCCCTGCAGACGGCGGCCACCCGCAACTCCGCGGGCTCTGAGGCCGGCGGCATCCCGCTTCTGCTCGGCATCGACCAGGAGGGCGGCATCGTCTACCGCCTGGGCAGCGGCTGCGCCATGCCGGGCAACATGGCCCTGGGCGCCGCGCGCAGCCCCGAGCTTGCGCAGGAGTGCGGCCGCGTCATGGCAAGCGAGCTGGCCAGCCTGGGCATCAACGTGGACTTCGCCCCCGTGGTGGACGTCAACAACAACCCGAACAACCCCGTCATCGGCCTGCGCTCCTTCTCCGACCGCCCCGATCTGGTGAGCGAGCTGGGCTGCGCCGTGCTCGGCGGCATCCAGGGCCAGGGCGTGTGCGGCTGCGTCAAGCACTTCCCCGGCCACGGCGACGCCTCGACCGACTCGCACACCGGGCTTCCCCGCATCGACAAGTCGCTTTCTGAGCTTGAGGCGCTCGAGTTCGTGCCGTTCCGCGCGGCGTTTGCGGCCGGCGCCGACATGGTGATGACCGCCCACATCCAGTACCCGCAGGTAGAGACCGAGACGGCGACCTCCATCGACCCTGAGATGGGGGAAATGTGCCTGCCCGCGACGCTCTCGCACACCTTCCTCACCGACATCCTACGCGACGATTTGGGCTTTGAGGGCGTCACCATCACCGACGCGTTCAGCATGGATGCCATCGCGACCAACTTCACGCCGCTCGACGCCGTGCGCAGGGCCTTCCTGGCCGGTGCCGACATCGCGCTCATGCCCATCCCAATGCGCGGCATCGCCGACGAGGCCACGATGGACGAGCTCGTGGAGGCCCTTGTGGCCGACGCCGACCTTACCGACGGGCGGCTTGACGAGTCGGTCCGACGCATCCTGGAGCTCAAGGCGCGCCGCGGGATCCTCGCCCTGGCCACGGCGGGCGCCGACGTGGCGGGCATGGGCGCCCCCTACGACGAGGGACTGGCCGCGGCGCTTGCCTGCGTGGGCAGCGAGGAGAACCGCGCCGTCGAGCGCGAGGCGGCGGCCTGCGCGGTGACGGTGGTGCGCGGCGAGGAGCTGCTGCCGTTCGCGCCCCAGGCCGGTCAGCGCGTGGCACTCGTTGCGGCCTGGGCCAACGAACAGCCCGGCATGGAGCTTGCCATGCGCCGCCTTATAGCCGAGGGCCACCTGCCCGAGGGCGTGGAGTATGAGTCGATGTGCTACGGCGGTGACGACACAAGCGCCGAGGCCGTCGAGGCGGCGGCCGTCCAGGTGGGCGAGTTCGTGCAGCAGGCCGACTTCGCCGTGGTGGTCTCCGAGGTGGGCAACGGCAGCCTCTCTACCGAGACGCCTACGTTTACCAGCGGCTATGTGTGCGCCCGTGCCATCGAGGCCGCCCAGCAGGCAGGCGTGCCCCTTGCTGTCATGAGCGTCTCCAAGCCTTACGACCTGGCCCTCTATCCCGAGGGGTGCGCCTTGGTGGCGGTGTACGGCAACAAGGGCATGGACCCCACCGAGGCCCTTGCCCCCGACCACGCCTTCGGCCCCAACGTGCCCGCCGGCGTGGAAGCCATTTTCGGCGGCCACACGGTGTCGGGCCAGCTCCCCGTGGACGTCTTCGCCATCACCACCGATGCTGACGGCGCCCCTTCCATCGACACCGGCCAAGTCGTGTACCCCTATGGATGCGGCGAGACATACTAGGGTAATCCGCCAAATGACGAAAAGTCCCCGTCCCAATTCGTCATTTGGCCATCTACCAGGCAAATGACGAAAAGGCTCCGTCCCTTTTCGTCATTTTGAAACGCAAAGAGGCGGCCGGCCGACGGGAAGCCCCATCGGCCGGCCGCCTTGGTTTTTGGTGCTCGTCCGGCTGGTAAGACTAGCTTACTCGTGGACGATGCCGTTGAGGAAGCGGTAGGACGCCTTGAGGTTGTAATCCTGGAGCATGTCCTCGGGCAGCTCGGGGTTGTCGTCCTTCACCGTAAGCTTGCGCGCCTCGACGGGGCAGACGGTGGCGCACTGGCCGCAGCGCACGCACTTGGCGTCGACGACGGGGCCGTCGTCGGTCATCGTGATGGCGAACAGCGGGCAGCGCTCGACGCAGGCGCCGCACTTGATGCACGCGTCGGCGTCCACCACGAGGTTGTAGTGGCTCACCTGCGGCATCGAGTTGATGGCGGCGCAGCCCTCCGCGCCCAGGGCCACATAGGTGGAGAGGATGTCGCAGCAGTCGCCGTGGCACGAGCAGATGACCTCGCTGGCCTTGGAATAGGCGCTCTGGATGACCATGCCCAAGTCGACGTTGCGCTGCAGGATGGCCGTGGCCTCCTCCTTGTCGATCTGGCGGGCGAGGTTGTTCTCGATGTAGTACTGGGCCTCCTCGCCGAACGACATGCAGGTGTCCATGGGGTGGTCGCAGCCGTCCTGCACCTGGTCCTGCAGCACGCGGCGCAGGCGGCACTGGCAGGTGGACACGCCGATGATGTCGTTGCGCTCGATGACCTTCTTCCAGTCGTCGAGCGGCAAGATCTCCTCGCCGTCGGGCAGGACCTCCTGGTTCACCGGCACGGGATAATAGAACGGCGTCTCGGAGGTGAACAGCGCGGCGTCGTCGGCGAACACGGTGGAGTGCAGGTCGGCGCGCTTGTGGGCGTTCTCCAGGTCCTCGGTCTGGTGCAGGTCGGCCCACTCGGTGATGGTGTCGAGCGCCATGAAGTCGGCGGCGTTGGCGTCCTCGCGCTCCTGGGCGAGCAGGCCGTACTCCCACAGGCCGTGGGCGTAGGCGATGTGGTGGTAGTAGTGCACG
The DNA here is from genome assembly GCA_963619535.1 of Acutalibacteraceae bacterium. Classification (GTDB taxonomy): domain Bacteria; phylum Actinomycetota; class Coriobacteriia; order Coriobacteriales; family UMGS124; genus UMGS124. The sequence goes on along the minus strand of CAVEWV010000070.1, from coordinate 6,427 downwards.
CCGGCGCGCGTCCAGCGCATGAGCAGGCCGCGGTACGACAGGTCGTAGCAGAGCTGCTCGCACTCTTGCTCGTCGCGGCCGGACTTCTGGGCGAAGTCGGCGGCGGTGAAGGCCACGCCCAGGGGCATCTCGATGTAGGCCTGGGCCTCCTCGGGCGTCCAGTACGCCATGAAGAAGTCGAACGACGTGTCGACGTTGTTGGAGCCGACGCCCAGGCCGTAGCCCTCCACGAGTGCGCGGAGCTTGACGTAGACCTCGGGAATCACGGTGCCGTCGGCGCAGGTGTACTCCGTCGCGGCGTCGATGTGGGCCTGGCGCATGGCGTTGAGCTCGTCGAGCGTCTGGGTCATCGTGCCGGGCTTTGCGTCGATCGTGTTCTCGGGGCTGTCGGTCTTCATGCCGGGCAGCTCCTCGGCCTTGTCCTTGGACTCGTCGGCCAGGGCCACGCTGGCCCCCGCCACCGCCGCCACTGCGGCGGCACCGGCGACAAACCCCCTGCGAGACATGTTTTCCATCTTTGGTTCCCTCTCTCCTGTGCTTCCCCTGCCGGGACCCAAACCCCGGCGGCATCACTATAAAAATCCGGGGCGCGCCTGCCGACGGGCAAAACGGCGGCTGCGTCCCTTTTGGGACGGCAAAGGGAAAAAGTTCGAGTTCAGGCACGGCGAACTTGACCGCCAAGCGATGCTTCGCCGCCCAGCCTCTTATATACTTGCGCAGGGGAAAAGGGGGAGCACATGACCGATATGAGGGCGGCGCGCACGCGCCAGTACCTGCGCGATGCCATCGTGGCGATTCTGCTCGAGAAGCCGTATGAGAGCGTGACGGTGCGCGAGGTGTGCGAGCGCGCCCAGGTGAGCAAGAACTCGTTCTACAACCACTACGCGGCGCTGAGCGACCTCGTGCAGGACTGCTACCTGCAGCAGATCATCTACTTCCGCACGCCCATCAAGCGCCTGCGCGACTACGCCTGCCGCCGGGACGCCTGCACCGAGACGCTCAACGAGCGCGCCCACCTGCTCGAATACTTCAAGGCCAACCCCAACCTCGCCCACGTCATCTTGGAGAACGCCTGCATATCGCCCTACTTCGACTCATGCCGCCACGCCGAGGAGGACCTGCTGCTCGACCACCTGGAGACCGAGTACGGCGCCTCCCGCTGCGATTGGCGCTCGAACCAGAACCTGGCGCGCTACATCGTGTGGGGCATGTTCGGGCACGCGCGCAACTGGTTCGTCTCGGGCATGGCCAGGCCGATCGAGGCCGTCGTGAAAGAGGAAATCTACTACGCGCTCTCCAGCACCGCATGCATGGTGGGTCACCCCATCGAGCCCGAATACCTACAGGCGATCGAGGATTGGCGCTACGAGGGCTGACGGGGGCGGTTCAGAGGGCGACGGAGCGCCCCCTGAACCAGAATCAGATCCACCTCGTCTTACGCCTGTGCTTTCGGCCGCAGCGACCCGTAGTGGTAGCTGGCCGTGGCGCCGCCGTCGATGAGGAAGTCACTGCCGGTGATGAACGCGCCCGCAGGCCCTATGATGAGGCCTGCCAGCGCGCCCACCTCGTCGGTCGTGCCGGGACGCCCGCTCCCCTACTTCCCCGCCTTCTTCAGACGCCTGTAAACCACCACGCCGCGTATCGAGAAGGCCAGGCACACGACGCCCATGAGGTAATACCAGGGGTCGGCCTCAAGGCTGAAGAACTGCGGCGCGACGCATGCCCACATGTTGCACCACGGGTTGAACGACACGACGGCCACGCATACAAGCACCAGCATGAGCGGCAGGTTGTACCCCCTGGTGGAACCGCGGCGTTCCAGCACGAGCCCGGGCACGACGGTGATGAGCACCTGGGTGAAGATCCAGAACTTCCACATGGTCTCGTCGTGCAGCTCGAAGCGCAGGAAGTTGAGGGCGACGAAGAAGATCACAATCTGGAAAACGATGTCCTTGAGCATGTCTTTGGTCGTCGCATCGGGGCCCCAGATGTCGTCGCGCTCGTAGATGACGGCGCGGTAGAGGCTCCACGTCTCCATGACCACCCAGACGGCCTCGCCTATGGCCAGAAGCAAGAACAGCAGGAAGTGCCCGTAGTTTTGCCACGCGGCCAAGAACACCCAGATGCCCATGAAGTCCGCCGCCCAATAGAAGGTGTGCAGCCAGAGCGGGTACGGGCCCGCTTTGTCCTTCTCGGTCAGGTAGAGCGGGATGATGTAGACGAGCAGGCCGAAAACCACCGCAAGCGCGATCGAGAGCCACGCCCCCTCCCAGCCGGGAGCCCCGATGCTGAGGCGGTCGACGAAGTCCTGCCCGGTGACGTCGCCGGCCGGATATCCCGTGAGTAGCTTGTTGATGACGTCCATCTCCCTCTCCTGTTCCTTGTTTTCAGCGGGTTGAAGGTCCCGGGCTTTAGGCCCGTTGGGCAGCATGCCGTTCCGGCAGGAGAAGCGATCCCATAGTCTCGCCCTGGCCCTGCCCGGCACACTGGAAACCTTTACGCGCATAGTATTCCTGTTGCCTATACACGTCAAGGATTGCTTGGGCTATACTCACGTGTTAGAAGAAGAAGGCGCACGGGAGAGGAATCAACATGCCGCGGCAGAGAAACGACGAGCTCAAAGGGCAGATACTCGACGTCGCATGCAACCAGTTCTCCATACAGGGCTACGACGCGACGTCGTACTCGTCGATAGCGGCCGCATGCGGAATCAGCCGCAATCTCGTGCAGTACCACTTCCCCAAAAAAGAGACGCTCGCGATTGCCTACATGGAGCGGGTCCTCGGGCAAGCGATGCGTTCAATCGGGCTTGAAGAGGGGCAGGTACGCGGGGACGCCGAGGCGATCGCGGCCGTGGGGACCGCCTTCTTCGAGGAGCTGCTCGCATCTGCCGGAACGAGGACGTTCCTGCTCGACGTGATATCGAGCCGCGCGCTCACCGAGGGGGTCCTCGCCTTCAACACGGAGTGGGCGATCGGCCACTTCGACGTCACGGGCGGCTGCGACATGGCAAGGCTGCGTCACGTGGTGATCCTCAAGATGGGCGGGTTCTACGAGCTGCTCTACCACTGCCTGAAGTCCGGCGAGCCCATGGACGTCGCCGCAGAGCTGCGCGGCGTCGTAGACGCCTTTGCCCAGACCGCCAGCCCGGCAACGCATTAGGCAACCTGCGGGGGCCGGAACAAAAGGAGGGCCGACGGTTCGACGACCGCCGGCCCTCCTGGGTTTAGGCAAAAAAATAGGCGGAACCGCTTGCGCAACCCCGCCTTACAAAACCCGAAGGTTTTGCTATCTGAGCACACGTTAACAGGTTGGATGAACTAAAAGCGAAAACACCCAATAAAAATGGAGCGGAACCACCAAGCAGCTCCGTCCCTACAAACCCGAAGGTTTTACGCATGACTGTACTATGGCCGCTCGGGTACCCGGGCGTCAAAAACCGGCAAGCACAAGCAGCACCAAACGCCCGCGCGTGCCAACGGCTCTTCGCATCGGCGCGCGCGGGCATAGGTCATTGGCTTCGCGCTAGTACGTAATCGGAATCTCCAGCTTGTAGTCGGCCTCGTCGTTGTGGCTCATGATCTTGCCCACGCGGTAGCCGAACGTCATGGAGTGGCCGGCGCACATGCCGCTGGACAGGTTCGGGTAGCTGTTGGCGAACACGGAACCACCGTCCACGCCGCCCACGTACAGCCCGGGGATGGGCAGGCCATCGGCGCCCAGCGCCTCGTGCTTGGGCGACTGCTTGATGCCGTCGGCCGTGCAGAGCACCCAGGACGCCATCTTCACGCCGTAGAAGGGCGCAGTGGCCACCGGCAGCAAGCGGTGCGCTTCCTTGCCGAAGTCCTCGTCAACGCCGGATTCGGCCAGCTCGTTGTAGCGCTCGACGGTCGCCTTGAGCGTCTCGGCAGGAATGAGCAGGCCCTCGGCAAGCTCCTCGATGGTGTCCGCCTTGATGATGACGCCGGCCTCCACAAGCTGGTCCATCTGGGCGGCAATGTCGTCCTTATTGCCCTGCGTGAACTCGGCGAACTCGTCATCGGTGGCAGTGTCGGTATAGTACACGTCCAGGTCGCAGCCGCCGCGACGCTTCACGATCTCGGAGCAGCCGACGGTGGTGAAGGAGTCGATGCAGTCGGCCCACGTGCTGTCCCAGATGTCGTAATAGACGTTGCCGGGCTGGTAGGTGGCGGCATGGATGATCATGTCGTACAGGCAGCTCTCGTTGGTGAAGCGCTCGCCCAGGGTGTTCACCTTGAGCCACGGCTGGCTGGAGAACGTCCACATGTTGCGCGGGTAGGGCACGGGGTTGCCGGGCTCCTCGTTGGGGGCGAGGGCCGCGCGGTCAAAGAGCATGGAGCTGGGCATCTCGGTAGGCTCAGCACCCGCCCACAGCATGGCCTTGAAGCCGTCGCCCGTACAGCCCGGGAAGCCGAAGGCGATGTCGAGTGTCTTGTAGATGGTGGGCTGGCGGTCCTTGTAGATGTCGAAGTTGAGCGCGTAGCCGCCCGTGCACACCATGACGCCCTTGGCGGCGTTGATGCGGATGTAGGCGCCGTCGGCGTTGGTGGCGATGACGCCCGTCACGCGGCCGCTCTCGTCCTGCTCCAGGTACTGCATCGCGGTGTTGTTGCGGTACTCGGCACCCAGGCCCTCGGCGTACTCGAGGACGGGGGCGTCAACGTCGGTGGGATGCTCCTTGCCCTCGGCGTCCAGCGCGCAGGGGAAGTGGCCGGTCTGCCACACGGTGTAGTTGTACGGCGTGCCCTGGTTGTACTCGAAGCCGAAGCACACGTCGCCGTTCTTCTCGCAGATGTCCATGAGCCAGTTGCCCACAAAGCCGGACTCGTTGGCAAAAATCTGCAGCAGGCGCGTGTCGCAGAAGTTGAGGTTGTACTTGAGGTGGTCGGTCACATAGGCCTTGCGGTCGACGTTGACGCCGTACTTCTCGCTGAGGCGCGTGTTGATGAAACCCATGCCCGAGGTACGGATGCCCGACCCGCTCTCGTTCTTCTCGATGAGCAGCACCTTGTTGCCGGTTGCCTGGATCTCCTCGGCGGCGGAGGCAAAGGCCACGTTGCCGGCGGTTCCGGCGCCCACGATAAGGATGTCGACGTCAACGGTCTCCACGATGTCGGCTTCCGCGACGGGGTCGGGCTTGGTGCGCCAGTCGGCATCGGAAGCTGCGGCCTCATCGGCCAGGGCAGCCCCCGCCAGCGCCCCCGACGCCGCGATGGCGGCCACGCCGGCCCCCGCGCCCTTCACGAAAGTGCGGCGGGTGAGGTCGAGTGCCTTGCGAACCTCGCGGTCAAGACGGGTCTCGTACTTGCTGTTCATGGTGAGTCCCCTTTCGTCGAGCTGTTTGTCGCACCGTTCGCCAGGCCCTAGCCGCGACCTGCGCCACATGCTCGCGCACTGCGATTTTCCTGGCAAACCGATGCGCGCCTGTCCCCTACAAGCGCAGCTCGATGGTACGACCCCGGGCTTGCCGCGTCCATCCGCAGGTTTTATTATGCAGCTATTGGTTAAGCTTATATCTCCTGGTATCAACGCCTGTTTTCGTAGCACCGAGCCTTCGTTAGGGATTCGGGAGGAACTCATGGACGGAATTCTTAACCGCAGGGTCGAAGGGTTTGTGGCGGTCGCGCGAGAGGGCAGCATATCGCGGGCCGCCCAGGTCCTCGGCGTGTCCCAGCCCGCGCTCTCCCAGGCGCTGCAGTCTCTCGAGACGTCCACGGGGCTGAAGTTGCTCAACCGCACGCGGCGCGGCACGGAACTCACCGCGGAGGGGAAGCTGCTCTTCGATGCAGTGGAGAAGGCGGACAGGGATATCTGCCATGCCCTGGATCTTGCCGCGCGCTCGTGCAGCGCGCTGACAGTGGGAACGAACTGCCAGGCGTGCGGCGTCGTCTGCACCGAGGTCGGACCCCTGTTCCACGCAAAGCATCCGGAATTCTCGTTGACCGTCCGGGACCTGCCGGGCAACGACACCCTCGCCGAAGGGATTGCCGCAGGATGCGAGCTGGTAGAGGCCGCCTATTCAAACAAATACCCCTATCCGCAGGGAACGGTTTTCCACCATATGCTCGACGCTGAAATCATCCTGTGCGTACCGCCGGAAGACGACCTTGCCGCCCTCGGCCGGCCACTTGAAATCTCAGACCTCGACGGCAGGACCATCTGCCTGTACCACCGCGGGGTGCTCGACGCAATCGACCAGTTTATCGATATCATCGAGGCAAGTGGGGCGAATATCCACCTCAAGTTCTCCAACGACTGCGAATACTCCAGCGTCGATTACCTCGTCAACGGCTGGATTGCCCCATCGCTCTCGATTTTCTCAGAGCGCAGGCACCCCATGGTCCCCGTACGCATGGCGCACCCCCACACCATGTCCATCGGGCTGTTCAGCATGGGCGAGCCCTCC
>CAVEWV010000069.1:0-15065 GCA_963619535.1 Acutalibacteraceae bacterium | reverse complement strand
GCCTCCCAGGAACGCAGCGCGCCGGGTTCCGCATCCTCTAAAAGCGGGTTCTGGCCTGCAAGGCGTCGGGAGGCGATGCGTACTAGATGTACGTGAGCCTCCCGAGAACGCAGCAGGCCAGGTTCCGCATCTCTAATGGTGGAAGAGGCGCATGGAGGTAAAGGCCATGGCGATGTTATACCTATTCGCCGTCTCGATCACGTTGTCGTCGCGGATGGAGCCGCCGGGCTCGACGATGTAGTCCACGCCGGACTTGCGGGCGCGCTCCACGTTGTCGCCGAAGGGGAAGAACGCGTCGGAGCCTACGGTCACACCCTTCTGCGTGGCGATCCAGGCCTTCTTCTCCTCAGCGGTGAGGGGTTCGGGCTTCACCTTGAACACCTGCTGCCACTCGCCCTCGCGCAGCACGTCCTCCCACTCGTCGGAGGTGTAGACGTCGATGGCGTTGTCGCGGTTGGGGCGGCGGATGCCGTCGACGAACTCAAGGCCGAGCACCTTGGGGTGTTGGCGCAGGTACCAGTTGTCGGCCTTGCTGCCCGCCAGGCGCGTGCAGTGGATGCGGCTCTGCTGGCCGGCGCCGATGCCGATGGCCTGGCCGTCCTTGACGTAGCACACCGAGTTGGACTGGGTGTACTTGAGTGTGATGAGCGCCACGACCATGTCGATCTGGGCCTCGGCGGGAATCTCCTTGTTCTCGGTCACCACGTTGTCGAGAAGGGCGGTCGAGATCTCGTAGTTGTTGCGGCCCTGCTCGAAGGTGATGCCGAAGACGTCCTTGGTCTCCACGGGCGCGGGCACGTAGGCGGGGTCGATCTGGACGACGTTGTACTTGCCGGCCTTCTTGGTCTTGAGGATTTCCAACGCCTCATCGGTGTAGCCGGGGGCGATGATGCCGTCGGACACCTCGCCCTTGAGGTAGCGGGCCACGTCGGCGTCGCAGGTGTCGGACAGGGCCACCCAGTCGCCGTAGGAGCACAGGCGGTCGGCGCCGCGGGCGCGGATGTAGGCGCAGGCGATGGGGGAGAGCTCGCCGGGCTCGTCGACGAAGTACATCTTGCGGTCGGTGTCGGAGAGGGGCTTGCCCACGGCGGCACCGGCGGGCGAGACGTGCTTGAAGGAGGCGGCGGCGGGCAGGCCCGTGGCGGCTTTCAGCTCGCGCACGAGCTGCCAGGAGTTGAAGGCGTCCAGGAAGTTGATGTAGCCGGGCTTACCGTTGAGCACGGTAAGAGGCAGGTCCCCACCGTCCTTCATGAAAATCCTTGAAGGCTTCTGGTTGGGGTTGCAGCCGTACTTGAGTTCGAGCTCGTTCATGGAGATCCTCCTTGGTAGGGCCCGGAGGGCTTTGGTTCAGGCTCAGACAGTTTCGCCGCGGTGCGGCGAAAAACTCGCCTGAACCAAAGCCATCCGGGCCTGCGTGGGGTGCTTGGACGGCGGGGGCCGCAAAGGACCCTTGCCATCGAAGGGGCGGGGCTTAGGGGTTAAGGGAAAAGGATGCGTGTGGGGGTCGGAAGGTTTTGTTCGGGCGCAGTTTTTTGCCGCCGGTCTTGCGGCAAAACTGTTTGAGCACCGAACAAAACCTTCCGACCTGGGGCACGCCTTCTTTCCTAGTCGCCCAGGTTCTTGTTGAAGATGGTGACCTCGGCGCCCACCTTGGCGTAGAGGGAGACCTTGTTGTCGGCGTTGAGGGCCGCCCAGACCTGCTCGGGGGAGGGCATGGTCACCAGGATGGGCTCGCCGGCGAAGGTGGGCAGGGGGTTGCCGTCGCCCTGGTAGGTGGAGATGAAGTAGCCGCAGCCCTCGTCGACGCCCTCGAAGCAGAAGAAGTTGCGCTGGCAGCGGTCGCAGCCCTGCTCGAACTGGTGCTTGAGGATGGACATCTCGAAGGAGCCGTCGGGGTTGATGCAGGCCGAGATGCGCGGGGTGAAGTTGGGTGCGTCAGGCTCGTACTCGCGGGCCATGCAGCCCAGGCGGAAGTCGCCCTTCTCCACGATGGTGTCGGTCTGGTCGCCGTTGGTGACGACGAGCTTGTCGCCCATGGTGCGCACGGGGTGGTAGATGATGAGGCTGGGGTCCTCGAGCTTGGAGGGGTCGTGGGCCTCGGTGCGGATGCCGTCGTCGCAGGTCACGAACACGCGGTTGCGGCTGTTGGCGCTGCGGCCCATGATCCAGTAGTAGACGCAGTCCTTGCCCACCACGATGCCGCGGCCCGGGTAGGGGTTGGACTTCAGGAGCTCGAGCAGGTCTTGCATGGTGTGTCCCCTCTTCTCGATGTCTGGCCCACGCGCCCGGCAACAAAAAAGGCAGACAGCCCCGCACGCATGGCGCGAAGCTGTCTGCCCAGACGGTCGGCACGTGGTTTGTGCATAACGCCCCGTTCCACCGTGGTTGCCCACGTTCTTCCGTCAGTTGCGCGGCGCCTCATATATGAGTGCGGACTTTAGCATCTGGAGGGTTGCGTGAGGGGGAGTATCTGCGATGGGCACAAGACCTTTAGATGTGGAACACTGCGTCGCCGCATGCGCCCGGTCGCCCCTTGTTGATAAGAGCGCCCGCCTTGGGGTTGCCGGGTAATCGGGTGCATATGCGTCTATGTTGATATGCATGTATGTATGGCGGCGTAGTTTGGCTGTGTTTATATCGCTCGCGGCCCGTATGCGGACTGTCTTGCTCAAAGATATCCCAGGTTTGGCGCCTCCAGAGGCCCGGCATCTGAGGGGCCGAGCTGGTGCGTCGAATCAGCGCTGAATCGGGGCTTGGCTGGGAGGTTTTGGGTGGCTCGGACGGTTTTGCTCGCGGTGTTCGCGGCGACGCTGCTCGCCTGCTCGTTTGCCGGGGTTCCCACGGTGGTGCCGCTGCTCGGCGGATTCGCGCTGTTCTTCGGCTACGGCGTGGCGCAGGGCCTCGGCTGGGCTGCCATGGCGAGGGCGGCGGCCTCGGGCGTGCGCACGGCGGGCAAGATCCTCGTGACGTTCGTCCTCATCGGCTTGCTGACGGCCGCATGGCGCGCAAGCGGGACCATCGTCTTTATCGTCGAGGCGTGCTCGGGCCTGTGCTCGGGGGCCGTCATGCTGCTGGCGGTGTTCCTGCTCTGCGCGCTCATGTCGTTCCTCACGGGCACGGCGTTCGGCACGGCGGCCACCATGGGCACGATCTGCGCCTTCGTCGCCACGAGCGCCGGGGTTCCCGCTCTGCTTGTGGGCGGGGCGGTGCTGTCTGGCTGCTATTTCGGCGACCGTTGCTCGCCTGTGTCCACAAGCGCCCTTCTGGTGGCGACGCTCACCCGTACCGAGGTCACGGGCAACATCCTTGCCATGGTGCGCACATCGGTTGTGCCGTTCGCGCTGACGTGCGTGGCGTATCTCGTGCTGGGCGGGTTGGTCGGGACGGGCGGCATTACTGATGCTGCGGGCCTGGCGCAGGGGCTCGGCGTGGCTGGTGGGGCTGGGCAGACGGGCGCGGCAATTGCCGCGGATGCCGCGATCGCCTCGACAGGCTCCGGCGCCGCGGGGTTTGCCAGCGGCTTTGTGCTGACGCCCTGGGAGCTGCTTCCCGCCGCGCTCGTGCTAGTGCTCTCACTTTTGCGGATAGACGTGCGTGTCGTGCTCGCGATCGGCGCGCTTGCCGGCGGCGTTCTGGCGTGCGCGGTCCAGGGCATGTCCGTCTCGGGCGTTGCCTGGGCGTGCCTGGCCGGGTTTGTTCCCGGCGAGGGAATGTCGCCCCTGCTGGCGGGTGGCGGCGTCGTGCCGATGGTCAACGTCGCGCTCATCGTGCTCGTGTCGTCCACCTATGTAGGCATGTTCGAGGTCACGCGCATGCTCGACGGCGTGCGCGGCCTGGTGGGGTGCGCGGCGAGCCGATGGGGGTCCTTCGCCGCCACGCTGCTTGCGAGCCTGCCGTGCGCCCTCGTGTGTTGCAACCAGACGCTGGCCATCATGCTGACGCACCAGCTGAGCAAGGAGTGCGAGCACGACGGCGGCCGCCTGGCCTGCCATCTGGAGAACACCGCCGTGGTGGCAGCCCCGCTCGTTCCCTGGTCCATCGCGGCCGCCGTGCCCCTGGCGGCAGTCGGCGCGCCCTCGGCCTGCGTCCTTGCGGCGTGCTATCTCTACCTCGTGCCGCTGTGCAACCTGGCCGCAGAGGCATGGCGGCGAAGGAAGGCCGACTGAGCGAAGGGACACATGAAGTTTGCGGGGGATGCAGGTCTCCAAACGGGCCGGCTAGAACGTCATATAGCCCATGATGACCTGCACATACGGCTTGCTGACCTTACCGATGGGCGCATCGCGCAAAAGCTTGTCATAGGCCAGTTCGAACTTCTGATCAATCCTGACGTATGAGGGCTTCCTTAGTCCGCATGCCTGCCAGTCAATAATCGGGAGGCACTTGCCAGACCCGTCGGCCTGCAAGTCTTTTGAAGTGACTTTCGCCGCAATGACCAGGCATCTGTTGTCTTGCACATCCAACACAATGACAGGGCGAACTTTGCCGACGCCGGGATGATCGGAAAACTCGACCCAAGCAAGCCAGATGTCGCCTATTGCCGGTTTAGACGAGGTCATCATAGAGCCCGTCATCCTCGTCACAATCCCAGTCCGCCGGCAAAACGGTCGTCCCTGTTGAGGGATTCATGCTCACGACCTCCTGCTTTGACCAGTCGATATTGGGGATGTGGTCGTCGGAAACGGGAGAGATGACAACCCAGGGCTTGGAGTTTCTAAAAACGGTCACAGGTCGTTTGGTGGCGAAGACCGTCGCGGCGATCTTTGAAAAGTTCGCGCGCGTTTCCGCAACGGTTGCCGTCAGCTCAGGCATGGCCCCTCCTTCGACGCAATCATGACCTGAATTATAGCGTTAGAAAGAGCTATGGAGAAGGCCATGCGGGACAGCGTGCTAAAGAAAGCCCTCGGTTTGGAGGGTGCGGTCGTGGAATCCGCCTGCGTGGAGGGCGACGCCGTCGTCGTGGTCGCCAGGTCGAGGAAGGCGGCCCCGCGCTGCCCGGCGTGCGGCCGGCGTTGCGGCACCCCCGGCGTTGTTGAGTTGTCGGCACCTTGTGGTCTCGATTCGGCTGCATGCTTGTTGGGAATACGGCGAGCAAGTATGGCAGCAACCTTGCTGCCGTGAGTTGTCTGCGCCCCGGGTGCGTCAATCGTGCTCGGGGCGTCTTTGTAGAGGAGCATACGACCATAGGGGAGGCCGCATGGCGCAGGACGACGGCATTTTGATGGATGTGACGCAAAGGCGTCGCGTCAGACACTCGAGCGTGATGGCAAAACTCACGGGCACTGCATCGGCCGTGCTTATGATCGCCGCCGCCATCGTGGCGCTCATCCTTACCAACATCGGATTCCACGAGCCGCTCCATCATGCCATGGAGACGCCGGTGGGCTTCTCTGTGGGAGACGCCTTTGTCGGTCTTTCGTTTGAGGCTTTGGTAAACGACCTGTTCATGGCGTTCTTCTTCTTGCTTGTGGGCTGTGAGCTCAAATACGAGATGACGGTGGGAGCCCTCGCCAAGCCCAAGCATGCGATACTTCCCATGGTGGCGGCCCTGGGCGGCGTGTGCGGCCCGGCCATCATCTACGTGCTGTTCAACATGGGCGGCGATGCCGTTCAGGGTTGGGCCATCCCCACGGCGACCGACATCGCCTTTGCCTTGGCGGTCATGAGCCTCTTCGGCGATCGCATCCCCGTTGGCGTCAAGGTGTTCTTTTCCACGCTCGCCATTGCCGACGACATGGTGGCCATCGTGGTCATCGCGCTGTTCTACAGCACCGACATTTCCCTGTTGTGGCTGGGTCTTGCGGCGCTGGCCGTTGTGGCGCTCATTGCGCTCAACCGCGCGCATGTGTATAGGCTTGCGCCCTATTTGCTCGTCGGGGCGTTGCTGTGGGTGTGCTTCTTCAACGCCGGCATCCATGCCACGCTTGCCGGCGTGGTGCTCGCCTTTGCCTTGCCCGTGAGATCCAACGTCAACCTCAAGGGGTATTCCGACTGGATTGCGCAGCGTGCCGGCGAGTTTGACCGCACGTACGACTCCGACCTGCGCATCCTTGGCCAGCATGAGGTGACGCAGCTCACGCACGAGGTCGAGCGCGTCTCCCATAGCGTGACCCCGCCGCTGCAGCGCCTGGAGCACGCCATTACCTTGCCGGTGAACTTCCTGGTGCTGCCGCTGTTCGCGTTCGTGAACGCCCAGGTCTTTGTGGCTGACGCCGACATGCTCGCCGTGCTCACCTCGCCGGTGACGCTCGGCGTGTGGGTGGGCCTTGTGCTCGGCAAGCCCATCGGCATCCTGCTCACCACGTTTGTCATGGTCAAGTTCTGCGGTTTCTCGCTGCCCGAGAATGCCACCTGGGGGCATATGCTCGGCATCGGCATGCTCGCCGGCATCGGCTTCACCATGGCGATCCTCGTGGGCGGCCTGGCCTTCACCGACCCCGATTACATCATGAACGCCAAGGTGGGCATCCTGCTCGGCACGTTCACGGCCGCCGTGGCCGGCCTTGCGTATCTGGCGGTCTACCTCAAGCGCCATGAGGCGAAGGGGAGCGGCTCATCTCGTCGCTGAGCGAGAGGCGCGTCGCGTAACCGTGAGTAGCCCTCGGCCAAGCGGTAGCCCTCGGCCAAGCCCTCGTTTACGCGGCGGGCCCCGTCACTTCGCGAAGAAATGACGGGGCCCGCTTTACGGCGCTTGGATGCAGGCGCTTACTTGTTCTGCTCGGCGCAGGCCTCGCGGGTCTTGTCCTCGGGGGTGCTGATGGGGTCGTAGCTGGTCACGACGGTCTCAAGGCCGGCTGCGGCGCGTGCGGCGATGCGGCCGAACGCCATGGCCTCGCCCACGTTGCCGTTGCCGTTGTACAGGTAGCCCCAGACGCTGCCGAACTCGCCGGCCGCATACAGGCCCGGGATGGGGTTGCCCTGAACGTCGAGCACCTCGCCCTTGGCGGTGCGCTTGGGGCCGCCGTCGGTGTTGAGCAGCGACGGGTTGCAGCGCTGGGCGTAGAAGGGGGCCGTGGCGACGGGGGTCAGCGTGTCGCTGGGGCGGTAGAAGGCGCGGTCCTCGCCACGCTCGCAGAACTCGTTCCACTGCTCCACGGTGCCGGCGAGCTGGTCGGCGGGCACGCCCATCTGCTCGGCCAGCTCCTCGATGGTGTCGGCCGTGAGCAGCCAGCCGTCGGCCACGGGGTCGGACGAGCCGGTGAACTCGGCGTCGAAGGCGTTCTCGAGGTTGTCGGCGTCGAAGACGAACCACGCGGTGCCGGGCATGGGCAGGTGGTTCCACTCGCCGCCGAACTGCATGACGCCGTGGCGGCTGCCCACATGGCAGGACAGGTCGGTGTCGTCGTTCACGGTGTCGAGCGACTTGTGGCCGTCCCAGTCCATGTAGAAGCGGCGGCCGTTCTTGCCCACGGTGATGCCGTACTTCTTGAGGTTGTGGGCGTTGAGCGGGCCGGTGCCGAAGGCGGTGTTCTCAAGGTTGCGGGGGTGCTGCCAGAAGCCGGCGGCGTTGTGCATGTGCCAGAAGTCCGCGCCGGCGCCCGCGACCATGATGTGGCCGTCGGCGGTGTTGCCGGTCAGGGCGAAGCTCGTGGCGGTGCCCACGCCGCAGAAGCCCTCGAGGAACTCCTCGTTGTGCTCGTAGCCGCCGCAGCACATGATGACGCCGTCGTTGGCCTTGATGGCGCTGCCGCCTGCCACGCCGCCCATGATGCGGCCGGTGGCGACGTCCTTCACCAGGGAGGTCAGGCCGCACTCGGTGCGGTAGTCGACGCCGGCGTACTCCTCGGCGGAGCTCACCTGGTCGTTGAGGTAGCTGAAGAGGTGCGACTTGGGGAACTCGTTGTCCTTGGAGCAGGTGCCCTCGGGGCTGGCCCAGGAGTCGAACTCGCGGTACTCGGCCTTGGCGCGGTACTCGTAGGGGTAGCGCAGCGTGAGCTCGTCCATGGACAGGCCGATGGTGAGGAGCCACTTCAGGTTCTCGTTGATGCCCTCGGCGAAGGCCTCGAGCACGTCGTCGGGGATGGTCTGGCCGCTCTCGGTGGTGGCCATGTCCTTGAGGTACTGCAGCGGGTAGGGCTCGTCGTCGGTGCCGAAGAGGAAGTCGCCGGCGCACACGGGCGAGCAGCCTGCGGGGGAGGCGTTCTTCTCGACGAGGATGACCTTCTTCTCGGGGGCCTCCTTGGTGAGGGTGACGGCGGCGGTGAGGCCGGCGATGCCCGCGCCCACGATGAGGATGTCGCACTCCTCGTCCCAGGTCATGTTGTCGAGCACGACGGTCTGGCAGCCCAGGGCGCCGGTGGTGGCCGTGGCCTCCTCGGCGCCGGCGATGCCGGAGGTGCCGGCCAGGCTCAGGACGGCGAAGCCTGCGGCGGCGGTGCCGGCGGACTTGACGAAGGAACGGCGAGATTGCATAGCCTGCGTGTTGCTCATTTCATCCTGCTTTCCGCTTCGTGCCGGGCTGCTCGCGTCATGGATGCCGCCCGGCGGCTCGATGCGCGTCTGACGCGGGGCATGTGCTCGTGCCTGCGCGCCGGCTGCGCTTGACGGGTCGGATGTTAGGCCGCGACGCCGTGACGCTGTGCCCCACAGGCCGGGGCAACATATGTCTTGGGCTGTACGTCATTTTGGGGGACAAGGGGGCAAAACTGCTGGTACAATGCCGAAGATTGTTTTGTCGTCGTAAGGGGATGCGATGTCGCAACCGTCAAGTCAATCTGCCTCGACGCCTGCGCTGCCCAGGCTGCAGCCTCTGCTCGTCTTGTGCGCCGTGGGCCTTGCGCTCTTCCTGAGCTCCATGTGGACGGCGCGCGCCGACGCCTCGGGGGTGTCCACGGAGGTCGTGTACGCCACGCGCTTCGTCTCGCTCGTCGTCTACCTCTTCATGGCGTGGAGCTTCCGGAGCCGCCTGCCGCAGGTCGAGCTGCTGCTCGGCTTGGGGTGCTCGTTCATGCTCGTGCATCTCGCGGTGGTGTTCGCAGGTCCCCTGCTCGGGCTCGACCCCAGTCTCTCGCTTATCGTCGACTACCTCTCGGGGGTCTTCGAGGGGGTGGCCAACGCCCTCATCACGCTCGTCTTCGCGCACGTCTTCTCCTCGTACGAGCCGCGCAGGAGCGCCCTGGCGATCGGCGTGGCCTACCTGCTCGTGGACGTGGGCATCCTCGTGCTCGACACGATGAGCGTCGCGGTCATCCATTACGCCCGCCCGCTGTTCACCCTGGCGGCGGTGGGGATCGTCTTCTTCTGCGCGCGCAGGCTGCTCAGGGCCGGAAGCGCCCCCGCGTGCGCCGACCGCACGCTGCGCTTCGCAGAGCAGCTGCCCGTGCCCGAGGGCAAGGACCGCACCCTCGCGCTCTTCTCCGCGCACAACGACTGGTTCCTGCTGCTCATCACGGCGTTCCTCTTCCCGAGCCTCTTTGGCGTCATCGCCCAGGTGAGCTCGGAGACGGGCGGCAACTTCGCCTTGTACGACGTCCCCACCGAGATAGTCATGATCGCCATGCAGGCGTTCTTCCTGCTCTTCATGGCCTTTTACGGCGCACGCTTCGGCTTTGCGACCATCCTGGCCTTCGTCATCCCGCTGTATGCGACGGGATTCGCGCTCTTCCCGGGCAACTGGCAGGCAGGCAACCCCTTCGCGGGCTGCCTTATCCGCGCGGGCTTCGTCATACTCGCCGTGCTGCTCTGGGCGCTCATGGCCCGCAAGTCCTGGGACGACCCGCGCCACACCTACCTGTACTTCGGCGTGTACTGCGGCATCTCCAACGGCCAGGTGGGCCGCCTCGTGGGGTCGATGCTCATGGGCGACGACGGCCCCAACCTGCTGTTGTGCCAGAACATCTCGCTCGCGGCGCTGTGGAGCATCTGCATCTTCGGCCTGGTGCTGTTCTTCCTGCTGAGGCGCGCGGGCGCGGGCGCGCAGGCGGCCGGGGAGCAGGGCGACGGCTTTGCCACGCTGGACGAGCTGGACGCCGGGCCTGTCGGGTACGATGGGGCCGGCAGCATGGGGGAGTCCAGCGTCGAGGTCGCTCTTGCCGGCGACGGCTTCGCCGCGCGCTTCGAGGCGCTGGCGACGCGCTGCCGCCTCACGGCACGCGAGCGCGAGGTGGTGCTCGAGGCCCTGCACGGCTACAGCCGCGCCAACATCGCCAAGAAGCTCTGCCTGTCTCCCGAGACGGTGAAGACCTACCTCAACCGCGCCTACGCCAAAGCCGGCGTCACCTCAAAGCAGGAGTTCGTGGCGCTCATCGACGAGAATACTCCAGAGACACTATCTAACGCTTAAGTATATCTTTAGTTTAGACTGTCTTTAAGGATTTGTTCGATGCTTCAAGCGGCCCCTGCGGTATTGGTCTGTCGTATGTTGTGCAAAGTCAGCTGTCTGCGAGTACGCGGCTGACGGCGTTGAGAAAAAGGCGGGCGGGATATGACGGTTCGACTCGGGTGATGAAGCCTTCGACTGGCGGATTCCATGCAAGGGGAATGCGCTGTAGCGTCTCGTAGCGCTCGGTAAGGTGGCGGCAAAGATAGATGCCGCCCGCATTGCAGAACGAGAGCACCTCGAAGACGTCATTGGATATGCTGCGGATACGATTGCTTGCAGCGCAGAGGTCTTCTGTCTCGCCAAAAAGCGCCGCAAAGACGTGTGAATCGAAGGCCGCAAGTCGTTCGCCCCTCAAATCATCGGGCGTGATGCTTGCGCGTGATGCAAGCGGATGGCTGGGATCAAGCAGGCAGAACATATCGAGATTTCCAGGGGCGACAGCTCTCTTGCTTGGCCAAAACGTGAGATTGAATTCCTCGAGTACCTGCGGAATATCGAAATAGACGCCGATATCAGCACGGTGATCAGCAATGGCAAGCGGGCGCTCGGCATAGGGCATGGGAACATAGCGAATCGTCACATCGGGATGCTGGTGAGCGAGGTTTCGGCAAATTTCGGCAAAGTGTGGCGAAATCACTCCAGGAAGCACGCAAAGAGCCAGTTCATTGGCTGTTGTATCGGCCCCTGCAACGGCTTCGAGCAGTGAGTCAACCTCGCGCGTTATGCGCGCCATGCCTTTGTAGAAGATTTCACCGGCCTTTGTGAGGCTGCAACCCTGGGCGCATCGATCGAAAAGACGTACGCCGAGTTCGGCTTCAAGCGCGTCAATCTGTTTCTTGACGGCAGGCTGTGTGATGCCGAGCTGCTCGGCAGCTTTTGTCATGCTTCCGACATCGGCGACTTTGAGCGCCGTTCTCACTTGGCTGTTGTTCATACAAGCCCCTTACTTGCGGACATAACCTTTGGTAATGATATCAGAACGAGAGGGAATTTCTCAACGGGTCGTTGCGGCCCTAAGCTGGGCGCAATCCACCGCATAGGGGTCGGTGGAACCCACAAAGGGGAGTGCGACATGGAAACGAACGTTACTCGCAGGGGGTTTATTGCGTCAGCTGCTTTGGGAACCACCGCACTTGGCGGCATGGCCGCGGCGGCAACTCAGGCTCATGCTGGTGAGGCGACGGACACCGACATCGTTTGGAACGGCTTGTACGACGTTGTCGTTATCGGTTTTGGCGGTGCCGGCGCCGTGGCGGCCATAACGGCTGCCGAGGCCGGGGCGCAGGTCTTGCTCGTTGATAAGGCGCCCAAGGGCCATGAGGGCGGCAACACACGTTATTGTATGCAGGTCATCAACACCATTCCTGTCGAAAAACAGGCCGAGGCCCTGGAGTACTACCAGAAACTGCGCGGTACTCGCATGACCCCCAGCGACGAGATGCTCACTTCTTGGATCTCCAAAGTGACCGAGAACGTTAGCTGGCTGCAGGAGCGCGGCGGCAACCCCCTGCCCCTGTACGACACCTACCCGGGTGAGTACCCCGAGTACGATCCGGCCGGCTCTATCGTTCCCATGACGCTTGAGGGCGTCACGTTTGACTCTGGTTTCTGGAAGTTCGTGAACGGCCTGGTCATGGATCATGATGATCAGATTGACGTTTGGTACTCTTGCCCCGCGACGGACCTTATTCGTGATTCTGAGACCGGCGTGGTTCTCGGCGCCACGTTCGAAGTCGACGGTAGCCCCGTTAACGTTCGCGCCAAGAACGGCGTGGTGTTGGCCTGCGGCGGCTTTGAGGTAAACCAGCAGATGATTCAAGACTACCTCGGCCTCACCGAGTGCTATGCCGACGGCAGCCAGTACAACACGGGTGACGGCATCAAAATGGCCTCCGCTATCGGTGCCGACCTGTGGCACATGGAAAACGTCATGGGTCCCTACCTGGGCACCTATTATCCTGGCATGTCGCGCCCCGAGTTCTATTCGGGCACGCGCGCCGTGGGTCTCATCTATCGCGAGGCGTACATTATCGTTGCAGGAGACGGCACTCGCTTCATGAACGACGCATTCGAGCCCCGTCACGGATACATCGACTTCCACGGTACCTGGAAGCACACTCCTGCCCCCGATGGCATGTGGCTTGTGTTTGACCAAGCATGTCTCGACAACACACGCATGATTTCCCAGTCCATGGCTCGTGACCTTTCCAAGCAGGTTGAGATGGGCGTGGTAAAGCAGGCCGACACTATTGAGGAACTGGCCGAACAGATGGGCGTGGATGCTTCTGCCCTGTGTGCCACGGTGGACACGTACAATGACGCCTGCGCTAACGGTTTCGACCCCGTCTTCAACCGTGCTGCCGAGACCCTCGTCGCTTTCACCGAGTCTGGCCCCTATTACGCCACGGAGCTCAAGCCCACGATGATCAACACCCAGGGCGGTCCCGTGCGTGACAGCCAGGCCCGCATTCTCGACAAGAACGGGGAGCCCATTGCCCACCTCTTCGGCGCAGGTGAGTGTGGCGCTATGTTCTCCGGTCCCTATCAGGGCGCAAGCAACATCGCTGATGACATTGCCATGGGCCGTGTCGCCGGTGAGAACGCCGCGGCCGCCAAGGATGATGGCCCTGCAACTGACGGTCTGACGATTGAGACCGTTGCTCCTGCGCCTGTGGAGGAGCCCGCCTATGACACTGCGGACAATCAGTACATTGCCGCGAAAGATGGCATCTGCGGCCCCATCACCGTTCGCGTCACCGTTGACGGAGATAAGGTCGCCCAGGTAGAAGTGCTCAACGACATGGAGACTGACACATTCGGCGGCCGTGCCATTGCCTCCTTGCCCGCCAAGTTCGAGGGTCTTACGGTCGACGAGGTTATGGACGTTGACACGGTGACGTTTGCCACCATCACCTCCAGCGCCCTCAAGCTTGCTGTGGTTGACGCTCTTGACCAGGCTGTCCAGGCGTAAGAAGGGGCCTGAGCGTTCTTGGCAACAATAACGCGCTCACAAGCGAATATGACGTAAGCTGCCGCTGCACTGTGACGGGTTGTGCTGCTAGGATGGTGGCACAACCCGTTTTTTTGGCTGAAGGTGGTTGCTATGAGCGAGACAGGGAACCCGATTCAGAAGCAGGATGCGACAAGCACTCAGGCGGTTGCGGCATCGAATGCGCCTCATGAATCGATAAAATCCAGCGCGGCCGCGTCAGTTTCCATCCCTGGGGCAGGCACGCCCAAAGCGGGCATCTCTGGAACGAGCGCATCCAAGGTGAATGTTCCCAAGCCTAGGACCCCCAAACCCGAGACCTCAAAGGACAAGCCACCCCGCAAACACATCCCCATCTCGTTTAACTCGCCGGTCATCCTGGGCTTTACCGCCCTGTCGTTCGTGGCGCTGCTGCTGGGCCTCATCACCGGCGGGGCCACCAACAGGCTGCTCTTCTCCACCTACCGCACCTTCGCGCTTGACCCGCTCGGCGTCGTGCGCATGTTCACCTACGTGCTGGGCCACGCCGACTTCGAGCACTGGATTTCCAACATCACGCTCATGCTCATCGTGGGCCCCATGATCGAGGAGAAGTACGGCAGCCTCAAGACGCTGCTGCTCATCCTGGTCACGGCGTTCTCAACCGCGCTGTTCAATAACCTGCTCTTCTCCACCGGGCTTCTCGGCGCCAGTGGCGTGGTGTTCGCGATGATCCTGCTCTCGTCCTTTGCCAGCTACGAGAAGGGGTCCATCCCGCTTACGCTCGTCCTCGTCGCCATCATCTTCATCGGCGGCCAGGTCATCTCCGCCTTGCAGCCCGACGGCATCTCCCAGTTCGCCCACATCTTCGGCGGCATTGTGGGCTGCGCCGCTGGCTTTGCCATGAACCGGGGGTCCGCAAAGAAGCCCAGGGCCAACACGGGCGTCAGGGGGTAGCGCGGCCTGGTATTTCACGGACGAAGCACGATGCCATGCTATCGTGCGCGCGCTAGTCGGGAGGAGGTAATTCGTGGGGGAAACCAAAGCACAGGCGGCGCTTGTCGTCCATAGCGTCGAGCCTATCTGGGCGCCTGATGCGCGGGTGCTTGTGCTGGGGACGATGCCGAGCCCCGCGTCGCGGCAAGTCGGCATCCCCTACGGGCATCCCCAGAACCGCTTCTGGCCGGTGCTTGCCGCGCTTTTCGGCGAGGAGGACCCCAAGACGCCCGAGGCCCGCCGCGCTTTGGCGCGCCGGCATCACGTCGCCCTGTTCGATGTGCTCAAGAGCTGCACCATCGCAGGCGCCTCGGACGCCTCCATCCGCGATGCCGTGCCACAGGACATCCCGGCGTTCATCGAGGGGGCGCAAATTGCCCACATCGCCCTCACCGGCGGCACGGCCGCCCGCTACTACAAGCGCTTTCTGGCCGAGATGGTCGGCCTGCCCTACCAGGCCTTTCCCTCCACCAGCCCCGCAAATGCTCGTTGGAGGCTGCCTGACCTCGTGGAAGCTTACGCGCCCGTCAAGCGCTGGGCGCAAGGGGAGGAATGACCGACGTCGGCCGCGCGAGGTCATGCGTGATCCGGCGGGCGGCTTTCTTCCGCGGTTATTGCTCCTTGGCGTTTGCCCGGAAAGCCCACCATCGCACTCCATGCGCAATCCGGTGGACGGTCCTTTCCTATGGCCGTCCTTCCAACAGCGGTCTCAAGTCCGGCGGCATGGCGCGGTTCATGCGGGCCACAAGCTCCTCGGCAGGCACCGGTTGGCCGTCGGTA
>CAVEWV010000068.1:0-15139 GCA_963619535.1 Acutalibacteraceae bacterium | reverse complement strand
AAGGCGAGGGCCTCGTCAGGGGTAGCGTCGCAGCCGCGCGCGGCAAGGAACTCCGCCAGCGCCTGCGGGTCGGCGGCCGCCTGCGCGAGGGCCGCGCGCTCCCCCTCGTCGGCGAGAGCCTTCTGGTAGATTTCTCCAAGCGTTGCCATGTGTGTCTCCTCAGCTATCGCGGCCCTTCTAAAAGCGCCCGGAGCAGAGCGTCTCGCTTCTCGCCCGATTGCGCAAGGTAAGGATACTCCCGCAAGGCCAGACACTCATCTCACATCGAAAAACAGGCGGAAGGGAGCGCCGTTCGGCACTGGTCGATGTCCCCGCCGCCGGCACCTGGGGCTGTCGGGCACCGTGCGCTGCGTCTATCATATCGGCAACGGCAAAGAGGCGCCTATTCCCTGGAAGGAGTACCCGGCATGCGCTACGTCATGAACCCCGAGATGGGTCTTCGCTCCTGGGAGCGCATACCCTTTGCGTACCAGAAGAAGGGCGACCTGCTGCCGCGGATCCTGCCTGCCGAGATGTTCGGCCTTTTGCTGCGCTGCGACGGCGAGCACGACCTGCCCGAGGTGGATGCGAGCGCAGCAGCAAGCGCGGACGCCGACGTCACCCCCGAAGTCACGGCGAGCGGTGCGCAGACGGGCTCGGGTATCCCGGCCCTGCTCGAGCAGGCCGTACGGGAGGGCCTCGCACGCCCGGCAGAGCTTGGTGAGACCTGGGCCGCGTGGTGCGCCCCGCGTTCCTACGACAACCCCCTCTTCCACAGCATGATCTGGGCTATAACCGGCCGGTGCAACCTCAACTGCCGCCACTGCTTCATGGCGCGCGACAACTCCCCCATGATGGGCGAGTTTTCTTGGGACGAGTGCCTGGCGCTGCTCGACGAGTGCGTGCGCTGCGGCGTGCACCACTTCACCCTCACCGGCGGCGAGCCGCTCCTGCACCCGCGCTTCATGGACATCGTGGCCGAGATGACACGGCGGGACATGGTCCTCTCGGAGCTCAACACCAACGGGGTGCTCCTCACACCCGAGATGCTCCAGGAGATGCGCCGCCTGGGCCAGGACCCCATGATCAAGGTGAGCTTCGACGGCGTCGGCCATCACGACTGGCTGCGAGGGGCGCAGGGCTGCGAGGAGGAGGCGCTTGCCGCGATGCGCATGGCCAAGGACGCGGGATTCCGCGTGATGGCGCAGACCAACGTCCATCGCGGCAACCTCGCGGCGATGCACGACACCGCACGGCTTCTCGACGGCATGGGCGTGGACCGGATACGCTTCATCCGCACCACCGAGTCGGCCCGGTGGCGCGAGAATTCCCAGGACGCAACCCTGGGCATCGTGGAATACTACGACGCGATGGCCGAGCTTGCCCGGCAGATTCTGGAAGACGGCCTGCACATGGACGTCCTCATGTGGCAGTTCCTCTCGTGGTACCCCCGAGAGCGGATGTACTTCTTCCCGCCCGTGCAGGTCGACCATGGCTGCTACCGCGACGGGTTGCCGGTTTGCCGCGACGCGCGCGGAAGCGTCTCGGTCTCCTACACCGGCGAGATACTGCCGTGCAACCAGATGTCGGGCACGCTTGCAAGCTGGGGCGTGAGCCTGGGCAACGTGCACGACACCCCGCTGCACGAGCTGTTGCGCTCAGGCGCCTACCGCGAACACGTGACGATGCCCGTGAGCGAGGTGCGCGACCACCCCGGCAACGGGGACTGCGCGGCCTGTGAGTACTGGCGGGCCTGCGTGGGCGGCTGCCGCGCGATTGCGTTGATCGTCTCGGGCGACTACCGGGGCCTGGACCCCGCGAAGTGCGCGTTCTTCAAAGGCGGCTACATGGCCAAGATAGACACGCTCTTCGCGCAGACGGGCAGGGACTGGTGCTGCACAAGCGAAACAGGCGACCTGCGCCGCGCCGGTAACGCGGAAGGCTACCGGCGCGCGCTCGAGCTGCTCGGCCCCTACGCCTAGGACGATCCACGTAAATGACGAAAAGGCTACGTCCCTTTTCGTCATTGGGCGTGGCGGTCGACGGCGTCGAGGAGCTCTTGGCGGCTTTGGACGCCGAGCTTGCGGTAGATGTTGTGCGCATGGGTCTTGGCCGTGCCTTGCGAGATGCTCAGGGCCTCCTGGATGTAGGGGACGCTGCGGCCGTGCGCGAGCAGCTCCAGCACCTCGAGCTCGCGGGCGGTGAGGCCATGCGCGTCGCCGAGCGAGACGCACACGGCGTGCAGGCCCTCGTCGCCCAGCGGGTCGTGGCGGTCGGCGATGAGGCGGGCGGCGTGGATGGGCGTGAGCGCCAGCGCCTGCTCGGCCACGAGCAGCAGCGCGCAGGCCGCGAAGACCCACGGCAGGCATGCCGCAGGCGCCCCGGCCGCGACGTGCCCTGCGCCCAGCCCCGCCGCGAACGACAGCCACTGCACGCCGGCGGAGCGGGCCAGGACCTCGAGCGAGGTCTTGCCGCTGCGCGCCACGAGCTCGGAGTTCAAGAACCAGGTGAAGAGGTCGGCCGCCAGGAAGCCCGCCATGAGCGGGGCGGCCGCGGGGCCCGCCCATGCGGGGTCGGCCACGCACAGCAGGATGAGCCCCGCCTCCATGAGCGGCAGCCCCGCGCGCGAGAAGAGCGTGAGGATCTGCGCGGGGTCGCCCAGGCGCGCCACGCACGCGGCCGCGAGCGCCAGCACAAGCGCGCCCGCCATGGCCAGGACGTTCCAGCGCACGAGGGCCGCGTCGAGGGCGCCCGCGTTCATCACGGCCACCGTGCATCCCATGACCAGCGAGAACGACGCCACGTGCGCCGCCATCCGCACGGCGAGCCCCTTCGCGCGGGCCTTGTCGGCGTCGCGCGGCTCGACCGGCCTGGGGCGCCCCTCCACGCGCGTGCGCGCCAGGATGAGCGAGCCCGTAAACGGCAGCAGGCACACGAGCGCGCACGACAGGGCCGCCGGCAGGGCCAGGAGCAGGTAGTTCAGCACCACCGCCGCCAGGGCGGAGAGGGTCACGTGCAGCATGACACGCTCGGGGCGCAGGCGCGCCCACGCCCTGTTGCCGCCCAGCATGAGCAGCGCGCTCGAGGCGCCGCACAGGGCCCCTGCGAGCGCGAGCGCCACGGCGGCCCCGGCGCCCTCCAGCGGAAAGGCGAGCAGCGCCGTGCCCGCGATGGCGGCCACGCCCGCGCCCACGCTGCCCGCCGGGCTGAAGAGGCCGCGCGGCAGGTGCACCCGGCACGCATAGAGCGCCGCGTAGGCAAGCGCCATGCCCAGCGTCACCGCCACGCGCGCCGACCATGCCCACGACTCGCACTCGCCCAGTCGGTAAAAGGCCGAGCCCAGCACCAAGGCGAGGAGCCACGCGTACTGCGTGCCGAAGCCGAATATCTCCCAGGCCCGCCACGTGCGGGGCCGGCCGTCCTGCGGCGCCTCGCCTGCACTGCCCCGAACCTTGCCAGCTTCCGTGCCCACCGCGTCCCCTCGCATCCCCTGTACCCGCAACAGCAAAACTCAAGGGAGTCTAGCACATGGGATTGACTTTTTGCCATACAGGGAAACACCAGCTCACAGGCTCAATCCTTTCGGTTGAGGCGGCGTTTTTGACATAGTCCGACCTTTTCAGCAGTCGCGGGCGGCACGGCGGTCGGCCTATGTTTGGCCCCGTCACAGCGGACGTGCCCCACAGGCGGGCCGCCCGCACCCCACGCTGCACACGCAGAAAGGACGCACCATGGAGCTTGAGATGAACCGCCGCTCGTTCGTGGCCGCAGGCATCGCCGCGACCGGCACCCTCGCCGCCGGCACCGCGCTGGCCGAGGAGGCCGCCGACACCCAGCAGCAGGACGCCACCGAGGAGGCCTCCTACGACATCGCCCGCACCGTCGAGGCCGACGTCGTGGTAGTGGGCGCGGGCGGCGCGGGCTGCTCGGCGGCGACGCGCGCCGCTCAGCTCGGCCTGAACACCGTGCTGCTCGAGCAGCACGCCCAGACCGGCGGCACCACGCTCTTCACCGAGGGCCTCTTCGCCGTCAACTCCCACTGGCAGGAGGAGCTGGGCACCAACCCCGACGTCGACGACCTCTTCACCCGCACCATGGACTACCACCACTGGCTGTGCGAGGGGCACCTGTTCCGCGAGTACGTGAACCAGTCGGGCGCCGACATCGACTGGATGGAGTCCAACGGCGTTATGTTCAAGGGCACCTCCACCATGTGCGGCAACACCTACAACACCTGGCACCTCTACGAGACGCGCGACGGCGAGGTCTCCGGCGCGGTGTACGTGGAGCAGTGGGCCGCCGCCGTTGAGGCCGCCGGCGCCCAGGTCGAGCTGAACTGCGAGGCCGTGGAACTCGTGAGCGAGAACGGGCGCGTCTGCGGCGTCATCGCCAAGCAGGGCGACGAGTACGTGCAGTTCAATGCCAAGGCCGGCGTGGTGCTGGCCAGCGGCGGCTACGCCGACAACGACGACATGATCGTCGAGCTGGCCGGCGTCAAGCCCGGCCGCATCCAGCCCATGGGCGCAGGCGGGCGCATGGGCTTCGGCATCAAGGCCGCCCAAAAGCTCGGCGCCGCGCTGGCCAAGGCGCCCGGCACCCTCGTGTACTACGGCGGCTGCATGCCCGGCGTCACCTACGGCTCGCACCTGTACTGCGCCACGTCGTTCCAGCCGCTCTTCTGGGTGAACCAGGACGCCAGGCGCTTCGTGAACGAGTACTACGCCGAGCGCAACTTCTCCTTCTCCGGCAGCGCCCAGAGCATGCAGGACCGCGTCTTCTCCATCCTCACGAAGGCCCAGCTCGACGACATGGTGGAGAACGGCGGCATCTTCGGCTGCGGCGAGTACATCAAGGCCGGCGAGCCCCTCACCAACTTCTGGAGCCAGTACCAGGACCAGGTCGACGCCGGCAACGAGGCCATCCAGACCGCCGACACCCTGGAGGAGCTGGCCGAGAAGATCGGCGTCGACGCCGACGCGCTCGTGGCCGAGGTGGAGAAGTACAACGGCTACTGCGCCGCGGGCAAGGACGACGAGTTCGCCAAGGACCCGCAGTACCTGCGCGCCCTGGAGGAGGGCCCCTACTACTCCTTCGAGCTCAACGTGGGCATCTTCACCACGGTGGGCGGCCTGAAGATCGACGAGGACTCCGAGGTGCTCACCTCCGAGGGCCAGGCCATCCCGGGCCTGTACGCCGCCGGCTGCGACACGGGCGGCCTGTACGGCGACGCCTACGACGTGTCCATCTGCGAGGGCAGCTGCCAGGGCTACGCCGTCTACACCGGCCGCCGCGCCGCTGAGGCCATCGCCGCCGCGCAGGGCCTCGAGGTGCCCTCGATCCTGGCCGACGCCCAGTAAGGCGCACGCGCCCGAGACGGCCGGAAGGCGCAGCCGCGTGCGGTCCCGGGCGAGGACGAAAAGGGATTAAAGGCACTATAAAAGGGACGTAGCCGATTTGTCATGTGCCCATCTACCAGGCAAATGACGAAAAGGCTACGTCCCTTTTCGTCATCGGCTTTCTGTCCGATGCGTGCGTACACTCCCCCACTCGAAGGGAGGCGGCGCATGATGGATGCCGTTGCACGGAGAAGGGCGCTCGACCCGCACGACTGCGCGGGGACGGGGCTGGGAGAGGCGCGCTGGCAGTATGTGGGCGTGCGGGCCGAGATACTGCCGAGCGGCTTCGTTGCGCCGTGCGAGGTGCTGTGGGACGACGGCAGGAGCTTCGCGGTGGAGCGCGTGCTGCGCTGCCTGTATATGGACTCCGCCGAGGCCTGGTACTACGAGGTGCTCATCGCGGGCACCGTCAAGCAGCTGTGGTACCGCCACGGCGCCTTCTTCGTGCTCGCCCCCGCCGGCAAGCCCCACGGCGCCGAACCGCCCGCCCCCGACCGCTATGAGCTTCGAAAACGTTACGGATACCGTGCATAAGAAGCCCCCGCCGGGCACCCCTACGCGCGCTTGCGCACCGGGATGCACGTGGGGAACACGAAGCGCTCGGCGGCAGGCAGGCAGAACGGGCAGAAGGCGCGGCCGTCGGGCTCATAGCCGCGCTCGTAGGCGTAATCCAGGCAGCTCAGGGCCAGGTCGTGCATCTCGGTGACCTCGTCGGAGCGCAGGTTGGACACGCTCTGGATGTAGCAGGCGCACGTCCTTCCGCCCAGCACCGCCAGGCCGTCGGTGGAGAAGCCCTCGATGAGCCCCGCGTAGCGCACGGGGACGGTCCGGCCCCAATGGTTGGCGCCCCACGTGTCCAGGTCGTGCGAAGCGATGCCGTCCCAACAGCTCCCCAGGCTCGCGATGGGCATGTGCGCGATGAGCTTGTCGAGCGCCTCGTCGGCCGGGAAATGGCGGTAGCCCGTCTCGGCGTTGTCGGGCACGTAGAAGAATTGCCCCACTTGGCGGATGCAGAACGAGCCGATGTTGCCGGCGACGACCTCGTAGAGGCGCATGCGCTCCAAGACGGCCTGGCGGTAGGCGATGTCGCGCTCGATGACGCGGGCATACTCACCGCAGCGCTCGGGCGTGAACGGGTCGCCCCCAAGGTGGGCGGGCAGGTCCTTGGGCTGGATGCCCACGTTTTTGAGCAGCATGGCGCTCATGAGGCGGAAGACGTCGGAGTCGGAGTACGTGCGCCGCGCCTGCTCCCCCTCGCGGGCGGGCTCAACGATGCCGAGCTGCTCGTAGTACATGACCGTGGTGCGGGAGATGCCGAACGTGCGCACGATATCATTGATTGTGTAACGTTTCTCGTACAGGCGTTCGCCTCTGCCGCCCCTCGCCTCGTGCATGTCAGGCCCCTTTCCCGACGTGCGGCGCAGCGCCGCCCTGAGGGGCCATTGTAGCGCGCGAGCGCCGGTCGGCGCGAGCGGGTGGCGGGCAGCGAGCGCCCCCGCACCTCGCCCAACGCACACGAAAGGGCCGGCAGGCACGCGCCCGCCGGCCCCTTGTCCAGCACGTTCACCCAGCCCATCCAGGCCGGCTACTCCCCTACTTCGCGGCAGCCGCGGCGTTGGTGCCGGCAATCTTGCCCATGATGAAGCACTCGCCCACGTTCATGCCGCCCGCGTACATCTGCGTGGTGAGGCCGCCCAGCTCGCCGGCGGCATACAGACCCGCGATGGGGTTGCCGTCCAGGTCGATGACTTGCGCGGCGGCGTTGTGCTCGGGGCCGCCCTGGGTGTTGAGCAGGTCGGGCTTGAGCGGCACCAGGTAGTAGGCGTCGCCGGCCAGGGCGCGCATGTACTGGGCGTCGCGGCCGAAGGCGTAGTCCTTGCCGTTCTCGGCGAAGCCGTTATAGTCCTCGATGGTCTCGGTCAGCGTGGCGGCGTCGCAGCCGATGGTGGCCGCGGCCTCGTCGATGCTGGCGCACTCCACCACGTCGCCCAGGAACTCCTCGGGGATGAGCTGCGCGGCGGTGGCGGCTTCGTACTGCTCCTTGTCGTAGATGGCGTAGATGCCGTCGGGGAACTCGGGGTTGAGCCACTGGCCGTTGCCGTTGCTCACCTTGCCGTGGCGCGGGGTCTCGCTCTCGTTGACCCAGCGCTTGCCCTGCTTGCCCACGAGGATCACGGCGCCGGTGTTCATCTCGTTCTGGGAAAGCGTGGCGATCTGGGAGGCGTTGCGGTCCTCGGGCACCATGAACGACAGACCCGCCAGGCCGAAGCCGCCGGCCCACGAGGTCATGTGCCAGAGGTTGGCGCCCGCCTTCTGGGCCATGCGCACGCCGTCGCCGGTGTTGCCCAGGGCGCCGATGCAGGCGTAACCCACCAGGTTGATGTAGGCGGCGCACATGTCGCGGTCGTTCTCGAAGCCGCCGCAGGCAAGCACCACGCCGCCCTTGGCCTGGATGGCCTTCTCGGTGCCGGCGTTGTCCACCTTCACGCCCAGCACGGCCTTGGTCTGCGCGTCCTGCACCAGCTCGACGGCAGGGCTCTCGAACCACACCTCAACCTTGTCGGCGTAGTTCTCCTCGAGGTTGGCACGGACGGCCTGGTACAGGTAGGAGTCGCTCACGCCCAGGTGCGTGGCCCACAGCTGGCAGGAGGGCGCGCCCTCAAGCTCGGGATACTCCGGCGACATCTTGCCCAGGATCTCGCCCATGCCGGCCACATCGAGGAACTCTGCCTGGTCGAGCGCGGAGTAGTAGGCCACGTCGTCGGCGATGTTGGCGTAGGCCTGGGCGTAGGTGTCCAGGATGTCCTCAGGCAGGGTGCGGCTGCCGCACAGGGCGGAAAGATAGGCCTTCGTGGCGTCGACGTCGCCCGTGCCGTTGAAGAACATCTGGCCGCAGACGCGCGAGTTGCCGCCGGCCTCGCCGTCGGCCAGCTTCTCGACGAGCAGCACGCTCGCGCCGGCGTCGGCCGCGGTCATGGCGGCCACCATGCCGGCAAAGCCGATGCCGGCGACCACGACGTCGTACTCGGCGTCCCAGGCGACCTGGGCGGCCTCGTCGGCCAGCGCCACGCCGGCCGTTGCGGCCAGGGCGGCGCCGCTTGCGGCGGCAGCTGTTACGAAATTGCGGCGGGTAAGGTTCTCGGACATACGAAACCCCCTTTTTCCTGCGGCGACGCCCGCGTCCCCCTTAGACGCCCTGCGCGCCGCCGACTGGGGCGAGCATAAACCCGACTACGTTAAACGGGTCAAGGGGGCATGGGGGGATTTTTGGGCTGGCCGCTAACGGGGGCGCTCCCTAGGCCGGCTCGCGCTCGATGACGCAGGAATGGGCCTTCGTCTTCGGGTCGTAGGTGATGCGCCGGCCGTTAGTGGGAGCGGTCGCGCAGGCGGCCCTGCACGGAGAGGGCCGCGCGGGCGGCGGCGCAGGTCACGCCGTAGGGAAGCACCTGGAAGGCCGCGCAGGCCACCTTCATCCCCGGGTCGGTCACCACCGCGCCCCGGCCGGCCTGGGCGGCGCGCAGGGCGTGGCGCACCACGTCGTAGGCGCTCTCGCACCCGAAGAAGAAGCCCATGCCCTTGTCCTTATCGGCGCCGGCGCCGTCCCAGAAGCCGGTCCGGACAGCCTTGGGGCACACGGCGGTGGCGGTGATGCCCGTGCCGCGCAGGTCCTCGTTGAGCCCGCGCGTCAGGTCGAGCACGAAGCGCTTCGTGGCCGCATACAGGCCCATCCCCGGCAGCGGCAGCCACGCCGCGACGCTCGCCATGTTCACGATGCGCGAGCCGGGCTGCATGAACGGCAGCACGCCGCCCACAAGCTCGGTGAGCGCCAGGCAGTTGAGGCGCACCATGCGCTCGGCCGTCTCGGAGGGCATGTCCTGCGCCGGGCCGAACCAGCCGCAACCGGCGCTGTTCACAAGCCACTTCACGCACACGCCCCCATCGCCGGCCTGCTCCTGGACCAGCGCGTCCTCGATGGTCGCGGCGGCCCCGTCGCGCGTGAGGTCCAGGGCGAAGGGGCGCACGGGCGCGTATGCCTCGTCGGCCAAGCGGGCCAGGTCGGACTCCGAGCGGGCCACCGCCCAAATCTCGTCTATCTTGCCGAACAGCGTGCCGTCGAGCTGGCGGACGAACTCCCGGCCCAGGCCCGAGGTGGCCCCGGTCACGATGACGATGTTCTTCATGCTTGCCTCCAATCGACGCGACCGTCCCGGCCGCTCATGTGGGTCGCCCAAACTCCCTGGGACTTGTACCCTTCTCCCGAGCCCCGCCACCTTGCTCGCAGTGGACGAAAGCGCGGCCGCAGGCGTCGGCGCCTTCGCGTCACGGACGATATCCGAGCAACCTTGCTTGCCGACTATACCGCATGCAACCGGCTGGGTCCCCTTCAGGGCATGACCTCGGTGTTTTCCTATCCGTCGGCGGATTTTCAAGTGATTTGTCGGCGGATTTTCAAGTGTTTTGTCGGCGGAATTTCAAGTTTTAGGGCGAAGAGAACAATCCGCAGACACTACCATCCGTATGAATCATCCCAGCACACGGCCTCGAAAGGCGTCGATGCCCATGGCGGAGAAAGCGTACATCCCCCGACTCAGTGACGCGCTCATCGCAGAATCGCTCGCGACGTTCGGCGCGGTGGTGGTCGAGGGCCCCAAATGGTGCGGCAAGACAACGTCGGCCCAGCGCCACGCACGTTCCGAACTCAGAATCCTCGACCCCGCAGGCCAGTTCCAAAACCGCCGCTTTGCTCGTGCCGACCCCGCAAACGCCCTTGTGGGAGAGCGGCCCCGGCTCATCGACGAGTGGCAGGAGGTACCCATGCTCTGGGATGCCGTACGCTACTCCTGCGACGAGACCGGCGGGGCGCCCGGGCAATTCATACTCACAGGGTCCTCGGTTCCCAAGCCCAAGTACGGCACGGCAGGGGACGGCGACGTCCCCACGCACAGCGGCGCGGGTCGCATCGGACGCGTTCGCATGTCCACGATGAGCATGGCGGAAACGGGCGCGTCGTCGGGCGAGGCGTCGCTCGCCGGGCTCATGGCGGGCAAGCGTTACGTGTCAGCGCCGTCCACGGCGAGCCTGACCACCTACGCCGAACTCGTGTGCCGGGGCGGGTGGCCCGCGGCGATCTCGATGACGACGAAGCAGGCCATGCTCATGGCAACGAGCTACATCGAGGCCGTGGCATCTTCGGACATGTCACGCGTCGACGGCGTGAGGCGGGATGCGGCAAAAATCCAACGCCTGATAGCGTCCCTGGCGCGCACGGAATCGACCCTCGCGACAAACAAGGTGCTCCTCGCCGACCTCGGCGGCGACGGCATGGCCGACTCCACCCTGCGCGACTACCTCGACGCGCTCAAGCGCATCTACTTCACCGAGGACATCCCCGCCTGGAATCCGGCGCTGCGCTCCCCCGTGCGAATCCGCGCGGCGGCGAAACACCACCTCTGCGACCCGTCCCTGGCGGCGGCGGGCCTGGGTGCGACACCCGAATCCCTGCTCGGCGACCTCAAAACCCTGGGCTTTCTGTTCGAGTCGCTGGCCCTGCACGACCTGATGGTGTACGCACGTGCCCTGGGCGCCAAGGTCTGCCACTACCACGACGACGTCGATTTGGAATGCGACGCGATCGTCGCGATGCCCGGCGGCGACTGGGGGGCGTTCGAGATCAAGCTCGGCAGCGACCAGGAAGACTCGGCAGCGGCGGCGCTGTGCGCGTTGGAGCGCAAGATGGTGGCGCGCGGCGAGCGGCCCTGCGCCGTCAAGGCCGTCGTGGTGGGCGTCGGCGCTTTCGCGTACACGCGCCCCGACGGCGTGCAGGTGGTGCCGCTCGACAAGCTTGGAGCATGAGCGCCGCCGCGCCGCCTTACAGGTACCGCCCCGTCACGCTCGCGGGGCATGCGCGCACGGCGTCGGGGGTGCCGGTGCACACGATGCGACCGCCTTGCGCGCCGCCGCCCGGGCCCATGTCCACCACGTAGTCGGCGTTGCGGATGAGGTCGAGGTCGTGCTCGATGACCACCACCGTGGCGCCCGAGGCCACCAGGCGGTCGAACACGCCCAGGAGAACCTGCACGTCGAGCGGGTGCAGGCCGATGGTGGGCTCGTCGAACACGAACACGGCGCCGTCTTGGGCGCGGCCCATCTCGCTTGCCAGCTTGAGGCGCTGCGCCTCGCCGCCCGACAGCGCGGGCGTGGGCTCGCCGAGCGTGAGGTAGCCCAGGCCCAGGTCGTGCAGGGTCTGCAGGCGCGCCTGCACCTTCTTGATGCCCAGGCAGGCGTCGAGCGCCTCGTCCACGCTCAGCTCCATGACCTGCGGAAGCGCAAGCTCCGCCCCGCCCGGGCAGGCCCTGCGGATGCGCGAGGCGCCCGGCGCGTAGCGCGATCCGCGGCAGTCCGGGCAGGCCACCTCCACGTCGGGCAGAAACTGCACGTCAAGCGATATGGAACCTGTGCCATCGCACGTGGTACAGCGCAGCGACCCCATGTTGTAGGAGAAGTCGCCCGCCTTGAGGCCGGCCTGCTTGGCCGCGTCGGTGCGCGCGAAGGCGCGGCGCAGCTCGTCGTGCACGTCGGCGTAGGTGGCCACGGTGGAGCGCACGTTGGCGCCGATGGGCGTGGCGTCGATGAGGTCGGCCCGCGTGATGCCGGGCGCGTCGAGCGCGCGAACGTGGGCGGGCAGCGCCTCGCCGGCAGCCGCGGCCTGCAGGGCCGGCACGAGCGTCTCGAGCACGAGCGTGGTCTTGCCCGAGCCCGACACGCCCGTCACGGCCACGAGCCTGCCGCGCGGGATCTGCACCGCGAGCGGGCGCACCGTGTGGATGCCGGCCGTCTCCAGGCGGATGGCGCCGCGGTCGAACATCTCGCGCGACGTGGCGCGCTCGCGCACGGCAGGCTGGGGGCCGGGCGCGAGAAAGGGCGCGATGCGGCTCGCAGCGCTGGCCCGCACCTGTGCCGGCGTGCCCTGCGCGATGACTCGCCCACCGCCCGCGCCTGCCTCGGGGCCCATCTCGACCAGGTGGTCGCACGCCGCGAGCACGCGCGTGTCGTGGTCGACCACCACCACGGAGTTGCCGTCGGCCACAAGGTCGCGCATCACGCCGAGCAGGCCGTCGACGTTGGCCGGGTGCAGGCCGATGGAGGGCTCGTCGAGCACGTAGAGCACGCCCGTCGTGCGGTTGCGCACCGCGCGGGCCAGCTGCACGCGCTGCCGCTCGCCCGTGGAGAGGGTGGCGCCGGCGCGGTCGAGCGAGAGATACCCCAGGCCCAGCTCGAGCAGGCGGCGCGCCACGTCGGCAAACGAGTCGCAGATGCTGCGCGCCATGGGGCGCATCTCGGCCGGCAGCCGCTCAGGCACGCCGCGCACCCAGGCGAGCGCGTCGTCGAGCGTGAGGGCGCACGCCTCGTCGAGCGAGACGCCGCACACGCGCGGGGCGCGGGCCTGCTCGGAGAGGCGCGTGCCGCCGCAGGCGTGGCAGGGACCCTCGTGCAAAAAGCGCGCCACGCGGGCCAGGCCCTTCTCGTCCTTGGCCTTGGCCAGGGCGTTCTCTACCGTGTACACGGCGTTGTAGTAGGTGAAGTCGAGCTCGGCGAAGTCGTCGCCGGACTTGGGACGGTACAGGATGTGCTTCTTCACGGCCGGCCCGTTGAACACGATGTCGCGCTCCTCGGCTGTGAGCTGGGAGAACGGCACGTCGGTGCGCACGCCCATGGCGCCGGCCACCTGCTTCATGAGGTCCCACATGAGGCTGCCCCACGGCTTGACCGCGCCCTCGTCGATGGAGAGCGACTCGTCGGGCACCAGGCTCGCCCGATCCACCTCGCGCACCACCCCCGTGCCGCCGCAGGCCGCGCACGCCCCGCCCGAGTTGAACGCCAGGTCCTCGGCGCCCGGCGCGTAGAACGCCTGCCCGCAGCCCGGGCATACGAGGGGCTTCTCCGCCGCCACGTTGAGGGAGGGCGCCACGCGCGCGCCGCAGTGCGGGCACACGTGCTCGGCGCAGCGCGAGAACAGCAGGCGCAGGCTGTTGAGCAGCTCGGTCATGGTGCCGAAGGTGGAGCGCACGCCGGGCACGGCCGGGCGCTGCCGCAGGGCCAGGGCGGCCGGCACGTGCAGCACCCCGTCGACGCTGGCCTTGCCCGGCTGCGTGAGCCGGCGGCGCGTGTAGGTGGAGAGCGCCTCGAGGTAGCGTCGGCTCCCCTCGGCATACAGAACGCCCAGCGCAAGCGAGCTCTTGCCCGAGCCCGACACGCCGGCCACGCCCACAAGCCGCCCCAAAGGGATGTCCACGTCGACGTCGCGCAGGTTGTGCACGCGCGCGCCGCGCACCTCGATATGCGTGGGCGAGACGCCCGCGGGTGCGGGCGAGGCATGCCCGGGCGCGCAGGCCGCACCGCGCTCGGATGCCTCGGACGCCGTTTGGTTCTCCATGGACCGACCCCCTCCTCTTGCTGACCGCATGTTGTTCTAGCTGGCATTTTAATGCAGCGGGCAAGATGTGTGCGCCGATTGCACAAGCTTGCCACCAAGACGGGCGGCCGTGGCGGGCGCAGGGGGCGGCCGCATAACTCAAGAAGGGGCTCCCCCGTCTTCCCCGTCTCGTTCGAGGGAGAAGCAGAGGGGCCCCTTGCGTTTTGCGGGCCGCTGGCCGCAGGCCGGCCCGGCAGCCTTACCAGGTCGTGGCAACCTGCTCGAGCTGCTCGTCGGTGAGGGTGCGGCCGTAGAAGATCTCGTAGTACTGGCGCATGTCGTCGATGAGCTGGGCGTGCGCGGCCTCGTCGCCCTCATGCAGGATGGTGGCGTTGAGCCAGTCGGTGCCCAGCACGCTGAACCAGCCGTCGAAGCCGCAGTACTGCAGCGGCACGAACACCTCCTCGCCCTGGACGGCGCGCAGGGCGCTCCACTCCTGCGAGGCCAGGATGGTGTCGCGCTCGTCGCTGATCTGGCAGATGATGACGTCGGGGTCCCACAGCATCATCTGCTCCATGGTCACCTCGACGGCCTCGTTTGTGGAGTCCTCGATCTCGTCGCTCACCGACACGCAACCCGCCTCGGCGATCACCGAGCCGTAGACGGTGTCCTTGCCCGGCACGGACATGATGGCCCCGGCCTTGCCCACGTACATGACGCGCGGCTTGTCCTCGTCCTTCAGGTCCTTGATGTCGGCGGCGATGCGGTCCTCGGTGCCCTGCCACCAGTCGGCCATCTGCTTGGCAAGCTCCTGCCTGTTGAGGACCTCGCCGGCCACGGTGAACGACTCGGGCACCTTCGAGGCAGGCGACTTGTAGAGGCACACCACCGGGATGCCCAGGTCCTGCTGCAGCGTGTCGGCGTTCTGGTCCTGGGTGAGGGTGAAGATGACGTCGGGGGCGAGCGCCAGCAGCTGCTCCTCGTCGGCGCCCTTCATCCACACCGTGGTGACCGCGAGCTTGGAGAAGGCCTCGCGCTCCTCGTCGGTGTAGTAGGGCGTGGCGTTCTCGGCCAGGTACACCTTCTCGAAGACGTTGTCGATGGTGAACAGGCCGTCGGTGCCCACAAGGCGGTAGGCGATCTGGGTCGCCAGCGGGTGGATGGCGACGCAGGTCTTCACGTCGGCGGGGACCTCGACCTCACGGCCCGAGCAGTCGACGATCTTCTTGGTGGCGCCCTGTGCTGCGGCCTTGTCATCGCCCTTTGCCTCGTCGGCAGCGAAAGCCCTGTTCAAAGGCATGCTTGCGCCAAGAACAGCCGCGAGCGCGAAGAGAGCCGCACCGCCCAGCAC
>CAVEWV010000067.1:0-15751 GCA_963619535.1 Acutalibacteraceae bacterium | reverse complement strand
GGGGTATGCAGCTCCTGGCTCAGACAGTTTCCAAAAGAAAAGGGCCTGCAAGGGCCCTTTTCTTTTGGAAAAACTCGCCAGGAGCTGCATCCCCCCAGCCTTGCGCGGCCGACTTGCGGGAGTCGGGCGGGAGGCGATTTGGGGGCGAGGGCGGGAGGCGATTCCAGGGGCGCGGGCGAGGGGCGTCTCGAGGCATGGCGGCGGGTGGCTGGGTGGCCCGTTCTTCGTGAGCGGCAACTTGTTCGCGGTGAGCTCGCTATATATGGCCTCTAGCCAGCAGTTTCTCGGCGGTTTTACCTACCAACTGCACGCGTCGGTCCAACTCAATGCGGATTGCCTGGACGCGGCGCTCGGGCATGATGTCGTTGCGCGCGAGCGTCTCGGCGGCCTCGTCGGGCCAGCCCACCAGCGCACCAGGATCGAACCAGTCATAGGCATCGAAGAGCCTCACCTGCCGCAGCGGCTCCATGCCGTCGCCGAACGGCGGGGCCGTGTACTCCCAGTCGCATGGATAGCTGAGATAATGTTGCCAGCACCACAACGAGGCGCCGCTGTCGAAGATTGGTGCCATGCGGACATACTCGAGCGTCTCAACGTTGCGAATAGCGCCGAAGTTGCGCAGGTGCCGGTCATAATTGGCAACGAGGTAGTCGCACAGGAACATCTTCGCAAGCGATTCCTGCACCT
The DNA here is from genome assembly GCA_963619535.1 of Acutalibacteraceae bacterium. Taxonomy (GTDB): domain Bacteria; phylum Actinomycetota; class Coriobacteriia; order Coriobacteriales; family UMGS124; genus UMGS124. The sequence goes on along the minus strand of CAVEWV010000067.1, from coordinate 15,064 downwards.
CGGCCCGCCCAAGACCGGCGCCGACAAACGCGTCGAGTACCTGGGAATACGAGACAGAGCCGTTTGCCTCCACTATGCCGTGCACCAAATCATGCGCGGGCACAAACTCCTCGTCGGCTCCGAGGAAGTTGGGGCACGAGCTGTATATCCCTCGCCTATCGCGAATTAAGGTATAGGACACGTAGTCGCAGGGACTGAGCAGGCGCCGATGCAACCCTGTGGCCACGACCTCGTTGTACGGCTCCTGACCAAACAGGCCGGACGCGCTTTTGACAAGGCATCGCTTGCCGTGCTCAATGACCCACTTCTTCTGCAGGTTACCCCCTGCGGTCGAATTGGGACTCATGAGGTTGGCGCGAGCGCTTGTCAAAGGAGTCTCAAGCGTAAGAATGCCAAGCTCATCGGAGAAAGCATTGTCAAAAAAGTTGACGTCTGCCCAGCTCAAGGAGCTGTCCGCGGGCTTAATCCAATAACGGTCAGACAGGCTGAGGCCCAGGCTCTCTTCCGTAAGCGTCGTGGTGTCGTCAAGGTTGAGCGCGATAAGCAGTCGCTCGATGTGACGGCGCGATGCCGGAATGCCGCGATGGCGCCACCAACGATTGAGCGCATTGAGGCTGGTGCGGCCCTCGCCGTCAAGAATGGCCGGAGGCGCCCAGGCCAGCTCGTCAAAATCGGCGATCGAGACTGCGGCATGGATGGACGGGTCGTACTCGAATTCCAAGACACGGTGGTCTTTGTTCATCAGCCAATACCTGTCCACCTGACGCCTCCTCTCGCACTCGCGAAGCCAACATGCCAGAAGTATACCGTGGGCGTGTTCCCCGAGTCTTTGAGGTGCCAGGCGCTGAGGAAAGAGCATGAGCTTGGCTGAAGTGAGCGGCTGGCGTTAGACCCGCCGCATGATACGCCAGGCCGAGCTGCGATTCGAATCGCGAGCCCCATTGCGCTGCCTGAGAGCAGTCTAGAGGCGACATGTTGTTAGCCCCTAGCAGCAGCGTTGCCACCGCATCAGGCGCATTGGGCCCGCGTCGCGTCGTCTCACCACGCATCACGCCAACGTCGCGCTACTCCCCTTCTGCCAGAAAGTCCAGGATCCGCTGCTTGTAATCCGGCGCCTCGTCGTATACGGCGTGGCCGTAGCTTTCGTCGTAGAGGTAGATCTCGCAGCTCAGGGCATCGGCGATCTGTTGCGAGCCCTCGGCGGTCAGCACACGGTCGCCCTCAGAGCCCAGCACGAGGACCGGGCATTCGATGGACGAGAGCTCGTCTGGGCAGTCGAAGGTCTCGCAAGCCTGCGCCAGGATGGCGAAACGCCGGAACTCCTCGTCGCTGATGCCCACGTTGGACGAGATGATCGTGTCGCGGTACGCCTCAAGGATCGCCTCAGAGTAGACGGAGTCGGCAAAACTCTCGAGCAGGCCGGTCTCATCGCGGTTCTCGGCCAGCCGGACCCACTCGCCCACCACGCGCTTGGACGTATCGTTGGGTTTGGCGAGCGTCGATCCCAGGACGAGCTTGTGGACAAGCTCCGGATGGTCGATGGCGAGCCAGAGTGCGATCATCCCGCCCTGCGACGCGCCGAACACGTCGGCCCCCTCGATACCCAGGGCCTCCATCACCGCTGCGGTATCCTCGGCCATGTCACGCACGGTGTAGCCTTCTTGGATATCCTTGGCCCGGTCGAAGAGATACACCGTATACTCGCTGGCAAAGTCCGCATAGCTCGCCGCAATCGCGTCCGCCGAGCCCATGACGCTGTGCACCGAGAGCCCGGGGAGAATCACGAAGGCCTTCTTGCCGGCGCCGAACACCACGTAGTCCATCTCGACATCCCCTGTGCTCACCGTCTTGACGCTCGCGACCGGGGCGGACGCGTCAGCCGGCTCGGCGGCCTGGGATGCCTCGGCCGTCTCGGCAGCAGGCTCAGTTACCGCAGACTCAGCGGAGTCCTTACCTTGCGCCAGGCCGCTCTTGCACCCCATCGTCAAACCGACCATCCCCATCGCCAGCACGTCAGCCATAAGCAGCGCAGCAGACCTTCGCGTCCAAAGCATCGTCCGCATGCCCGTCTCAGCCGTCTTCCCAGTCATCTTCCCGTCCCCTTCCCAATCCGAGTTTCCTCGCAAAGCTCGCCCTATGCACAGGCCGGCACGTCCTCGAATACCAGCACGCCCCTCTCACGCGCAAAATCAGCGAGCTCGGCGACAAGCGCCGCTCGCCCATGGAATGAAGCGTGCCAAAGCGAGGACGCTCATAGTCGGCCAGGATGCCGGCGGACGAAAGGACCCGATACGTCGCTGGAACACTCCAGCCCCAGCTGAGGGCAACGCGGTGCAGGAGAAACGCGACGAAGTCGAGCGCGTCCCGGACATGCTCAGGCATCGGCATCTCCCGTCGGCAACCTCCGCCAATACCAGGTGAGTGTACCACCGGGCGGCCATCGCCTACTGTTGCGCGCAACCATCCATGCACCCGCCAGCCACAGCAGAGCCCGCCGGCCCGATGGGGCCGACGGGCTCGTTCGTACTTGAGACGCGAGCAAGGCCGCCCGCGAGATTGCACCCGCAACGCGCTCTCGCGTGCGTTTGCGCTCCGGTCCTTCCCTACTCCGCCAGGCTCGCCTCGAAGCCGGCGTCCTTCACGGCGGCGATGCAGGCGTCGGTGGAGTAGCCGTGGCCGCTCACCTGGGCGCTCTCGCCCTCAAGGCTCACCTCGGCAGACGTGACGCCCTCCACGCCCTGGAGCGCCTCGGTCACGTGTGCCACGCACTTGGGGCAGTGCATGCCCTTGACGGTGAGGGTGACGGTCTCCTTCTTGCTGAACAGGCCCATGGTTCGTTCCCTTCTCTTTCGCTTTCTTGTCAAAAGCGCCGGTTGGATGGCAGATATCTTAACGCGTGCCCTGCTGCGCGGCCGTGGCCGCGCTCGCCTCGCCCGAGAGCCACTTGGGGCGCCAGCCGCGCAGGCGCAGCGCGTTGGACACCACGCAGATGGAGCTGCAGCTCATGGCGAACGCCGCGAAGTCGGGCGTGAGCGTGACGCCGAGAGGCGTGAGGGCGCCGGCCGCCACCGGGATGCAGATCACGTTGTAGAACAGCGCCCAGAACAGGTTTTGCTTGATGTTGCGCAGCGTGGAGCGCGACAGCTTCACGGCGCTGGCCACGTCGAGCAGGTCGCTTCGCATGAGCACCATGTCGGCGCTCTCGATAGCCACCTCGGTGCCGGCCCCGATGGCGATGCCGATGTCGGCGCGGGCCAGGGCCGGGGCGTCGTTCACGCCGTCGCCCACCATGGCCACCTTGCCCTGTTGCTGCAGGCAGCGAATCTCGGCCTCCTTGCCCTGGGGCAGCACGCCGGCCACGACCCCGTCCACGCCCACCTGCCTCTGGATGGCGGCGGCGGTGCGCTCGTTGTCGCCCGTGAGCATGACGGTGCGGATCCCCATGGCGCGCAGCTCGGCGATGGCGGCGGCGCTCGTGGGCTTCACGGTGTCTGCCAGGGCGATGAGGCCCACAAGCTGGCCTCCCCATGCAAAGAAGAGCGGCGTCTTGCCCTGGGCGGCAAGCTCGTCGGCACGGGCGGCGAGGCTTCCCAGCTCCACGCCGTTGGCCTGCATCATGCGGGCGTTGCCGGCAAGCGCGGCCTGCCCCTCCGTGGCACAGGCGATGCCCTCGCCGGGCACCTGCCGCCAGTCGGACACAGGCAGCTTGTCGTCGGTGCGGGATGCGGCGTGCTCCACCACGGCGCGGGCCAGGGGATGCTCGCTTCGCTCCTCCACGCTCAGGGCGAGCGTGAGCAGGTCGGCCTCGTCCATGCCGGGGGCGGCCACCACGTCGGTCACCTCGGGCGTGCCCTTGGTGATGGTGCCCGTCTTGTCGAACACCACGCAGCTCACGTCGTGGGCGTTCTCCAGCGTCTCGGCGCTCTTGATGAGGATGCCCTCCTTGGCGCCGCGGCCCGTGCCCACCATGATGGCCGTGGGCGTGGCCAGGCCAAGCGCGCACGGGCAGCTGATGACGAGCACCGAGATGCCGTGCACGACGGCCTTGGTGACGTCCATCCCCGTGGCCACAAGCCACACGACGAACACGAGCACGGCCACGCTGATGACGGCGGGCACGAACACGCCCGAGATGCGGTCGGCGATGCGCTGGATGGGGGCCTTGCTGCTCGTGGCGTCGTCCACAAGCTTGATGATGTGGGCAAGCGAGGTGTCGTCGCCCACGCGCGTGGCACGGATGCGCACGTATCCCGAGACGGCCACGGTGCCCGCGCACACCTCGGCGCCCTCGGCCTTGTCCACCGGCACGCTCTCGCCGGTGAGGGCCGACTCGTCAAGCGCCGCCGCACCCTGGACCACCGTGCCGTCCACCGGCACGCCCGCGCCCGACCGCACGGCGAGGATGTCGCCCACCTCCACCTGCTCCACGGGCACCTCGCGCTCGCTGCCGTCGTCGTCCACGACAAGGGCCGTCTTGGGCGCGAGGTTCATGAGCGCCTCGATGGCGCCGGTGGTGCGGCCCTTCGCGCGCGCCTCGAAGTACTTGCCGAGCGTGATGAGCGTAAGGATCATCCCCGCGCTCTCGAAGTACAGGTCCATCGCCGCCATGTGGGCGCCGTCCATGTCGCCGTGGCCCAGGGCGTAGCCGATGCGGTAGAGCGCCGCGATGGAGTAGAGCATGGAGGCCGCAGAACCCAGCGCCACAAGCGTGTCCATGTTGGGCGACTTGTGCACGAGCCCCTTGAAGCCGTTGCGGAAGAACTTGAAGTTGACGGCCACCACCGGGATGGTCAGCAGGAACTGCGTGAGGCCGAAGGTCATCATGTTCTCATGGCCCAGGAAGATGCCCGGCAGGGGCCAGCCGTACATGTGCCCCATGTCCAGGTAGAAGAGCGGGATGGTGAAGATGAAGCTCACGATGAGACGGATGCGCACGCGGCGTGCCTCGGCCTTGGCGATGTCGGCGGGCGTGGGGCCGGCAGGGGCCGCCGTCTTGGAAGCGCCCCCGTGGGCAGCCCGCGGGATGGCGCCGTAGCCGGCCTTGTCCACCGCCTCGCTGATGGCGGCCAACACCGACTCGTCACCTGCGTAGGTGACCTCCATCGAGTTCTTGAGCAGGTTGACCACGGCCTTCTCCACGCCGGGCACCCCGCTTGTCGTCTTCTCGACGCGGGCCGAGCACGCCGCGCAGGTCATGCCCGTGACGTCGAATACCTGTGTCGCCACTTATCGTCCTCCAAACCTGTGGATGAGGCCCATGGCCTCGTCGATCACCTCGTCGTGGCCGGAGCGGATCTGCTCCACCACGCACGTCTGCATATGGTTGCGCAGGATCATCTCGCTCACGCGGTGCACGGCGCTCTCGGCCGCCGCGAGCTGCGTGAGGACGTCGCCGCAGTACCGGTTGTCCTCCAGCATGGCCTTCACGCCGTTGAGCTGGCCGATCGCACGGTTGAGCCTGCGCTGCAGGTCGGCCTGGAACTCCTCCTCGCGCGGCGTGGCCTTGTGCCGCGCGCAGCAGCAGGCAGACTCGGAGCCGTCCTGCGGCGAGGCGTCGGCTTCGGGCTCGAGGGCGGCGCCGGGCTGGGAGGCGTCCTCATCCAGCGGCCGGGGTTCCCCGCCATGGCAGCATGCGCCCATAAGCTGCCTCCTTTCGGCTGGTCAATCGCATGTGAGATACCCCCAGGGGGTTTCAATAGCGCGCAATATACCCCGAGCGGGTATCCCTGTAAAGCAGCGATTCCCGTAAACGGCGCTTCAGTTGCCAAAGCGATATCAGCCGAGCGAGAACGCGCCCCTACCCGCACGCTCAAGCACGTGCCCAGAAACATCTTCCGGGCACCTCATCTACCTGGTGTTTTCCTGAGAGTTATACGCAGGCGCGGAGTTCCCGCGCTCGTTACCGTCGGCTGCTATGCGAGCAGGGCGTCTACCTGCACGTTTTTGAGGCGCGTGACAGCGTCAAGCTTCCAGGCAGGATAGCCATGGCCTGGATCGGTGTACGCGAAATCCTTGAGCCCGATGAGCTTGGCGCGAATCTGCGGCGTCATGAGCTCGCGAGCGATGGAGACAAAGCCGGTGCCGATCTTGGGGCCGATCATGGAGCAGTACCGATCGAAGTCGTCGTGCTCCATCATCATGGGAAGGCAGGCCATGTTGTGGTCGAACAGGGGCGCCATCCGCAGCACCTCGCCCGTTTCGTTGTCTACCATGAAACCGTAGTTGCCCGCATGCCGGTCGACGTTTGCCATGACGGCGTCCACGGCGATCATCTCACGGAACGATTCCTCGGCGTTGTGCTGGGCGCAGAATTCGAGCATCTCGCGCACGCCAAACGGACCGCTGAAAAACCGATGCGCCGAGACGAACCCCTCCTTCTCGGAGGTAAAGAGGGGACACTTGCATGCAAGCTGCCCATGAAACTTCATGAGCGAGTAGGGCACATGGGGGACTTTTGCCGCCGCAAGCATGTCGGCCGCCAGCACCTCGGAGTATGGCTCAAACCCGGCATTGGCAAAGCCCGACGAACCGCGCTTGAGCAGGGAGATTTCGCTCCCCTCGCGTATCCAGCACTTGGCAAACGAGCCCGACGTCGCAAACTCAGGCGAGGTGGGCGAGTTCGCCCGGCCATACATCCCCGTGCCATCGAATGCGACGCGTGCAATGACGTCGTCAAACGGATTCGTATAAAGTGAGACATCGGCCCAGGTCAGCGACTCATCCTCACGCTTCATCCAGAACGTGTCGGTCAGCGACAGACAGCGCACCATCCCGATGAAATCATGGCGCGTCGTAAGGCCGAGCTCGCGCATGAGGCGCTCGATTGCATTGCGGTGCTTGGCGATCTGGCGGCCGTCAATCCAATCGTTGATATCGACAAAGCCATAAGGCAGATACGAGCCAAACCGCTCGACTTCGTCATAGAAATACTCATCGAAGTCCTTGCGCTCGCGATATGTCGCAACAACCGCGTCCTTGTTCATCAGTTGATACAGCATCTCGCGCCTCCTCGCCGGTCCTGCGCTGTTCAGCGGGTTCGTTTGATTATACGGCAGCAGGCACAGGGAGCCTCCAAAGCCGTGCCCATCCCCACCACCAGCAGAATCTGCAGCAAGCGGGGTGCCCCGAGAACGCCAGGCCCCGCACCGCCTTACTGCGGCCCACGTTCCTCGCGCATCTGGACCAGGCGCTCGGTAGAGGCCTTCTTGCCGCAAGCAGGGCAGCCATAGCCCTGCAGCAGGCTCTTTGGATAGGGCGACCAGGTGTTTCCGCACACACGGCAGCGGCACTCGATGCGGGTGCGGGCGTTCACATAGGGCGTGAGGACCTCGATATCGGGGGCCGACTGGGCGGCCCGGGCGGCAAAGTCATCCGCCGAGACGCGGGCTGTGCCGGCACATTTGGGACATCCCACACCGCGCAGCAGATGGTTCGGCGACGCCTCCCATTCGTTCCCGCACACCCGGCACCTACACGCCACCTTCGTCCGCGCGTTCACATATGCGCCCACCAGGTCGATATTCGGCGCCACCTGGGCGACCTCGTCCGCAAACTCCTGCGGCGACTTAGCACGAGCAGACATAGAAGCCCCCTGTCACATGGCCCACAGGAATCATTTCCTTGGCGACGTTTGCATATGCAGCACGGCGTTTTGCCTCCTGGATACCCATGCAGAGCTCGACGGCGCGCTTCGAAATCGCTGCCCCGGGCGCTCATGCGCAGCCGTGCCATCCCGCCCCATGGTACCAGCAAGCGCAGCATTGCCGACGGCATGCCACGAGATTACATCCGCCGCCTCATCCCCCAAAGATAGGCATTTCGCGAACGCAGGAAGGCCGAGGCGCAAGATATGCCACAGGTGGGTAGGTTAGCGTCCTGACACATGCCCGGCCGGCCCAAACGAGCCGCCTGGCGGGAGTGAGGGAGGCATATGGCTGCTACGGTGGCAAATTTTGAGAAGGCGGTGGTGGACCGCTTCGGGTCGGTCGTGGGCGAGCAGGCGCAAGCGGGCAAGCCTGCGGCGGCGCGCAACCTGCTGTTGACGGCGTTCAAGGCGAAGCGCCTCCAAACGCACTACCTGCCCCAGAAGTTCCAGCCCGGCTGGGGGCGCATCGCGAGCCGCATCGCGCTCGACGACATGGTGGAGCCGCTCTCCCACCCCGAGCGCGCGGTGCTCGCCAGCATCTTCATGCCCACGGAGATCTTCCGCGCGGCGGGGCTGCTCCCCTACTCGGCCGAGGCACTCTCGGGCTTTGTGGCCGCCGCCAACGCCGAGCAGGCCTTCGTGGCCGAGGCCGAGGCCACCGGCGTGGCCGAGACGTACTGCTCCTTCCACAAGGCGCTCATCGGCACGGCCGAGATGGGCGTGGTGGAGCCGCCCGCCTTCATCGCCAGCTGCTCGGTGGCCTGCGACGCCAACAGCCTCACCTTCAAGTCGATGGCAACGCAACTCGGCGTGCCGCACGTCTTTGTGGACGTGCCCTACGAGGTGAGCGACGACTCCATCGCCTACGTGGCCGATGAGCTGCGCGAACTCGCCCAGGCCATGGCCGCGCAGGGCCACCGCGTCGATGAGACGCACCTGCTGGGCCTGTGCCGCGACTCGCTGGCCTCCCTGCAGGCCCTCGCGGCGTCGCTGCCCGCCCGGCGCGGCATGTGCATGCGCAACACGATGGGCCAGGAGATGCAGGCGGCCCTGGCGCTTCACCTCTCGCTGGGCAGGCCCCTCACGCGCAAGATGTGCGAGCAGATGCCGCGCGACTTCGCCGGGGCCGCGCCCTACGAGGGGCTTTCGCTTGTGTGGATGCACGTGCCGCCCTTCTTCCAGGAACCGCTGCAGCGCATGCTCGACAACACCGACACCGCGCAGATCGTGGCGAGCGACATGTGCTTCGACTCCGTGGGCGACCCGAGCGGCGCCGACCTTATGGCCTACGAGAAGGCGCTGGCCGCAGACGACGCCTATGCGTTCATGGCGGCACGCCTCGTGCACCACGCGTTCAACGGCCCGGGGTCGCGGCGCATCGAGCGCGCCCTCAACCTGGCCCGCCAGACAGGCGCCGACGGCGTGGTGTGCTTCTGCCAATGGGGCTGCAAGCAGACGCTGGGCCTGGCCCAGCTGGCCAAGGAGGCGCTCGAGGCGCAGGGCTTCCCCACGCTCGTGCTGGAAGGCGACGGATGCCATCGCGCCAACACGAGCAACGGCCAGGTGGAGACGCGCATGGGCGCCTTCCTCGAGATGCTGCGCGCACGCAGGCAGGAGGGGCGGTAAGGATGGCTGATACGGAAGAAATGCAGCTAGAGAGTGGTGCAGCTGAGGCGCCCGTCGTGTGGGTGGGCTGCAAGTACGCCCCCGTGGAGCTGCTCGCGGGCTTTGGGGCACAGGTGCGCACGCTCGACGCCGACGTGGCGAGCTTCGAGGCGGCCGACCGGCTGGGCGGGGCGAACCTGTGCGGCTACGGCAAGGCCCTGCTCACCCAGGTGCTCGAGCCCCAGGTACGCTGCCTTGTGCTCACGAACTGCTGCGACGTGACGCGGCGCGTGTACGAGATAGCGCGTGCGCGCGGCAAGTTCGACTTCATCTGGATGCTCGACCTGCCGCACAGGGCGGGGGCGCGCGAGGCGGAGCGCCTGCGCGGCGAGCTTTCGCGCATGGCTCAGGCGTTTGCCCAGGCCACGGGGCGTGAGTTCGACGTGGGGCGGGCATGCGCGGCGTTCGAGGCGCACGTGCCCGTAAAGGGGCCGCACGTCACGCTCCTGGGCGCGCACGCCCCGCAGGCCCTCGTGGAGGCCGCGCAGGCCGGGCTGCCCGTGCCGGTGGAGAACCTCACGTGCTCAGGCGCACGCACGCTTCCCACGCCCCCACCCCAGCTCGCGCGCGCCCCGCACGAGGGGACGTGCGCGGCGTGCATGCCGGAGGGCACAGGCGACACCGGAGGCGCAAGCGGGTCGGCGGGCGCCGGCGGCTCGGCGGGCGCTGGCGGCCCCGAGGCCGTCACCGGCGGGTCGGCGGGCGCAAGCGACTCGGCGGGCGCCTCCAGCTCGCCCGCACCCGCCCGCGACGCCTCCCTCGAGCGCTTCCTCGCCTGGTACGCGCCGGCGCTGCTGGGCCAGACGCCCTGCATGCGCATGGACGACGTCTCGGCCAGGCAGGCCCTCACCGGCGGGGCCAATGAGGTGGGCGTCGTGTACCACACCATGAAATTCTGCGACTACTACGGCTTCGAGTACGCCTCGATGTGCCGAGACGGGAGCGAGACCATGCTCAAAGTAGAGACCGACGGCACCTCGCAGAGCGCAGGTCAGCTGCGCACGCGCATCGAGGCGTTCGGCGAGGCCCTGGGGGCGCGGCGCGGCAAGTCCGGCGCAGGCAAGTCCGGCGCGCGCGAGCAGGGCGCCCCTAGCCCCGCAGCCGGCGACTCCAACCCCACCGGCAACGCGTCCGGCACCCTGCCCACCCGGGGCGGCCGCTTCGTCGTGGGCGTGGACTCCGGCTCCACCACCACCGACGCGGCGCTGGTGGACATGCAGGGCAACCTGGTGGCGGGCGTCATCATCCGCACGGGTGCCAAGGCGAGCGCCTCGGCTCAGAACGCTATCGACCAGGCGCTGGCCAAGGCGGGCGCCACCAGGGACGACGTTGCGCTCTACGTGTCCACCGGGTACGGCCGCGACGTCATCGAGGGCATGGACACCACCATCACCGAGATCACCTGCCACGCGCGCGGCGCCCACTACCTCGCGCCCGACACGCGCACCGTCATCGACATCGGCGGCCAGGACTCCAAGGCCATCCACCTCGACGAGCACGGCGGGGTGCTCAACTTCGTGATGAACGACAAGTGCGCCGCCGGCACGGGCCGGTTCCTCGAGATGATGGCCCACACGCTGGAGATGCCGCTCGAGGAGCTGTCGCGGGCGGGCCTGTCGTCCACGCGCGAGGTGCGCATCTCCAACATGTGCAGCGTCTTTGCCGAGAGCGAGGTCGTGTCGCTCATCGCCGACGACACGCCCACGGCCGACATCGTGGCCGGCCTGTGCATGAGCGTGGCCAACAAGACGAAGAGCCTGGCACGCCGCGTGAATGCCGAGCCCGCCTACCTCATGACCGGCGGCGTGGCCAACAACGAGGGCGTCGTGCAGGCCCTCTCGCAGGTGCTGGGAGCCCCTGTGAGAACCCACGAGGACTCCCAGCTCTGCGGCGCCATCGGCGCCGCCCTTCTGGGCCTGGAGCGCCTGCAGGGTCAGACGGCTTAGCGGCCCTCGGCAGGCACGCGACACTCAATCATACGAAAGACGGGGGCCTGCCCAGTGCAGGCCCCCTCCGTATTACTCGATCGTGCCACAGATGCGGCCGGTCACCATCGACCAGGCCACCGAGCCGCCCATGTAGTAGGGCTCGCCCATGCCGCCGCCTGCAACGTTGCCGGCTGCGTAGAGGCCCGCAATGGGGGCGTGACTCTCGTCACAGACCTGCATCTGCTCGTTGACCCACAGGCCGCCCGAGGAGCACACGTAGCTCTGCGTGATGCGCATGACGTACACCTCGCCGCCCTCGGTGTCGATGGGCTGGGCGTCCACGCGGCCGAACTCGTCGCCGGCGCCCACCTCCAGGCGGTAGTTGTAGTAGTGCACGGCGGACTCGAGCGCCTCGCCGTCGATACCGGCACGGTCGCCGGCCTCCTTGACGGTCGCGGCATGGGCGATGCCGCCGGCCTTGCAGTTGTTCTGCTCAAGCCAGGCGTCCCAGTCGCTCGTCTCATCGGTCAGGTCGCTCTTAGCGGCGTAGAGGTTGTCCTTGAAGGTGGCCTCGTCCATCACCAGGTAGAAGCAGCCGCCGGGAAGGGCATGCGCGAGGCCCACATTGGAGAGGATGCAGTTGGTGCCGTCGAACTCGCACCCCAGACGGCGGCCCTCCTGGCCCACGATGATGCCCGCGCCCGACTGCAGCAGCGGCATGACCTTGCCCACGGCGCAGGCCTTGCCCTCGACGTACTCGAAGGCGTTGGAGATGCGCACGGTCTCCTGGCTCATGCGCCACGTGCCGGCCTTGAGGTCGAGCGCCATCTTGTGGCCGTCGCCGGAGATGACGGGGCTGCCGGAGCTGCGCCAGCACTCCTTGACGCCCCACTTCTCGCGCATGACGGCGTCGGTGCCCGGGAAAGCGCCCGAGGCGAGCACGACGCGCGTGCCGGTGAGCTCGTAGCGCTGACCGGTACGGTTGTCGCGGGCCTTGAGGCCGCAGACGGCGCCCTCCTGCGTCATGAGCTGGGTGCCCGTGGTGCCCAGAAGCAGCGTCAGGCCGTCGTAGGAGCGCATGGACTCCTCCATGGGCACGGTGAACTCGCTGGCACGGCCGCTGCTGGGCTCGTAGGCGCGCAGGATCCCGCTCTGGCCGGCGTAGTCCTCGGTGATGAGGGTGTCCGACAGCGGCATGCCGCTCGCGCCGATGAGCCAGTCGAAGGTAGCGCCGGCGGTGTTGGTAAGGATGGCCGAGAGCTCGGGGCGCGACATCCAGCGGGCGTTGTAGTTGTAGTCGTTCGTGGCGGTCTCGAGGTCGTCCTCGATGCCCAGCGACTTCTGATAATCGCTCATAGCGCAGAAGAGGTGGCCCTCGGAGCGGGCGGTGTCGCCGCCGCAGATGTCGCTCTTCTCAACCACGATGACCGTCTTGCCCTGCTCCAGGGCCGCCAGGGCGCACGCCATGCCCGCGCCGCCGGCTCCCAGCACCACGATGTCGGCGCTCATCTGCACCGCGTCGGCCCCGGAGAGGTCCTCGTGGGTGACGGGGGTCGACCAAGCGGCGATGTCGGCGCCGGCCTGGGTGAGCGCGTCGGTGACGGCGGCGATGACGCCCTTGGAGGTCTTGGTGGCGCAGGACACGGTGTCGACGGCCAGGCTCTGGGCCTCAACGATACGCTGGGGCATGAGGTCGAGGGCCTTGGTGCCGATGCCGTAGGTCTGGGCGCAGCTGTCGGCGAACTCGACGGAGACGATGCCCGTCTCGTCGAGCGTCACGGTAGCGCTCACCTCGGCGCCCATGTAGCCGGCGCCCGTGCCGGTGTAGGTGCCGGGCTGCCACTCACCGCGGCCGGCCTCGTCGGCGCGGGCGACGGAGGCGATGCCCAGGCCGGCGGCCGCAGCGGCGGCGGAGATCACAAGCGAGCGGCGATCGATAGAAGCATCCATATTCGTAACCTCTCTCTTACGGGGAAGCCTCAAGGCACGGGCCCCAAGGCAGACGGTGCCGCAGCCCATGGTGCAAGCAGGCCGGCCGCGCGCATGGCGCCCAGAACCCCTTGCCGCGCATCTGCTGCGTTTGACGGTGCCAACAGTACGCACGCGGCGTCCCCCTCTTAAGTCCCCGCCTGGGTACTCTTGCGTTTGCCCAGGTAGATTTGGCGCAAGTACCCCCGGGGGTACTACCAAAACAGCAGCCCACAAGGCACAATCGCTTCTATACTTGACGACATCGGGACTCCGCGATGAAAGCGACGGACATGGCAGCGACACGGGCAGCACAATCTGAGGACGTTTTGGAGCGCGACGGGCAGGGCGTCGCCGCAAAGCTGCGGGGCCTCTTCCAGCCTGCCGGAAAAGCCGTCTTTTTGGGGTTCGCCCTCATGCTCGCGTGGGAGGCGTGCTTCTACGAGCTTGCCGGCCAAGGGTTCGCAGGCGGTATCGACTACGTGCTCTACCGCGGCGGCGAGGCAGCCTTCGCACTCGTGGTGACGGCGCTGCTCAGCCTGGGCATGCGAGGCGCGTCCGTGTCGCGCCTGCTGTCGCTTGCGTGCGTGCTCTCGCTGCTTGCGGGGCCGGCCATGCTCGCCCCCTTCGAGGCGTGCCGCACGGCCGGCGTCGCGCTCGGCGCGGTGGGCGCGTGCGCCGCGCAGCTGCTGTGGCTGCACACCTACAGCGGGATCGGTCCCTGGCCGGGCCTGGCGTACCTGTTGCTGTCGTTCGCCCTCTCCGAGGTCATCGAGCCGGCGGCCTCACTCGCCATGCCGGTAGCCCTCGTGGGCTGCGTCGTGCTGCCGGTGCTGACGCCGTTCCTCGTGCATCACGGCCGCACCGAGCGCAGCCTGGGGCAATGGACGCCCGGCGAGGCGGTCATTCGCCCACGCGCTCGCGAGGTGTTCCCGCTGCTGGGAATCCTGCTGTTCGGCCTGGTCTTCGGTATCATGCAGGGCGCGTTCGCGCAGCCCTACACCAACACCGGCGTCAAGACATGGGCCACCGTGTGCAAGATAGCGACGTTTCTCATCCTGTTCGCGGTGCTCATGCTCTCGCGGCGGGGCGTCGTGCGCATACAGACGCTCGCCGCCGGCGCCCTGGGGTTCGTCGTGGCCTTGCTGTTCTTGCTGTCCGTCTTCGGGGGCGACTCCGAGGTCCTGCGCCTGTGCCTCTCTGTGACGCGCAAGACGGTCGCGCTGCTCTTCCTGGCGCTGCTCGTGCTCGTGGCCTCGGGCTCGGCGATGAGCCCCCTGACAATCCTCGGACTGGGGGTAGGCTTCCATTCGTGCGGGTCAGCCTTGGGGTCGGCGCTGTCCGGCGCGCTCGCGCCCAACCTGGCCTCGTCGAGCTTCCTCATGGGCCTGGTCATCGTGGCGCTCATCGCAAGCGCCCTGCTGCTCCTGGTGAAGGTCGAGATGCCCGCCGAGACCACGCGGGATGCGGCCCTTCCTGCACAAGGCGACGAGGAAGACAACCTCGAGGCGCGCTGCCAGGAGGTGGGCCAGTCCTATGGCCTCACGCCCAGGGAGATACAGGTCGTGGGCCTGTACTGCCAGGGCCTCTCCCGCACCGACATCGCCGAGAAGCTCTGCATCACCGAGAACACCGCCCGCGCCCACATCAAGCGCGCCTACACAAAGCTCGACATCCACAGCAAAGAGGAGCTCTTCGCCCGCCTGGGCTTCGAGCGCCGGCTGTCATAGCAAAAAGCCCGGCCCCCGACATAGTCGGGGAACCGGGCCATACATACGATGCGCCCAACAGGACGTCACGCCAGGTTCTGCCCTCTAAAAAGCGGGTTCTCGCCGGCAAGGCGTCGGGAGGCGCAGCG
>CAVEWV010000066.1:0-16046 GCA_963619535.1 Acutalibacteraceae bacterium | reverse complement strand
CTAGCACTGACTTTTGGATGGAGGACGCCATGTACGAGCCCGGGACGCTTTTTGACCAGTTCTATATCGCAGGGTTCCAGTATCACGAGGGGGCGCTTGCCCTGAGCAAGCTCAAGCCCGGCAAGAAGCTCAAGCTGGTGGCCGAGCCCGACAACCCCTACGACCCCAACGCGATCCGCATCGAGCGCAAGGGCGTTCACTTGGGCTACGTTCCCCGCGCGCGCAACGCCTTCCTCGCGCAGCTGCTGCACTTTGGGCACACGGGCGTGGTTGAGTGCCGCATCATGCAGGTGAACACTCAGGCCACGCCGCGCGAGCAAGTCTATGTGGGCCTCTATGTCACCGACGTGCGCGAAAAGCCTGCGGCGAAAACTGCGGCCGAGTCCGAGTAGCTTCCAGCTCGAAGAAAACCCGCCCGTCCGGACATGGCCAAGCCAGGCAAACGGTCGAGCACAACGAGATCCAAGCAAGGGCGCGGGGCGCAGGCTCATCTTGAGAGTTTGCGCCCCGCCTTGTTATAAGAGAAGAGAGCTCGCCCAGGTGCTTGCCTCATGGACACGCGCAGACAACCCTTCCACGCCCGTCACAATGCAAGCCCCGCAGACGGGCGCCGGCGACTTTGGTGTACCCACCGCAGCGCAAGCCTCGCGAAAGCGCAGGCAGCCTGCCGCGGACGCCGCTGCGCCGGCCCACAGACAGGCGCGCAGGCAGCCCTTTACACCCAGCGATGCGTGCCTAGTGGGCGAGATAGGCAGCTCCTTTGCCCCCACCGCAACATATGTCTGACGGGAGCACAGGCAGCCCTCCGCGTTCGCCACAACGCATGTCTCACAAGCGCGCGTAGGCGGCGCGGATGGTCTCGTGGAGCGTTTGCTTGTCTGCTGCGTCGAAGCGGTAGTGCACCTCCTGGGGCGTGCCGGGGGCGGCGGGGTCGGGCTGCTCCACGCGCACGAAGGCGAGCTCGACCTGGCCGAATCCCTGGCAGAGCGCCACATAGGCATAGCAGCTCGCCTGGAGCAGGTGCTTGGCGTGCAGGTCTTCGGCGGTCTCGGCGGCGGTTCCGCCCGTCTTGTAGTCCACTATGAAGGCCAGGCCTCCCCGGCGCTGCGCCCCTGCGTCGTAGCAGAGCAGATCGAAGGCGCCCTCGAGGTGGATCGGCTCGCCCTGGGTGCCTTGGAGCGCCACGTAAAAGGGGGCCTCGGGCGCGAGCACACCAAACTCGGCGGCACGACGCGCCGCCGAGCTGGCAAGCCACATCCCGCACGCCTTCTTGAGGGCGCCGAGCTCGAAGGCGGGCGCGTCCCAGGTGGCAAGACATGCCCTCAGGCGCTCATCTGCTGGCATGGCAAAACTTGCGCCGGCGACATCCCGTGCGCATGCGGGCCCTGTGGCACTCGCCTGCGAGTCGGCGAAACCAGCGACGGGCCCTCCCGCCGCGTCCAGATCATGCCTGCGCCACGAGAGATCCTCCGCCATGAGCTGGCATGCCTGATGCAGGGCACTGCCGAAGGCGGTGGCACTCGCGTGATGCGGCCCTGCGACGGCAATCAGCGTGTCCTCGTCGTCGTCGGCGGGACGCGGCGCTGCCTTGTCCTCCTCGGCCGCATGCTTGTCGCGCACGGCCAGCATGGTGTAGGAGAACGTCGCCGCACGTTTGGGCGCATACGGCAGATGCAGGGGCACCAGGTCGCTCAGGAACTCCCCTTCGCGCGGGGCCTCGGGAACACGGCAATCCTGCACGCTCGGCTCGCACAGGGCTGCGGGAGCAGGACCCACTCCCATGGCCGCCTGGTACGGGACTGGCCCGCCGGCCGCGCCCTCACCAGCCATCCCTGCATCGGCGACCACCGCGCCGGATGCCCCCGCGCCGACAACGCCCTCGCCAGCCGCCCCCACGGAGACCGCCCCGTCAATGCCGCACGCGCTCGTTGCCTGCACACCCGCGGGCTCGTCGGACTCCTCCTGCGCGCCGGCCCCGCTCACCACGATCACGTTGCGGTCCTCATCGAAGCCGAGCTCCCGGTAGGTCACCACGGCAGGGGTGGTGCCGCCGTAGTCGATGCCCTCGGGCACGTTGCGCCATTCCCCGTCGCCGAAGAGCGCGCTGCGCACATCCCCCACGCAGTCGTCGTCGGCCTTTGCCGTCTTTGTGAGGGGCAGCTTCACCGCCACGATAAGGGCCTCGCGCGGGCGTGTGGCGCCCACGTAGAACTTGCGGCGCTGCTCGGCGAGCTCCTCGCAGGCGGCGTGGCCGGCGATGGCGCGCTGGGCCTGACCCGCCGTGAGGTCGCCATCGTCCAGGCTCGGCTCGGCGAGGACACCGGCCTCAACCAGGCGCTCGACCATCTTCTCGGTAAGCTTGGGCGCGTCCTTCACGTTGACGCGGCCCGCCGAGACGCCCGGCTTCAGGCTCAGCAGCACCTCCTCGCCCATGCCCTCCAAGGTGAGCTTGCCGCTCCTGGGCTTGGAGTAGAAGTCGGCCAGGGCGACCACGGGGTATTCCAGGCCCTTGGAGCTGTGGATGGTGAGGATGCGCACGGCGTCCTGCTCGTCGGTGTTGAGGGTGCCGGGGCGCTCCTTGAGGCCGCCGTCGAGCATGGCCGCATAGCGCTGCGAGGTGCTCGCCGCCCCACGGCTGGGGTCGTCGTCCTCGATGCCCGCAAGCAGGCGGTGCGCCTTGAAGAAGTTGGCAGCCTGGGCCATGCCCTGGGCGCCGCCTGCCTGAAGGCGCTCGAGCCAGCCGCTCTCCTGCGCCACCTCGAGCACGGCCTCGCTCAGGGGGCGCGCCCCCACGAGGCCCACGGCATGCGCGAGCACGCTCGCGGCGAGTCGCACGCGTGCCGGCCAGGTGTGGCCGTGCGGCGGCCGCTCCCCCGCGGCGCACGACGCAAGCCCCGCCCAGAATCCCCGCCCCCGGCCGTCGCAGCCGCGGGCCAAGCCCAGCAGCTCGTCGCTTCCCAGCCCGAAGGCCGGCCCCGCAAGAACCTGGCCGAGCTGCACGTCGTCATAGGGGTTGGCGAGCGCGCAGGCCAGGGCGCGCACGGCCTGGGCCTCGGCAGTCGTCTTGAAACCCGAGCCGCCCGCGATGGTGCACGGCACGCCGCGGTCGCGCAGCGCCTGGGCGTACACGCCGGCATTGGTCATGCCTCCCAGCAGGATGACCATGTCGGCCCAGCGGCAGTTTGCGCTGCCCGTCTCGTGCAGGGCGCAGAAGCGCTCGGCCAGCGCCTGGGCCTCGGCAAACGTGCGGTCGTCCGTGTTGGGGCCGCCCGTGCGGGGCGACGCCGTGACGACAACCTCGACGCGGGGCACCGCGGGGAAGGTGTTGCCGGGCTTGTCGGCATGGGTCTCGTCGAAGCCGAGCTTGATGAAGTCCTTGGGGTCGAAGACCCGCTCTTGGCCGAACACGCGGTTCACGAAGCTGATTATGTCGCCGTGCGAGCGGAAGTTCTTGTCCAGCTCGCGCACCATGCCGCCCGACGCGACGAGGTCGTTCATATGCCGCTTGTGCTGCAGGTAGGTGGCCACGTCGGCGCCGCGGAAACGATAGATGCTCTGCTGGGCGTCGCCCACCGTGCACAGCCGGCGGTCGCCCTCGGTGAGGTGCGAGATGAGCGCAATCTGCAGGCCGCTCGTGTCCTGGAACTCGTCCACCATCACGAGCTTGAAGCGATGCGCGTAACGCTCGCGCACCTCGGGGTGGGCCTCAAAGGCGTCGAGGGTCTTGAGCAGCAGGTCGTTCTGGTCGAGCGACCCCAGCTCGCGCTTGCATGCCTCGTAGCGGCCCTGCACGTCGCGGGCCAGGCGGACGAGCGCCTCGCGGGCGGCTCCGGCCAGGCCCAGCTCGCACTCCAGGCGCATGTCGATGACGGTCTGGCGAAACGCCGCGACCGCCGTGGCGAACGGCTCCTTAGCACCGCTGTACAGGCTCGTCTCCACGTTGCCCACGGCGGCGTAGACCTGCTCGTAGGTGGCGTCCGTGGCCGCGAGCTGCTCGAAGCAGCGCGTACCGTAGGGGCCCTCCGCCATGTCGCGAATCTTCGGCGCGATGGTGCCCTGCTTGCCCGTGGCCGACACGTCGGTGCGCGCAGCCGCGTCCACCGCGATCACGGCGTCGAGCATCTCCTGGGCTATCTGGGACGGGCCCATGAGGGGGAAGGCCCGCACGGCGTCCAGCCCGCCGCGCACGTTGGCGGCGGCGTCGATGAGCTCGCGCACCATCGTGCGGGCCGCGTCGTCGCCGGTCCGCGTGTCGTACTCCGCCAGCAGCGCGTCGTAGGCGTCGCTTTCCTTGAGGGCGGCCTCGATGCAGTCGGCGATGGCCGCGTCGCGGTCGGTGTCGTCGATGAGACCGAACGCCGGGTCGAGCCCCAGCTCAAGGGCGTTCTCGTGCAGGATGCGCGAGCACATGCCGTGGATGGTGCTTATCCAGCAGGCGTCCACCTTGAGGGCCTGCTCACCCAGGCCCTCCTCGCGCAGCTTGTTGCGCACGCGGGCCTTGATCTCGGCGGCGGCGGCCTCGGTGAAGGTGATGGCGAGCAGCTCGTCGACGTCGTTGACGCCAGAGATATCAGGGTTGAGCAGGGCGTATGCGATGCGCTGCGTCAGCATGAACGTCTTGCCCGAGCCGGCGCCGGCGCTTACGAGCAAAGGGCCGTCCACGTGCTGCACGCAGTCGCGCTGCTGGGGCGTGAGGGTGTCGAGGTTCATATGCGTCAGGCCCTCCTCGGGCAGTGGTCTGCAAGCGGGCAGTGGTCGCACGACGCCTTGCCGAAGCGCGGGCGTGCCGTCACGCGCCCCTGGGCCAGCTCGGCCAGGGCGTCGCGCACGGCTCCATCGACGCGCGCGAGCAGCGCCTCCACGCCGGGCGTGCCGTCGGGGGCGGGGCGGGCCTCGCAGGCGGCGCGGTTGAGGTAGGCCCTCTTGTCGTCGGACAGGCCGCCCATGAGGGAGGCGTCGACGAAGCCCGCGCACATGGGCTTGGCGTAGGAGACGTACAGGCCGCCGGCCAGGGGTTTGTCGCCCATGGTCTGGCGGACCGCCGCCAGGTACATGAGAATCTGCGAGTGCAGCGGCAGCATGTCGACCAGGAGCGGGTCCTCGCCCTTCTTCACCGGCACGGGCATGTGGCCGCCCGTGAGGCCACCCTTGTAGTCCACCACGAGCACGCTGCCGTTCTCGGCGTTCACGTCGAGCCGGTCGATGACGCCGTGGATGCGCGCCCCGCCGAGCCACACGGGCTCATCGTCGCCGAAGGCCAGCTCGTGGCCCTGCGGGATGAAGCCCGCAGGAAGCAGCGCCTCGCAGTCGAGGCTGTCGAGGAGCCTGCGGCGCACGCCCTGGAGCTTGTGGGACTCCACCTCGTCGATGGCCACGAAGGGCCGCTCCTGGGTGCGCTGGGCCGACACGGCCTGGTCCCAGGCGCGCGCGAAGGGCTCGGCCCAGTCGGCGCGGCGCATCCCCGGCATGATGCGCGCCACGCCCGTCTGCTCGCCCAGCTCGACGTGGAAGCGCTCGAGCACCAGGTGGCAGAAGGTGCCCTGGGCGATGGGGTCGGAGAAGGGGGCGTCGAGCGAGCGCGTGGGCAGGCGGCGCTCATGCAGCCAGCGCATGGGGCAGCTGATGAGCAGCTCGAGGGCGCTGGGCGACCACACGGCGTCGGCGCCCAGAAGGCCCGCCAGCTCCTCGTCGTCCAGCTCGAAGGCGGCCGGGGCGCAGGCGCGCAGCGCAGGGGCGTACGTCACGGGGCTCGCAAGGCGGGCGAACTCCTCCTCGCCCATGCCCATGCTCGCGATGGCGCCCGACTTCGGCAGGCCCGTCGCGCGGTCGAGCGCCCCCAAGTCGGAGGGGTCGTCGCGATAGCAGTCGACAAGCTCCTCGAGCAGGGCGCAGGGGCGCGTGGCCTGGGCGTCCTCGTCGGCCAGGACGCGCTCCACGACCACGACGTCGCACGCGCACTCCAGGGCGGCGCGGAAGCGGTGGCGCAAAAGCTCCACCTGGCCAGGGCCGGCCGGAAGCCCCAGCGCATCCCACAGGCTCGACTTGGCGTCCACGCGCTCGCGCAGGGGGTAGGCGTCGGCCGTGAGGTCGCACAGCACCACCGCGCGGGCGCGCATCGCGTCCAGGTCGGCCAGGCGCACCACGCGCACGGCGTTCGGGCTGGCCTGGAGCGCCCGGGCCTGCCGCTGCGCCGCGATGTCGCTCACGGGCACGGCGCACCACCCCTGCTCGGCCGCCATCATGTCGAGCAGGTCCGCCAGCTCGTCGGGCCGGGGGTCGCGCCCCACGACGCGCATGTGCTCGTCTATCAGCTTGGAGAGGGCATCCCAAACGCCGCACTCGAGGGCGGCCTCGGGCGTGCGGGCGCGCGGCAGCCGCTCTTGGGCCAGGGCCATGACCCAGGCGAGGTCGCGCGGGCCCTCGAGGACGGACGCGTCCTGCCCGGGCTCGCCGTCATCGGATGCCAGGGCCCCGAGCAGGTCGTTCACGTAGTCGGACGCGCTCGTGAGGCGCCAGGAGCGCCAACGGCGGTCGAGCTTGAGGGCGCGGGATTGGGGCAGGCCCAGCAGCGGGTTGCGCGCGAGGTCCGACGCGAGGGCGCACAGCGAGGGGGCCGGCTCTTCCGGCGCGACCCAGGCGGCCTGGAGCAGGCGCGCCCACTGGACGACGAAGCGGCCCACATGGCTGGCCAGCACGGGGGTCGAGGCCGCCGTGGCCACGGCGATGCCGCGCGGGGCATGCTCGCTCAAGGGACCCGCCAGGCTCGCCGCCATCTCGTGCGGGTCGGCGGCGGCCACCACGATGTCGCGCGGGGCGATGCCGTCCTCATCGACCAGCCGGCCTATCTGGGCCGCGAGCAGGGCCGCCTGTGCGTAACGTCCCGCCGGCAGGCACGCCCGGAGCGCCCCCGTAGGACGCACGGCAGGCCTGCGCTCGGGGGCGAAGAGCGCCTCAGCGAGCTGGACGAGCTCGGGGGCGCGCCGAGGCGCCGCAGGGCCGGCCGGGCCGTCGGGCGAGTCGCATGCGCCCGCGACGTCGTCGCACGTAGCCGCATCGGCCCCGGCGCACGCGGTCGCCCCGACCCGCACGACCTCGCAGCCGCGCGCACGGGCGGCGGCCTCGACGAGCCCGGCCGCGCGGCGCTCGAGCGCGAAGGCGCCGTTGCCGCCCAGGCAGCCCACATAGGTCACGCCCGCATGGGCGGCCGCCGCGCCGAAGAGCTCGATATAGACGTCGTGCAGGCCCCATGCGCCCTCAACCACGAGGTGCGCCCAGCCGGGGTCGGGCATCGAGGCTGCGAGCAGCCCCGCGGCATCGCCCGTCTCGATGAGGCCGCCGCGGCGCACGAGGTCGAAATAGCCCCGCGCGGCCTCCATGAGCTCGCGCTGCGCGGCCGACAGGCCCTCGCCCGCGTCAGCCTGCGCCTGAAACGCCGGCAGCCCCGCGCCGGAACGTACCACGTCGCGCAGGCACCCCAGCATCCCGCTCGACTGGATGGACGGGCAGGTGCTCGGCGTCTCCAGCAGGGCCTTCCTCGCATAGAGCAGCCGCTGCAGGCCGCTTGCCGCCTTGCGGCCGTCGCCCCACAGCGTCCAGCGGCCCGTGACCCAGCCCTCGGCCGTGGTCAGCTCCACCCCGGGCAGGGGCAGGCCGGCGTCGGCCAGGCGCCGCTTGAGCGCGAGCGCCATGTCGGCCGTGGGCACGATCCACGCGACGCGCTCGCCGCGCGCCTGGAGCTCAAGCACGCGCGCGAGCGCCGCCGACGCGCGCCCGTCGCGGTCGGACGCGTCGATTATGGTGAGTCCTCTGGGCAAGACAGGCTCCTTCCTTCGGTTCATGCCCGCCCAGTATCTCACCTCCGCAGGACAACAAGGCCCGCGCACCCCGCGCGCCGTACAAACCGCCCAGGAACCACGGGCAAGCGGACCCGCAGGCACGCACGGCCGCGCCGGCCCGCTCCCCCAGCCCGCCTCGCCCGGCCCTCGCCCTACTCCTGCACCTTGAGCGCGAGCGCCAGGGGCACGCGGCGGATGGAGCGCAGGTGCAGCCACGCCACCACGGCGTAGGTCGCCAGGCCGCAGGCAAGCTCGATGGCCATGCTCTCGGGCGGGATGTAGCACACGATGTTGCCCGAGTAGTTCATGTAGACCGTCTTCATGAAGAAGGCGATGAAGGCCGACACGGCCGGCAGGCAGGCCAGCAGCGACACCGCCACGCACACGGTGATGCCGCGCACGTACAGGCGCGAGATCTCGCGGTCGGTGTAGCCGAAGACCTTCATGTAGCTGATGGAGCGGGCGGCGCGGTCGATGACCGTCTTGGTGAGCAGGTACATGAGCACCAGGTAGATGGCCACGGACATCGCCACCATGAACGACATCATGCCGCTCATGGAATCCACCATCTGGTCGCCCACCACGCGCATGGTGGCCGGCGTCACCTCGCTCGCCAAGAAGCGCGCGTCGAAGTTGAGCGGCTCGTTGGACATATAGCCGTTGAAGTACGTGGGGGCGTTGCCCATGAGCTCGTTGAAGTCGGCGAGCGACAGGTACGCCGCCATGGTGGACTCGTTGCCCCAGGTGCCCGAGACCTCCACCTCATAGGTCGCGCCGTGGTACTTGTCGGTGAGCGACATGGTGTCGCCCGTTGCAAGGCCGCACTTCTGGGCCACGCCGGGCGTGATGACGAGCTTGCCCGCGCCCACCTCGAGCCCCTCGAAGTAGCGCGAGCCCTCGGCCACGCCGTAGAGGGTTATCTCCTCCATGGAGTCCACGCCGGCGCGGGGCGTCTCCAGCGTGTAGGCCGCGAAGCGCTCGGCCTGCGCCACGGCGTCCTCGCTGTTCTCGGCGGTGTTGACGTACACGGCGCCCTCAGACTCGAAGTCCTTGGCCAGGCCGGCCAGCTTTACGAGCTTCAGGCCGCTGTACTGGGCGCGCGTCTCGTCGTCGCCGTACACGTAGGCCTCGAGCTCGGCGAAGTCGGCGCGCTCCTGGTCGGTGGCGTCTATCTTGAGCGGAGCCTTGAGCAGGTACTGGTGCTGGGCCGGCAGGCCCTCGCCCAGAAGGTCGGCGTAGTGGGTCATGGTGGGCACGAGGCACAGCCCGAAGAGCAGGATGAGCGTGGCGAAGGCCATGCCCGCGAGGAGCACCACGTAGTTGCCCAGGTTGCGCGCGAAGAGCCTCAGGCGGAAGCGCGAGGTGAAGGGCAAGCCGGCCGGCAGGCGCAAGCTGCGGCGCGCGCGCTTGCGGCAGGCCTCGTGGCGCAGGAACTGCAGCGGGGTCGCCCTCAGGTGGCGCACGAGGCCCACGAACGTGATGGCGGCGAGCAGCGCGAGCGGCACCACCGTGGTCAGCACGAAGGCGCCCCAGTCCCACACCGCGCTGAACGGCGGGAAGTCGTAGGAGTTGTAGTAGAGGTCCTTCATCACGTCGACGATGAAGGCGTAGCCCAGGGCGTTGCCCACCGCGCCGCCTGCGACGCCCACGAGCAGGGGGGCCGCCATGTAGTGGCGCACCAGCTCGCCACGGGTGTAGCCCATGGACATGAGCGTGCCGATGGCCGAGCTCTCAGCCTCCACGGTGGAGCCCGTCAGCACCACGAACACGAAGGCCATGATGGCCACGATGATGTAGAAGAGGGCCTCCCACATCGCCGAGTCGCCCGAGACGTCCGTGATGGCGTACATGATGGCCTGGTTGGACTCGCGGTCGATGAAGTCGGTCACCACCGCGCCCGCCCCTCCCAGGGCCTCCATCATCTCGGTCTCCAGCGCGACGCGCCCGGCGGTGTCGAGGCTGCGGTCGTTAAGGCGAAACGCGTACGTGTAGCTGGGGGCGACGCTTTGCGCGTCGGCCAGGAGCGCCTCGTAGCCGGCGGGCGCCACCACGGCCACGCCGAAGGTGAGCGCGTTGATGGTGAAGTCGGAGTTGTTGAGGAAGAGGCCCGTGTAGTCGGACAGGGTCATGATGCCCGTGACGTGCCAGGTCGTGCCCGACAGCGCCACGTCGTCTCCCACCGCGATGCCGGCGTTTGCGGCAAACACCCGGTCGAGCGCCACCTCGCCGTCTTGTGTGGGGGCCTGGCCCTGCGCGTACACGGCCAGGTTTACCTCGTCGCGCTGGCGATAGACGCGCACGGTGGCATCCGAGCCCGCCGCGGCGCCCTCATTCAGGCGCAGGGTCGCATCGAAGCTGAAGAGCTCGTACACCTCGCACCCCAGCTCCTCCACCGCCTGCAGGGCCTCGTCGCTTGCCTGGAAGTTCGTGGTGAAGCGGCCGTCCTCCACGTTGTAGTCGTCCAGGAAGTTTGCCATGTTCGCCTCGATGGACGAGGCGGCCACCAAAAAGCCCGAGACCACGGCGCACGTGGCCGCGATGAGCACGAAGATGCCCAGGTACTTGCCGAGATTGTGCTTGAGTTCGCGCGGAAGGCGCTTTGCGAGCGGCGACATGGCGCCCGCCTACCAGGTGAGGTCGGCCGCGCGCACGCGGGCCTGGTTGAGCTCGTCGGCGGCGAGCCGGCCGTCGTGCAGGCGCAGCACGCGGTGCGCCATGAGGCGGATGGCGTCGTTGTGCGTGACGATGACCACCGTGCAGCCGTAGCGCCCGTTCACGTCCTCGATGAGCTGGAGGATCTCCTTGCTCGTGGCGTAATCGAGCGCGCCCGTGGGCTCGTCGCACAGCAAAAGCCCGGGGTTCTTCACGAGGGCGCGGCCGATGGCGCAGCGCTGCTGCTGGCCGCCCGACACCTGGCTGGGGAACTTGTCGCGCTGCTCCCACAGGCCCAGCGAGCGCAGCAGGTCGTCGATGGGCAGGGGGTCGGCGCTCAGGTGCTGCGTGACCTCGATGTTCTCTCGGATGGTGAGGTCGGGCACGAGGTTGTAGAACTGGAAGACAAAGCCAAGCTCGCGGCGGCGGTACTCGGTGAGGCCCTTCTCCGACAGGCCTGTGAGCGTCGTCGTGCCCACGCGTATGGTGCCCTCGTCGGCCGGCTCGAGGCCGCCGATGAGGTTGAGGAAGGTCGACTTGCCCGAACCCGACGGGCCCAGAAGCACGCAGATCTCGCCCTTCTCGACCTGACAGTCGACCCCGTGCAGGACGTTTTGCCGGCCCTCCCCCTGCCCGTAGCCCTTGCACAGACCCCGCACGCTCAGATACGCGCCGCTCGCCATGATACAAACCCTTTCCGTCTCGACCCGCCCGCCCTTTGGTGGGCAGATAATAAGATATGGCTAACACTTGTTCTTGCAAAAAAGCCCGACTTGCGGCCGGGCGTTTTCTGCAACCATTCTGAAAGGGTTGTCGCTATATGTCAAGTATGCCTAACTTTTAGGCACATCACCCGAGGAGCCGCCCTTGCCCCCGCGCAGCTTGCGGCTGCGGGCGGCGCGGGCGCGGGCCTGCGCCTTGCGGGCGAGGTTGGCGCGGCGGTTGAGCAGGTTGCGGACGGTGTCCTCCATACCCAGGGGCACGTACGTCATCGACTCCAGGTCCTCGGGCAGGTAGTCGGCCAGCGTCTGGGGCGCCACCTGCTCAAGCGAGCTGGGTCGGGGCCCGGGATGCGACACGAGGGCGTGCACCGTGGCGCCCATCTGGCACAGGCGCTCCTCAAACTCGGTGGACACGTTGGCGAAGGGCCAGGCAGGCTCGGCATGCAGGTCGTCGGTGGTGCGCGTCACCTCGTACCCGGCCAGCTCGAACTGGGTGAGCGAGTACTTGAAAAGCGGCTCGGAGTCCGTCTTCTGGCACACGGTGCCGCCCGGCGCGAGGATGTCACGGTACGCCATGAGGCGCGTGGCGTGGGAGAGGCGGCGCGGCGCGGCCTTGCTCTGGGGGAAGGGCGCCGAGAAGTTGAGGTGGATGCGGTCCACCTCGCCGGGGGCGAAGAAGCGGCAGACGTCGTCCTTCTCGTCGAGCACGAACACGGCGTTGTACACGCCCTCCTCGATGGCGCGCTGCGCGGCGAGCACCACGCAGATCTCCTCGACGTCCACGCCCACGAAGAGCACGTCGGGCTCGGCCTTGGCGCTCTCGATGGCGAAGCCGCCCTTGCCGCAGCCCAGGTCGAGCCGCACCTCGCGGGCGCGGGGCAAAAGCATCTGCGCCCAGCTGCCGGCGCGCTGCTCGGCGTCGTCCACGATGGCGTCGGCGAAGAGCCTGCGGCGCTCGTCGAGGTTCTTGGGTTTGCGTGCTCGCATGGGAGGTGCCTTTCACGTCGGCGTGCGGGGAGGCGCGCGGCGGCGGGCCGGCGACGCACGTCAGGGCCGAAGGGGCGGCCCGATTGCTTTTGAGACGATGCGGCACAATATCACGCGGCCCGCAGGCGCTTGTGCTATAAATGCGCTCACAAGACAAACCCCATCGTGCCAAGCGAGCGCCCATGCCCAAGAAGCCCCAGGAAAAGCATGCAATCGACGAGCCCTTCACCAAGGACGGCCTGGGCCGGCTCACCCTTGGGAAGGCATGGGGGCACCTGCGCACCATCACCCACCACAAGCTGCTCGTGATGCGCTACTGCTTTCGCGTGGGACTCGTCCGCCAGGGCCTGGCGCACGACCTCTCCAAGTACTCCCCGTGCGAGTTCATGGTGGGCACCCGCTACTACCAGGGCTTTCGCAGCCCCAACTCCGCCGAGCGCGCCGACAAGGGCTACTCCGAGGCGTGGATGCACCACAAGGGGCGCAACCGCCACCACTGGGAGTACTGGGTGGACATCAAGGGCAACGGCGACCCCACCATGGAGGGCAAGCCCATGCCCACGCGCTACGTGGTGGAGATGTTCTGCGACCGCATCGCCGCGAGCCGCGTGTACAAGAAGGACGCCTACACCGACGCAAGCCCGCTTGAGTACTACGAGCTGGAGCACTCGAGCGGCGTGGAACTGCCCATCCACCCCGACACCGAGGCCCTGCTCAAGCGCCTGCTCATGATGCTCGCCGACCAGGGCGAGGACGCGACCCTGCGCTATGTGCGCCGCGAGGTCGTGGGCAAGCGCCACGTGGAGGGCAAAGGGCCCGGCTGCCGATTCTAAAGGGGCGCCGGACAGGCCGCACGCGGCTCCAAACGGGGTGGCTGGCATGGTGCCGCTGGTAAGACGCAGGCTATATAACAGCGCGAACGGCGCCGGCGGCCCATTGCGGGTCGTCGGCGCCGTTCGTGTGAGAAGCACGAGTTGGGCTATCGGGCGGCGGGGCTACTCGGCCGCCGGGGGCTCGCCTGCGGGCTTGGCGGCCGTCTTGCGGGTACGCGTGCGCGTGCGCTTGGGCTTGGGCGCGGCGCCGTCGGGCAGGGTGGGAGCCTCGGATGCGGCGGGCGCAGGAGAAGCGGGCGTAGCGGGCGACTCAGGCGAGGCGGGCTCGGGCGAGGGCTCAGGCAACGCCGGTGCCGTAGGGGCGCCTTCGGCCGCGGGGGCCTGAGCGGAAACAGCCTGGTCGGCGGCGGGCTTCGCCTTGCGCGAGCGAGTACGCTTGGCCGCCGGCTTGGGTGCCGGGCTGGGCGCCGCAGGTACCTCGGCGGCAGGCGAGGCGGCCGACTGCGTTGCCGCGGGCGTGGGCTCGGCAAGCGCGGGAGCCGGCTCGGGCTCGGCGGGTGCGGGCGAGGCCTGCTTGCCCGCAGGCTCGGCGGGTGCGGGCTCGACGAGGGCGGGCTCGGCCTGCTCGGGCGCGGGGTGCACACCGTCGGCCTTCGCCTTGCGGGAGCGCTTCCTGGCGCCGGACTTCTGGGCGGCCATCTGGCGACGCTCGCGGGCGGTGTGGCCCGACGCGCCCTCCACGACATCCTCGTCGGGCTCGGTCTCGGGGGAAGGCGCGGCAGGCGCGACCGGGGCGCTCGTCTCGACAGGCGCGACCCCCTGCGCGGGCTCCTGCTCGGCCTGGCTCTTGGCGGCGCGGGCCTTCGCGGAGCGCGAGCGGCCGGGCTTGGCGGACTTCGCCGGGGCGGCGTCCTCATGCGCGTCCGCCGCGCCGACGTCCGCCTGGGCCTCGGGCGCCTTGTCCGCCTTCGCCCTGGCCGCCGCCTTCTCGGCCTTGGCCTGGACCTCGGCCTTCGCGCGCCAACCGGGACGCCTCGTCCTCGCCGGCGCCGCGTCCTGAGGCTGCGCCGGGGCCTCGGACGGCTCCGCAAGAGGCGCGACAGGCTCGGCAAACCCCTCGTCTACCTGGTCGTTTGACGCGACGGTCTCGGCAGGCGCCGACACCTCGGCGCTCGGCTCCTCCGCCTGGGCGGCCGCCGCTGCGGCCTGGGCGTCGGCCGCCTTGCGGGCTGCGCGAGAGCGGCGGCGACGCGCCGAGCGAGAAAGCGTCCGGGGTGCCTCGGCCGAGGCATCCTGCCCCTGCGAATCACCCTCGGGCATGGACGCGTCGGCAGCGACGGCGTCTTCCGCCGACGCGTGCGCGTCCTCAAGCGCGACGGCGCCCGTAACCACGGGATCCTCGACGCGGGCCTCCCCCGCCGCCGATTCAGCCTCGACCTGCGCCAGCTCGCCCGCGGGACGCATGGCCTGGGCAGCCTCGCCATCTGCGGCCTCGGCCAGACCCGGCTCGCGCTCGCCTTGCGGCGTCACGGGCTCGGCCGTCGTCTTCGACACGAACTGCTCGTCCACCGACAGGGGCAGCGTGCGGAAGCCGCCCTCAATATGGTTGCGCTCCTCGTACTCCACGCGGGCGCGCAGGTCGGCTGCGATCTGGCTCATCTGGTCGGCGAGCTCGCGCAGGCCGAACGAGAACCCGGCATGCACCACGCCCGCGCTCATGTACTTGTGCAGGAAGCCGTTGCAGGGCGAGTCCTTGGCCGAGAGGGTGGTGCGATAGATGTTGCTGAACAGGTCGGCCACCTGCACGCCCGCGGAGTACTTGGAATCCATGAAGCGCACCTGCAGGTCGCTCACGAGCGGCTCGTCGCGGTGCATGAGGACGTTGCCGATGCTCTCGCGCACCATGTCCTCGAAGCTCTCGCGGATGCCGCCGCGCATGTCGAGCGACAGGCGGTAGGCGCGCCCCTGCGGAAGGTCGCCGCGCTGCAGGTAGTAGGCCATGGCCTGGGCGATCATGGAGTCGTAGAGCAGCTCCTTGTCGAGCTTGCGCTCGCAGGCGTAGGCCGCCGCCGGGTCGATGGTGAGCAGGAAGACCTGCAGGTCGTTCTCCTCGAGCAGCTTCTTGGCGAGCTCGAGCTTCTGGGGGGTCCTCATCTGCGAGGCCTTGATCTCGGCCTGCGTGGTCTTGTTGCGGGCGATGGAGGACTCGAGCTTGGCCAGGTCGCTCACCAGCACCATCGCCATGGTGAAGACCTCGCCCCCGAAGCCCAGCGTGCCCGACTCGTCGAGGTACAGGCGCAGCGGCATGGTGGCCGAGGCGGGAAAAAGGAGCATGATATGCCTTTCTACGTGCGTTCTCGCAGGTAAGCGGCGGGCAACGCTGCATCCGGGCCACCGTGGCGCCGGGAGCCTTGCCAAGCCGGGGCATCCATGCCCTGCGGCTGCCGCGCGAGAACTGCCTCGGAGTATAGCACGAGGAATCCGCGCATGGGCCTCCGCGCAACGCCGCGCATCAGGTTCCGCAACCGTTAAAAAGCGGGTTCTCGCCGGCAAGGCACACAGGTGCGATGCGTACTGGACGTACACCAAAGGTGCCCGCCGCGCGTGAGCACCTGCGCAACGCCGCGCATCAGGTTCCGCAACTCCGCCAAACGCGGGTTCTGATGCGCAAGGCGCGCAGGGCCGTAGCGTACTGGTGGTACGTGAGGCCCTGCGCAACGCCGCGCATCAGGTTCCGCAACCTCCCAAAGCGGCATGCTCGCGGGCGACTTCTTGCATCAGGAGCCCCATCGGCCACAGGCGGTTGTGTGCGGTCACCATGGCCTTGTGTCCCACGGGGACGCCCGCCGCGCGCATGGCGGCCAGCAGCTCGTTGAGCTTGGGGCCGTCCATGGCGCACACCAGCATGAACTCCTCGCATGGGGCATCCTGGGTCGCCGGCTTTGGGTGCATCCGCATGCCAGGCAGGCCCGCGACGGCACCGACGAGGTCGCCCAGGTTCTCGGAGGAAATCGTGC
>CAVEWV010000065.1:14452-16081 GCA_963619535.1 Acutalibacteraceae bacterium | reverse complement strand
CTTTTCGTCATTTGCCTGGTAGATGGGCAAATGACGAATTGCACCCGTCCCTTTTCGTCATATCTGCACGACGCGGCCCTGGTGCGACTGGGCGTAGAGGCGGTGCGAGATGGAGAGCACGGCGCGGTCGCGGCTGGCGCGCTCCAGGGCCTCCATCACCTGGGCCTCGGTGCCCGAGTCGAGGTTGGCCGTGATCTCGTCGAGCAGCAGCAGCCGGGGGTTGGCCGCCACGGCGCGGGCGATGGAGAGCAGCTGCGTCTGGCCCTGGGAGAGCAGCCCCTCGCTGTAGGGCGTGTCGTAGCCCTGCGGCAGCGCCTCGATGGTGGCGGCGATGCCCGCGATGTCGGCCGCCCGGCGCATCTCCTCGCACGAGACGCCCTCGTCACCGAGGGTGATCTGGTCGGCCAGGGTGCCCGGCACGGCCCTGAACGCCTGGTCCACATGGCCCACGAACCGCCTTCTCACCTGGGGTGAGAGCTGGCTGGCCCTCACGCCCCACACGCGCACCGCGCCTGCCTGGGGCTCGTAGTCGCCCATGATGAGCTTGAATACGGTGCTCTTGCCCGCACCCGTGCGGCCCGCCAGCGTCACCATCTCGCCGGGTGCCACGGACAGCGAGAAGCCCTTGAGGACGGGCCGCGCGTCCTCGTAGCCGAAGTCCACGCCGGCGAGTTCCACGGCGAGCGGCGCCTTCTCATCGGGCTCGGTGCAGGCAAGCCCGCGCTCGTCCTCGGCCAAAAAGGCCTGCACGCGCTTGACGCCGGCCACGGCCTGCTGGATGTTCTCGATCTCCATCCCGATGGCGCCCAGGGGCTCGAACACCTTGCCCACGTAGGCCACCACGGCCGCCGCCGTGCCCACCGACATCCCGAAGAACTCCTGCACCCCTCCGCCCAGGCTCGCCAGCACCATGACGGCCGCGATCACCACCGAGCCGCTCGTCACGATGATGGGCGAGTACACCGAGTCGTACAGGTTCACGTGCTCCATGCTCGTGAAGCAGTCGCGGATGCCCGTGTCGTAGCGCCGCTCCATGAAACGCTCCCGCCCCAGGTTGTGCACGGTGCGGATGACGCGCACGGTCTCGGGCACCTGGGCGTTCATCCGCGCCAGGGCCTCGCGGTTGGCGAGCTGGGCGGCGAGCATGCGGCGCTGGAAGGCGCGCGTCAGCAGGAAGAGGAAGGGCGTCACTACCACAAGCAGCGCGCCCAGGCCCACGCTGCGCGTGAAGATGACCCCCACGATGCCCACGACCTTGCAGGCGTCCACCACCATGCTCACGATGCCCTCGTCGAAGAGCGCCCGCACGGTGTCCACGTCGTTGACGAACAGCGAGCTCACGGCGCCGCCCGTGTGCGAGGTGAAATACCCGGCGGGCAGGCGGTCGAGCTTGGCGGCCATGGCGCTGCGCAGCCCGTGGGTCACCTTCTGGCCCGCGACGGTGACCGAGGCCGACTTGAGCGAGTCGAGCACGCTCGAGGCGGCGACGGCGCCGAAGTAGAGCAGCGCCGCGGCGAGCGCGACCTCATGGCCTGCGGCCAGCTCGTTCACCACGCCTTCCAGAACGAGGGGCGGCACGAGGGCGAGCGCGACGTCGGCCGCAATGATGGCCACGAGCGCCGCCGTGAG
>CAVEWV010000065.1:11130-13975 GCA_963619535.1 Acutalibacteraceae bacterium | reverse complement strand
GCCCGTCCTCCACCCAAACCACCTGGTCGAGCTGGGGGAACTGCGTCAGGCGATGCGAGATGAGCAGGATGACGCTGTCGTGCGCACGGGCCCGCAGGCCCTCCATGACCTGCCGCTCGGTCGTGGGGTCCACGGCGGAGAAGGGGTCGTCGAGCACGTAGAGGGGCCGCTTTCGGGCCAGCGTGCGGGCAAGGGCCAGGCGCGCCTGCTGGCCGCCGGAGAGGCGCACGCCGCCGGCGCCCACGAGGGTGTCCGCGCCCTGCGCCATGGCGGCCACCTCCTCGTCGAGTCGCACGAGCCGAAGCGCCCCCGGTACGTCCGCGTTCTCGCCCAGGCAGATGTTGGCGGCCACGGTGTCGCTCAAAAGCTCCGGGTCGTGCCCCAGGTAGGCCACCGTCTGGCTCAGCTCGCAGGGCCCCATGTCGCGCAGCTCGTGCCCTCCCACGCAGACGCTGCCCTCGTAGGGATGCTCGCACAGGAAGAGCTTGCCCAGGGTGGACTTGCCTGCCGCCACGGGCCCGGTGACGCCCACCACCTGGCCGGGCAGCGCCTCCAGGTTGACGCCGCGCAGGCCGAAGGCGCCTTGCCCCGGCCAGGTGAGCCCGGCGTCGCGCATGACGAGCCCCTGCGGCACACAAGTCTGCCCCTCCTGCGCCTCAGGCCAGTCGATACGGGGCTTGAGCAGGGGTTTTATGCGTGCCCAGGAGGCCTGCGCCTTATGGACGGCGTTGAAGAGCTTGGCGCAGTGCGACGCCTTGGTGGCGAAGCGCGCGAAGCACGCGAGGAACGCCGTGAACGCGGCGATGTCCCAGGAGGCCCAGCCCGTGCCGGCCACGTTGCGCGCGCCCAGCCACACGATGAGCACCACGCCGGCCATCGAGACGGCCTGGTACACGGGCATCATCACGCTCTCCCAGATGCCCGCGTGCGTGGCGGCGCGCTCATAGTCGTCCAGGTGCGCCTCGAGGGCCAGCCGGCGCTGCTGCGCAAGGCCGTACCTGCGGTAGAGCAGGGCGTTCTCCACCTGGTCGATGGTGGCGTCGCTGAGCCGGCCCGCGGTTGCCTTGGCGCGCTGGTTGGCCTCGTAGATGCGTCCCTTGAGCCTGCCGGCCAGCCAGTAGGCGGGAGGGGTGAACAGGCAGCTCAGGATGGCGAGCCGCCAGTCGAGCGAGGCGAGCAGCGCGAAATAGGCCACCATGGCCACGCCCGTGTCGAACACCTCCGTCGTGACCTTGCGCATGCCCTCCACGGCGGCGTCGACGTCCGAGGTCGCCTTGGTCATGAGCGCCCCTGCGCTGTCTTGCGCAAGGTCGGCGCGTGGCGTGTGGACGATGTTGTTGTACAGCGTGGTGCGCATGGAGCGCGCGGCGGTGTTGGCGAAGCGGCGCACGTAGAAGCGCTTCACGGCGCGCATCCCCTGCACCACCACGATAGCGGTTACATAGATCGCGGCCAGTACCAGCATGTTCTGTGCCGACGCCGTGCCCTGGGCTATGTCGAGCAGGCACTGCACCATGAGCCCCTCGAGGTAAGGCCCGGCCGCCAGGCCCGCGTTGTACACGATGCCGCTCACGCACACGATAGCAAGCGCGCCCGCACCCTGCCTGAAATAGGTGCTCACGCGGTCCGGCCGCATCTGCGCCATGGTTCTCCTCTTGTCACTTCGTTTTGAAAGCCAACCATTATATGCACGGCGGCATGCCCATTTATCATGCATGCGCAAAGACTTGGCCGCCGTCCATTTTCCCTGCGCTATCATGGCGCGGCTAGCTGCGGCTTGGCCGCATTCACCTGCGCTTCTGAGGAGGACCCGCATGTCGCTCGACCAATTCTCACGCACGAGGCTCCTTCTGGGCGACGACGGCGTGGAGGCGCTGCGCGGCAAGCGCGTGTGCGTGTTCGGCGTGGGCGGCGTGGGCGGCTATGCCATCGAGGCGCTGGCCCGCTGCGGCGTGGGCGCCATCGACATCGTGGACGACGACAAGGTGTGCATCACCAACATCAACCGCCAGGTCATCGCCACATGGGACACCGTGGGCATGTACAAGGTCGACGTCATGGCCGAGCGCATCGCCTCCATCAACCCCGGCTGCAAGGTCACGCGCCACTGCTGCTTCTACCTGCCGCAGACCCGCGACCAGTTTGACTTCGCGGCCTACGACTACGTGGTGGACGCGGTGGACACCGTCACCGCCAAGCTCGACATCATCGTCGCGGCCAACGAGGCGGGCACGCCCGTCATCTCGTGCATGGGCGCGGGCAACAAGCTCGACCCCACCAAGCTCGAGGTGGCCGACATCTACGACACTTCCGTGTGCCGCCTGGCCCGCGTCATGCGCCGCGAGCTGCGCCGCCGCGACATCCCCAAGCTCAAGTGCGTCTACTCGCGCGAGCCCTCCATCGAGGTGCCCGACGGCGCGGCCGCCTGCAAGAAGGGATGCGTCTGCCCGCCCGGCTCGTCGCGCACCTGCCTGGACCGCCGCGCGGTGCCCGGGTCGGTCTCCTTCGTGCCGAGCGTGGCCGGCCTCATCATCGCCTCCGAGGTCGTGCGCGACCTGGTGGCCGCCAGGGCCTAGCGGCCCGGCCCGGGGCGGCGAGGCGCATGCTCACCTACGACCTGTCGCAGCGCGGCGATGAGAGCCTGTATGAATATCTATATCTCTGCATCCGCGCAGATATAGAGTCGGGCGCCATCCCCGCCGGTCGCCGCCTGCCCTCCAAGCGCTCCCTGGCCAAGCACCTCGGCGTGAGCCTCATCACGGTGGAGGGAGCATATGCCCAGCTCCTGGCCGAGGGCTACGCCTACTCCGAGGAGCGCCGCGGCTACTTTGCCGCCGCGATAGAC
>CAVEWV010000065.1:0-10488 GCA_963619535.1 Acutalibacteraceae bacterium | reverse complement strand
CAGTTCCCCACCGGGCAGGTCATGCCCATCTCGCGGCGCTACGAGCTTCTCGGCTGGGCGAGCGAGCGGGGCGGCCGCTACATCGTGGAGGACGACTACGACTGCGAGTTCCGCCTGTCGGGCAGGCCCATCCCCACGCTCGGCAGCATCGACGCCTCGTCGTGCGTCATCTACACCAACACCTTCGCCAAGAGCCTGGGCTCGACGTTTCGCATGGCCTACATGGTGCTGCCCCAGGGCCTTTTGGGGCGCTTCCACGAGCGGCTGGGCTTCTACTCCTCCACCGTCTCGGCTACCGAGCAGCTGGCGCTGGCGCGCTTCATGGCCTCGGGCGAGTACGAGCGGCACGTCGCCCGCACGCGCACCTACTATCGCGGCATCAGGAACGACCTGGTAGAGGCCCTGCAATCGAGTCCTGTGGCGCACATGCTCGAGGTCGAGGTGACCGACGCCGGCCTGCACTTCCTCATGCGCGTGCACGCCGCCTGCGGCGAGGACGCCATCGCCGCCGCCGCGCGCGCCCGGGGCGTGGAGCTGTCGCCGCTCTCGGGCTACTGCGCGGGGCGGCCGGTAGCGGGAGGCGCCGCCGGCCTGCGCGGGCGGCCCGACGCCGCCGGGGCCCCGGCCGCGGGAGACGCCCCCGTCGAGGCCTCCACGTTCGTCATGAACTACTCCGGCCTCACCGCCGAGCAGGTGGCCCCCGCCGTGGAGGCCCTTGCGCTGGCCCTGCGCGACCTGCCGCCCGCGTAGCGGCCCGCGCACCCGGGCCCCGCGCTTGGTATACACTGCATCCCCGACACCATCGGTTTTCACGGGAAGGCAGTGCGCACATGACGAAGGTCTTTATCGACGGCGAGGCGGGCACCACCGGCCTGCGCATCCACGAGCGGCTCGCGGGCCGCACCGACATCGAGCTGGTGAGCGTCCCCTACGAGCTGCGCAAGGACCCGGCTGCCCGCAAGGAGGCCCTCAACGGCGCCGACATCGCCTTCCTGTGCCTGCCCGACGCCGCCTCCATCGAGGCCGTGGCGCTCGTGGACAACCCCGACACCGTGCTCATCGACACCTCCACCGCCCACCGCACCGCGCCGGGCTGGACGTACGGCTTCCCCGAGGTGGGCGGCCTGCGCGCGCAGATCGCCTCCTCCAAGCGCATCGCCAACCCCGGCTGTCATGCGAGCGGCTTCATCGCGCTCGTGGCGCCCCTCGTGGCCGCGGGCGTCGTCCGCGCCGACGCCCAGCTCAGCGCCACCTCGCTCACCGGGTACTCGGGCGGCGGCAAGAAGACCATCGCCCTGTATGAGCAGGGCGCCGTGGGCGTCGAGGGCAGCGGCGTGGACGGCGCCGCCTCGGCCGCGGTGATTCCCGCAGAGTCTCTCCTCCAGGCCCCGCGCCTCTACGCCCTGGGCCAGACGCACAAGCACCTTCCCGAGATGGCCAAGGTCTGCGGCCTTGAGCAGCCTCCCGTGTTCTGCCCCGTCATCGCGCCCTACTACGCGGGCATGGAGGTCATCGTGCCGCTCACGCGCCGCGACCTCGCGGGTGCGTGCGGCCTGGCCGAGGTCGCGTCCGCCCTTCAGGCCGCCTACGCACCTGGTAGCGGCCTCGTGCGCTTCGAGGCGCATCCCGACGAGGAGGGCTTCATGAGCGCCGCCGCCTTCTCGGGCCGCGACGACATGCAGGTGGCCGTGGTGGGCAACGACGAGCGCATGACGCTCGTGTGCCGCTTCGACAACCTGGGCAAGGGCGCATCGGGCGCCGCCATCCAGAACATGAACATCGTGCTCGGCGCTGCGGAGTCCTGCGGTCTCAACGTGGGCTAGGCGAGCAGGGGGGGGCGCCCGAGGGCGCGGCGGACCCCGCGCGCGGGGTGCGTGAGCGCGCGTCGCCTGTGGCGCCGGGTGACCGAGGGCATCCGCGCCAGGTTGCGGCCTCTGGCTCGCTGCGCCCCGCGTCCGCATGACTCCCGCCTCGCGCTGGCCTCGCTCATCTCCGCATTCTTTGCGACCCGGCCCGCACCGCCGGCCGCCCTCTTCCTCCCGTCGTACAATCGACCCCGATCCTGCGTCGGGCGAAGGAGGCCCGGCGACGACCAAAGCGAGATGATCACCATGACCAATCCCAACTCCCGCCTTCGCCACCGCTCGAGCTTCGACCTCACGCGCGCCGAGGGGTCGCTGCGCGACCCGCTCACCAGCGCGGCCAACTTCGTGCTCGAGTGGGTGCTGTCCAAGGAGGGGCAGTACAACGGCAGCCCCGTGCTCGACGACGTGGAGGAGAACGGCCTGCTCCCCCTCATGTGGGAGTACTCCATGCCCGAGAGCTACCGCGGCGGCGACTACGACGCCGACCGCTGGCCGGCCCTCGCCACGGCCTGCGAGCGCGACGCCGACGGCTCCATCTGCCTGTGGATCTGCGAGTACGACGAGCCCGACGCCAACCGCGAGGAGCGCCGCTGGCACACCACCGTGTGCCTCGAGCGCCTGAGCGCCGAGACGTGCCGCGTCTCCATCCAGTCCGTGTGCCGCACGCTCGACGAGCAGGACACCGAGCTGCCCGAGACCATCGCCGCGCCGTCGTTCGTCCGCGGCCTCATCGACCTGGCCGGTTTCACCGCGCACAAGGGCACCACCACCCTGGCGGTGACGCCCAACAAGCTGCGCACGCACACGTTCATGCGCTTCGCCGACGCCCTCACCGACCCGGGCCGCGAGCTGCCGCTCGTGCTGTTCTCCACCGGCTACGACGGCAAGGTGCCCGAGCAGGCCAAGCAGCTCGCCCGCCGCGCCCTGGGCATCGCCAACGTCTACATCCTCGACTGGTCCGACGAGCCGCTGCGCGACATGCTGCTGCGCCTCTTCGTGCGCGACGAGCCGTCGGGCGAGTACTCCTGCCCGCGCAGCTCGTGCCGCATGTACATGCCCGGCGTCGACCTCACCGACCCGCACCACTCCATGGGCCACGAGAGCTTCAACCGCGAGGCCATGTCCGCCATGATGCCCTCGCGCTTCGCCGAGAGCCTGGCGCGCCGCCTCATCGCCAACGTCGAGGTCCGCGACATCGCGAGCCTCTACGCCGAGTAGCGGACATCCGTTAGATTGCTGACTGAGAACGGGAGGCGTCGCCGTTGAACCTCGCACAGGCCATAGAGCACGCGACCGCCCTGGCGCTGCCGGGCTTCTTCAACGACGACG
Organism: Acutalibacteraceae bacterium; assembly: GCA_963619535.1. GTDB lineage: Bacteria > Actinomycetota > Coriobacteriia > Coriobacteriales > UMGS124 > UMGS124. The sequence continues at coordinate 7,294 of CAVEWV010000065.1, read as the reverse complement.
CCACCCTCACGGCCGACCGTGAGCGCAACGAGGAGGCCATCTCCCTGCTCATGGCGGCCTGGCGCGAGGCCCCCGCAGGCTCGGAGCCCATCGCCTACCAGGCGATTCTCGACCTGGCTGACCGCAACCGCCAGACGTGCGACGAGTACGGCGCGGCACGCCTGCGCGACATCCGCGGCACGAGCCTGGCGCGCTCGCTTTCCGAGGCCGACCTCGTGCGCGGGGTGGCGGCCCTGCAGCACCGAAGCCCCGCCCAGGTGGCCGCCGAGGCCGGCGAGGGCGCGCGTGACCTGGCCATCGCCTACGTGAACGCCCCCGTGTCGGGCACCGTGGTGGGCATCGACATCGAGACCACCGACCGCTACCCCGACCGCGGCTACATCCTCAACGTGGGCCTGCAGGTGGCACGCCTGGGGGCCGACGCCAGCTGCGACGAGGGCTACGTGGCCTACTGCGGCCTGCCCGACGTCTACGAGCAGGCAGGTGTGCCGCTTTCTGACATCCATGGCATTCAGTGGGCCGACATCGACGGCAAGAAGCCCTTCCGCGAGAACCGCGCCCTGCAGAAGGCCATCCTGGCGGCGCTCACCACCTACCCCTACCTCGCGCACAACGCCGCCTTCGAGGACTCCTGGTTCATGCTGCACCTCGACGGCTACGCCCAGGCGCGCAAGGCCGGCAAGATCGTCCCCATCGACACGCGCGACGTCTGCCGCCGCCTCGACCCCGAGGTGCGCGTGCTTCCCCGCGAGTCGTCGCCCGCCTCCCTTGAGAACTGGGCGCGCCGCCGCGGCACCCTCAAGCCCTCCGAGAAGGAGCGCCACCTAGGCCTAGACGACGTGGACCTCATGCTCCGCACCGTCCAAGCCGAATTCACCGAGCGCAACATGTTCCCCAAATGACGAAAAGGGACGGGGGCTTTTCGTCATTTGCCTGGTAGATGGGGTAGTCGATTTCTGTCAGATGGCGACCTTTTGCTCGAGAGCCGCGTGTTGCGATGCGACATGCGGCTTTTTTTGTTTGAGCTGAGGCGGCTTTTTGCTCGGGCTTGGTGCGCCCGGGCAACGGGCGCTCGCCGCGCCCAGCCCCGCCTCTCGACCCCGGCATCGGCGCACGTGCCCGCATGGGGTTTTCGTGGCTCACGCGTGGCCGCCGTACTATGTGCCCGAACGGTCGATGAAAAGCGGAAAGGATGTACCCATGGGATCGATGCACGGCAGGCGGCTGGTCGGCAAGGCGTGCGTCGCCCGGTTGCTGGCGCTGCTGGCTGCGCTGGCGTGCGCCTGCGCGCTGGCGCTGGGCGCCCTGGGGGCCGCCGCGCCCACGGCCGCGCGGGCGGCCACGGCGCCCACGAGCTTCAAGGACGTGGCCTCGGGCGTGTGGTACACCGACTGGATCGGCTACGCGGCCAAGAACGGCCTCATGACCGGCATGAAGGACGCAAAGAACAACTACACCGGCTACTTCGAGCCGGAGGGGGAGCTCACGCGCGCCCAGGTGGCCACCGTGCTGTGGCGCCTCTCGGGCTCGCCCAGCGCCGCCTCGGCGGGCTTCGCCGACGTGGCGGGCGGCGCCTGGTACGCCTCGGCCGTCAACTACTGCGCCAGCGTCGGCGTGGTGACGGGCTACCCCTCCGGCCCCGACGCGGGCCGCTTCCTGCCCGACAAGAAGATCACCCGCGAGGAGCTGGCCACCATGGTGTGGCGCTACGCCAAGTACCGCGGCGTCGACGTCTCCAACCCCGACCCGGCCGCCTACAAGAGGACGAAGGACTACGCCAGCGTCGACAGCTACGCGGTGGACGCCCTCACCTGGACGTCGGCCGTGGGCGTCATGAGCGGCGTGGACTACGGGTCCAAGGGCTTCTACCTGGAGCCCTTCGGCACGGCCACGCGCGGCCAGGCGGCCAAGGTGTTCTCGGTGCTGCACCGCGACATCCTCACCGGCAAGGTCACCACGCCCCACCCCGGCCAGCACACGGCGCAGCTCTACGTGCTCGGCTCGTCCGACGACGTGCCCGTTTACTCGGGCTACACCACCATCGTCTTCGCCAAGACGAGCGACACGCTGTCGTGGGTCGGCTTCGACGTGCTCGACGCCTCGGGCAAGCAGGAGTCCGTAACCACCATATCGACCTCGTACGCCGACGTCGCGACCACCAGCAACTCCGTCACGAACGGCTGGCGCAAGGTGGAGGGCGGCTACCTGTGCTACCTGTCGTTCGACAGCGCCGGCACCAAGACGTTCAGGCTCAAGGAGGACGGCAATGTCCTCGCCACGCTCAAGATCAACGTGACCGATGGCACGAAGGCCGAGGACGCCTGGATGGACGCGGTCCTGGCGAGCGTGACCACCTCCGCCATGGACCCCTTCCAGAAGATGCAGGCCGTGCAGGACTACCTGCTGAAGAACTTCCGCTACAGCGTGGTGATGGGCGGCACCTATGTCACCCTCGCCCAATACGGCGTGCCCTACTGGGTGTCGTACCGCTGGAACTCCTACACCTCGCCCGCGGCGCTGTGCCGTTTTGCCGAGAAGATCGGCGGTTTCAGCGACATCCACAACTGCTACGGAGACTATGCGGTGGGGACCACCAACTGGCAGATGTACCACCATTACTGCAAGGTGGTACGCAACGGCGAGACGAGGTACTACTCTGCCTGCCCGGACTCGTCTACCGGCGAGATAAGCTCCTACTCCAAGATCGACTTCACCAACCTCAACAGCGTGCTGCACTTCAACTCCGACGCGCTCAAGGGCCTGAACAAGGCGGCGGCCCTGAGCGACGGCTTCGAGGTTCTGTCGGCCGACGATGGCGCGGAGTACGACGAGGTCGCGTTCGACGCCGTGGTTGACGGAGCTGGGTCCGATGGCGCCGCATCCGATGCTGCCCAGGCCGTCCAGGACGGCGACGCGACGTTCGACGAGCTCCAGCCTGCCGGGGCCGAGGAGAAAGCTGCCGAGGACGCGACGACCGCGGGCGGCGATTCTGCGAGCGTTGAAGACCCGGCTGACGATAGCGCCTCGGCCGACGCCGACGCCGCGGCCGGAGATGGCTGGGCCTCACCCGATGCCGGCGCGGAGCCGTCGGACCCCGGTGACGATTCCGCTGAGGCCGACGAAACCGGGGCCGATGTCCCCAGCGTGTCGCCCGACGTCGCTTACGAGCAGGTCGCTTCTCCCGATGCCGCAGACGAAGCCGTCCAGGAGCCCCAACTGCTCGCCGCGTAGGCAGTGACATCCCTGCGGCGCATGCTTTACGCAAAGGGGCGGCCCGGCAAGGTGGACATCCATCTTGCCGGGCCGCCCCGTTCTGGTTCGTGCGACTGCGTTGGGCCTGCGCCTCCGGATGGATGGCGCCTTACTGCGTGCCCGCGTGGCTCCCGCCTTCGCCGCCTGCCTCGCCGCCCTCGAGTCGCTTGCCCTTTCCGGCCGAGAACAGCCTCCCCAGCCCCGAGCGCGGCTTCGCATGCCGGCCTTGCCCTTCGCCGCCCGTTACGCCGTGCGCGATGCCCGACGCCACCCCGGCCACGCCGCCGGCCACTCCGCCCACGGCGCGCGCCGCCAGGCCCACGATCCCGCTCGCCGTGGCGCCCACCGCGCTGCCCGCGGCCCCGGCCGCGCCCGCAACGCCGCCTGCGGCCGCGGCGGCTGCCCCTGCGGCGCTGCCTGCCACGTTGGCCGCGACCCCGGCCACGCCCGAGGCGGCCGCGCGCGCCGCGCTCGCGGCGCCGTCGCGCATCCACTGCGCCACCTCGCCCATGAAGCCGCTCGTGCGCATGAGCTCGGCGGCCTGGGCAAACGAGACGCGCCGCAGTTCCTCGCGCTGGGGCCGCTCGGTTGCAAACAGATAGTCGCGTGTGATGACGCCGATACGAAACACCAGGTAGCTGCCCACAAGCCCGTCGGTGGCGCCGCCCAGCAGCATACCTGAGGCCTTCGCGCCCAAGCCCGATCCCAGGGCCTCGCTGAACATCTGGTCCAGGTCCATGTCCTCCACGCCGCCGGCGATCAGGGCGCTTGCCATGACGCGCGTGTAGAGCCGGGCCAGCCCGGCCTTCGTGGGCCTGAAGCCGCACGCCTCCACGATGCCGCGCACGAGGTCGAGGCTGATGGACACCATGGTGACGGCCTCCACGAGCGCCCCGCGTGCGATGGCGCTTGCGAAGAACGCCCGCTTGGCCGCCGAGGTGATCTGCGCGTCCACCAGCGGCGTGCACGTCGCGCAGAAGAGCTCCGCTATCGTGGCCGAGTCCTTGGCCGCAAGCGCCCGGTCGAGTTTGGCACGCGTCGCCTCGTCGAGCTCGCCTGAGGCCTCGATGTTGCTCACGAGTAGCTCGCGGTGACGTGCCCGCGCTCGCTCGCTGCCCTCTTCGAGCTGGTAAAGACCAAAGACCGGCCTGCGTGATATCTGCACGAGCGGGTAGACGACGCCCACCGCGCACACCACCGCGATCGCCAGGTAGAACGCGCCGCCCAGTATCGGGCTCGCCCCGCTCAGGTGGTCGCCCACGGTGAGGATGCCGCCGATCGCGCTCAGCACCACAAGCACGCCCAGGGCTCCCACAAGCAGGTAGGTCAGCGCCTTGTCGCTCGATGACGTGTCGTTTCGCCGCTGCATGGGTGCCTCCTTGCCCCTCGGCGTGCGCCTGAGTTGTACACTGCACTATCGTTTTCGCAGCATGTTTGCCTCAGGGGAGCCGCATGTCAGATTTGCAAGATTGTACACAAGACGCGCCGCGGCGGCTGCCTCTGTGGGTGTACCGCCTGGGCCTCGTCGTCGCCACGATGATCTGGGGCGGCAACTTCGTGGTCGCAAAGCCCGCGGTGGGCGAGCTGGGCAGCTTCTGGGTCATCGGCATTCGTTTCACCTGTGCCGCGCTCATCATGCTTGCCGTCTCGTTCGGGCACGTCAAACGGCATATCAGCAAGTCGGCGGTGCGTGCGGGCATCATCATCGGCGTCTTCGCCTTCCTGGGCTACGGCTCGCAGTTCCTCGGCCTGCAAGGGACGACGCCTTCCAAGAACGCGTTTTTGTCGGCCTGCTATTGCGTCACGACCCCCTTCATCTGGTGGCTCGTGTCGCGCCGCGCCCCCACCCGGCGCAACGTGGCGTGCGCGCTTCTATGCATGGCGGGCATCGCCCTGGTGAGCCTGCAGGGCGAGGGCGGCCTTAGCTGGGGCGATGGCGTGAGCGTGCTGTCGGCCTTCCTCTACGGCTCGGAGATCGTGGTCATCGCGCTGCTCTTGCTCGACAACGACATCATCGTGGTCACCATCCTTGAGCTGCTCGTCTCGGGTATCCTGGGATGCGCGTGCGGGTTTGCGCTGGGGGGCCTGCCCGCGCCCGAGACGATCGCCTCGCCCGACATGCTCTGGCGCCTCGCCTACGTCACCATCCTGGGCAGTTGCTTTGCCTCCACCGTCCAAAACATCGCCCAGAAGCACCTCCCCCCGGCCGAGATCGGCCTGCTCTGCTCACTGGAGAGCGTCTTCGGCACCATCTTCAGCGTGGTGTTCTACCAGGAGAGCCTCACCCTCAAGATGCTCGCAGGATTCGCGCTCATCTTCTGCTCCCTCATCATCTGCACCCTGCCGGCCAAGCGTGCGGTCAGCGGGAAAGCGCAGGTAGAATAGGTCGAGCAGGCTGCTACGACGTATTCGGTACAAGTCGGCGTGCGTTTCATTGATGACCCAAGACGCCTCCAAGCATATATAGAGATTGGCAGGAACCCCACATGGCTATCCAAAGCACCCAATACCAGGGCAGCATCGTCGTCCCCAACGAGTTCGAGCTGGGCGCGTGGGACGCGCGTCCGCTTGTCTGGCGCATCTTGCGGCTTGAGGGCTCGCGTGCCCTCGTGGTGTCCACGCGCGTGCTCGACGCCATGCCCTACCACCCTGCCTCCCAGCCTGCCGAGTGGGCCACGAGCGAGGTGCGTGCTTGGATGGGGGGCGAGTTTCTCGCGCAGGCCTTCTCTGACGAGGAGCGCGCGGCAATCGTGGAGCAGCAGATTGAGACCCCGCCCAACGACGAGTATGCCGCCAAGGGATGCGCCCCCACCGCCGACAAGGTGTTCAGCCTGAGCGTCCAGGAGGCCGAGGGCCTGTTCGCAAACGATGACGCGCGCAACGCCGACGGCGAGAACCCCTGCTGGTGGCTCCGTTCCCCGGGCGGTGCCGACGGCTTTGAGGCCTACGTGCACCTGAACGGCTGGACGAACGCGTACGGCTACAACGTGGACGAGGCAAGCGTGCATGCCCGCCCCGCCATGGTGGTCGACCTGGTGGCGCTCGGCGTTCCCTGCGAGGGCGCCCCTGTCATGCTGGCCCTGGAGGCTGGCGCCGACCTGTTGCTTGAGGCCGAGCAGACCGGCGACTACACGCAGTTTGGCGCGTTTACCAGGCAGTTCGGTATGGATGCCTCCTGGCAGCCCCTCTTGGTCGCCCATCTTGAAGAGCTCTGCGGGCAGGGTGACGCCGCCCCCGTGGAGGAGTTCCTCGATGCCGTGGGCGACATCGAGTTCGCGGGCAAGGCTCTCGCGCAGGCTGTGGAGGCCGCCAACCTCTCGGTGGCCCGCCTGCTGCTGCGGCACGGCTTCGGTTTCGACGCCTCCTGCCGCAACCTGGGCCTTGTCAATGACACGCCCGCCCTGCGCAAGACCCGCGCCGACCAGTATTGTGAGGGCGTGCGCAACTTTGCCGCCCTTGCGGTGGAGAACCCCGCTTCGGAGTTGATCGTCCGCCAGCTCGTGCGCCAAGACGCCCTCGCGCCGCGCGACTATCGCCTGGTGCTGAACGCGCTGGGCCGCGACGCCGACCAGCAGGAACTCTTCGCCTGGATGCTCAACCCCGACTTCGCCCCCGTCTCCGGCATCGTCGCCCGTTGGTCCAACAAGCGCCTGAGCCTCTCGTCGCAGAACCTCAAGGACGGCTACCCGGTAAGCGCCCATGCCCTGCGCATGCTCTGGCACGCCGGCCTTCCCAAGGAGGACGCGGTCTCGGCCCGCTGCCTTGCCGCACACCTCAGCGATCCCGGCATCCAGGACCGTCCCGAGCTGCTCCATGCATGCATCGTGAACGGCTGGGACGAGGAGTTGCGCTCGTTGTTGCAGGTCAAGCGGATGTTCACGCCCAACATGCTCTCCGAGGGAGCCCGCGTGGCCCGTGCTGTCGGCAAGAAGGACACCGAGCGCATGCTGCGCGACATGTTGCGCACCATCGGCGCCGGCAGGCTCGCGCAGGAGGATTAGGCCGGCGGGCCTTTGGGGCTGGGCTGGCGGGGCGCGTCCTT
>CAVEWV010000064.1:11700-16143 GCA_963619535.1 Acutalibacteraceae bacterium | reverse complement strand
GCCGTTTCAGCCGCCCGTCGCATCTCACGTCGGCTCCATATCGCCTGCTTGGGCCATGTGCAAACTCTACACATTCGTACAGCGCGCATACGACAACCCTACAGGCTCAGGCAAAAGGAGCATCCATGGCGTTCAAGAAGGTTGTGGTGGCCGGCGGCGGAGTCCTCGGCAGCCAGATAGCGTTCCAGACGGCTTACTGCGGCTTCGACGTGACCATCTGGTTGCGCAGCGAGGGCAGCATCGGGCGCACCAAGCCCAAGGTGGAGGCCCTGCGCCAGACTTACGTCGACGCCATCGAGGCCATGGCGACGGGGGAGGGCCCGTGGTGCGCGGGCCTGGCCGACTCCGACAAGCCGCTCGACAAGGACGCGTGCCTGGCGCGCGTGCAGGCCGCCTACGAGGGCATCTCCTACGAGCTCGACCTGGCCGCCGCCGTGCGCGACGCCGACCTCGTCATCGAGTCCATGGCCGAGGACGTGCAGGCCAAGCTCGACTTCTACGCCAAGCTCGCCCCGGTGCTGCCCGCCTCGTGCACCCTCGCGTCCAACTCCTCGACGCTTCTGCCCAGCCAGTTCGCCAAGGCCACGGGGGCTCCGGAGCGCTACGCGGCCCTGCATTTCGCCAACTCCATCTGGAAGAACAACACCGCCGAGGTCATGGGCCACGACGGCACCGCGCAGGCCACCTTCGACGCCCTCATCGACTTTGCCAACCAGATCCGCATGATCGCGCTGCCCGTGCGCAAGGAGAAGAACGGTTACCTGCTCAACTCCATGCTCGTGCCCTTCCTGCTGTCGGGCCTGGACCTGTGGGCCGGTGGCGTCTCCGATCCCAAGAGCATCGACATCGCCTGGGAGCACGGCACGGGCGCGCCCAAGGGCCCCTTCCGCATCATCGACACTGTGGGCCTCAACACCGCCTACAACATCGTGCTGCAGTTCCAGAAGGTGCCCGGGCTTCTCAACCCGCTATTCAAGAAGATGATGCTGCCTTACAACTACAAGGCCATGGCGAGCCTGCTCAAGGGCATGATCGACCGCGGCGAGAAGTTCTACGCGTAAACCGCGCGTCCGCGCCCCGCACGTGGGCGCCCCGGCATGAGAGAGGCCCCGGCACGCGAGGCGGTTCGGTCGAACCTGCCTGCGTGCCGGGGCCTCGTTTGCGTGGGGTCCTGGGGAGTCTAATAGCGGTCGCGCGGGCCGCTGTACCTGCTGGGTCCGCGGTCGAAGCCGTCGCGGCGGTCGTCACGCCCGCGGTAGCCGTCCTGGCCGCCGCGCCCGGGGCGATCCTCGCGGTAGCCGCCGCGCTCGAAGTCGCGCGAGTCACGCCCGCCGAAGCCGCCGTCCCTGCGGTCGTCGCGCGCGTAGCGGTCGTCGCGGCCCCCGAAGCCACCGCGGCCCCCGCGTCCGTCGCGGTCGTAGTCGCGCGGGCCGCGGCGGTCGTCCCTGCGGTCGTAGCGTCCGCCGCGATCCTCGCGGTAGCCGCCCCGGTCGAAGTCGCGCGAGTCACGCCCGCCGAAGCCGCCGCGCCCACCGCGCTCGTCGCGCCCGCGATATCCACCGCGATCCTCGCGGTAGCCGCCGTCCCTGCGGTCGTACCCGCCGCGACGCTCGTCGCGATCGTCCCAGCCTCCGCGCCTGTCGTAGCCGCGGCGCTCGCGCGGCTCCCGGCGCTGCGGGTCGTCCACGCGGGGACGGTCCTGGCGGCCGCGCTTGTAGAGCAGGCGCTCGGTGTGGACGGTGCGGTCGATGCGCTCAACCTTGTGGATGGACAGCTCGCCCGTCTTCTCGTCGATGTTGGCCGCGGCGCGGAAGACGTAGCCGTCGCCCGTGTACTCGAGCATGGCGACGCGCACGACCTGCCCCTCGTCGCCGTAGTCCACCACGGCGCTGAACGACTCGGTGGTGCCGGGCATCTGGTCGGTCGTCTCGATGTGCAGGGTCAGGGCCACCTCGGACTGGGCCTTGTCCTTGTCGGCGGGGAAGGGCTCGACGCGCGTGAAGCCCACACCCAGCTGCGTCACGCCCACCTGGATGGCGCACACCTGGCCGAACGTGTAGCCGGAAAGCTCGCTTGCCTGGCCGAGCAGGCCGTTCACGAGGTCGACGGCGTCCAAGAGGGCGTCGAGCACGGGCTGCGTCTCGGGGGTGGCCTCAACGCGGGGGACGTCGTCGCCGTACTCGTCGGCGGGTGCGGCACCGTCCTCGCCTGCGTTCTCTTCGTCGCCCTCGCTCGGCTCCTCGTCTGCGACGACGCCCTCGCCGAAGGGGAAGGCGTACGTGACGGACTCCACGCCGTTTGCCTTCAGAGTGCGGATGGGAACGAGGCCGCCCAGGCCACCCGGGAAGAGCGGCTGCTCCTCGTCGGCCTGTACCAGGGGGTCTGCGCTGCGGCGCTCGGTCAGCTCGACCGTCTCGGCGCCCAGTGCCGCGTTGCTGCCGTGAAACTCCATGCGTGTGTCCAATCGTTGCGGTGAGGCGGCGCGGACGTGGTGCGTGCAAGAGCGCCGGTGCGCCCTACAGTAGCGCATTTGCGCCCGCGCCGCCGCCCGGCGACGGGATACGGAAAAATATCCAGGCGCGGCCCGGCAGCGCCGCCCCGTCCCTCCTTACGCCTTGCCTATCTTCGACAGGTCGTCGATGGTGTAGATGGGCACGAGTCCCGCCTCCTCAACGCCGGTCACGGCCGTGCTCGTCACGAGCAGGCGGCGGTTGGAGTAGAGCGGGTAGAAGCACGCGAGGTCCTGCACCACCCGCTGGGCCTCGTCGTAGATCTCGTGCCGGCGGGCCTCGTCGGTCTCGGCGCGGCCCTCGTCGAACAGCTCGTCGAGCTCGGCCGACTCGTAGTACATGAAGTTCCTGGTAGAGCGCGACAGCGACACGAACAGGTCGGAGAAGGTGTCGGGGTCGATGCCGCGGATGTAGCCCGTGTAGTACATGTCGTAGGGGTTGTTCTGCGGGTCCATGATCGCCTGCCACAGGGCGTTCTGCTCCACGCCCACAAGCTCCACGGCGATGCCCGCCTCGGCCGCCTGCTCCTGCATGAGCACGGCCGCCGTCTGCTGCAGGGAGTCGTCGGCCGCGTAGGCGATGGTGAAGGAGGGCGCCTCTTGGCCGGCCTCTTCCAGCAGCTCGCGGGCGCGGTCGAGGTCGCGCTCGTAGTGCTCCACGTCCTCGGTGGCCCAGGGGTTCGTGGGCGGCAGGAAGGTCCAGGCGTCGCGGTAGTACTCGTCGCTCAGCATGGAGGCCAGGGCGATCTGGGGCTTGTCGAGCGCAAAGAGGAAGGCTTGGCGCACGCGGACGTCGGGCACGCGCAGGGCGTTCACCATCATGTAGGCCACACGTCCCTCGTCGAAGGCGTGCAGCTCAAGGCCCGCGCCGGCCAGGTCCGTCTGCTCCACCTCGGCGGGCGTGCCCACCCAGGCGTCCACGTCGCCGGTCTGGATGGCCTGCATGGCGGTGGTCTCGTTGGTCACGATGCGATAGACGAGCGTCTCCACCTGCGGGGCGCCCAGGAAGTAGTCGTCGCGCGCGGCGAAGCGGAAGTAGGAGCCCGCCTGGTACTCCTCCAGGGTGTAGGGGCCCGTGCCCACGGGCGTGCGGTTGAGCTCGCTGGCGCCGAAGTCGGTCACGTCCTGGTAGACGTGCCGGGGCATCACGAACACGCCGCCCAGCATCTCCGCAGCGTTGGCCTTCACGAAGGGGAAGGCGAACTCCACGGTGAGCTCGTCTATCGCGCTCGCCTCCACGACTCCCTGCTCGCCGTAGTTGAGGTTGGCGTACATGGAGGCCGACGGGTCGTTGGCGATGGCGTTGAACGAGAAGGCCACGTCGTCGGCCGTGAGCGGCTCGCCGTCCGACCAGGTGACACCCTCCTTGAGCTGCACGGTGAGCGTGAGGCCGTCGTCGGAGGTGTCGTAGGAGTCGGCCAGGTAGTAGCCGACGCCGTCCTCGTTGTACATCCACAGGGGCGAGTAGAGGGCCTTCACCACCATGGAGCCCCAGCGGTCGGTGGTGGTGACGACGTTGCACATGTCGCCCGGGTCGCCCGCGATCACGAAGCTGAACACCTTGCCGGCGCCGTCGGCACGCGCGGCTCCCGCCTCGATGCCCAGTCCCGCAAGCCCGCACGCGGCCAGCGCCGCCGCGGCCCCGACGAAGGTCCTCCTGGTGACGTCCATGTCCCTCTCCAATCGCTTTCGTGCGCCCTTCGGGACGCGCATGCAGATGGCGCGGATGATAAACCCATCAATACGATAGGACAATAGGGAAATAAGGTTGTAACACGAGGATGGAGGAGGGGTGAGGGGAGCGGGGCGGCCGCGGTTCGTCGGGAGCGCCCGGGTGAGCCGGTCGCCCCGCTACGCCTGCATTCCCGAAAACCTGCGTATGGGGTCGCGGCGCTCGTCCTCAATCGCCAGGACGACGAGAAGGGGGACAGGCG
>CAVEWV010000064.1:0-11467 GCA_963619535.1 Acutalibacteraceae bacterium | reverse complement strand
CCCCATGGACCGCGTGCTGTTTTTGGAATACCCCAAGTGCTCCACCTGCCGTCGTGCCAAGGCGTGGCTCGACGCGCACGGCGTGGTCTTTGACGACCGCGACATCGTGGCCGACAACCCCAGCGCCGCCGAGCTCGCCGATTGGCAGGCAAGGGGCGGCCTGCCCGTGCGCCGCCTCTTCAACACGAGCGGCGTGCTCTACCGCGAGCGCGGCGTGAAGGCCCTGCTCGACGCCGGCATGCCCGACGACGACGCGCGCGCCCTTCTGGCCGAGAACGGCATGCTCGTGAAACGCCCGCTCGTGGTGGGCCCCGACTTCGTGCTCGTGGGCTTCCGCGAGGACGCCTGGGCCGAGCGCCTGCTGTAGAGAGACCCGCCCGCTCGCGCCTCTCAGCGCTCCTGCGCCCCCACGAGCTCACAGAGCTCGCGCTTGCCGTGTACGCCCACCTTGCGGTAGACGTGCTGCAGGTGGGCCTTCACGGTGCCGTTTGCTATCTGCAGCTCGTCCTCCATCTGCTTGATGGTGCAGCCGCGCACCACGGCGAGCAGCACGTCGGTCTCGCGTTCGCTTAAGCCGTACGTCCGTGCCAGGTCCAGGGCGCGCACGGCGGCGAGCTCCTCGCACCCTGCGGCCTGGCCCTCCTTGAACGTCGCGCCCCAGGTGGAGGAGAGGTAGCGCTCGGAGTAGAACAGGTAGAGGAACACGGCCATGAGCGCCGCCGCGAGCAGGGTGAACGCCAGGACCTGCGCTGAGCTTGCCTGCGTGAGGCCGCCGGCGTTGCCCAGGGCGCGTCCCGCCAGCGAGGCGGCCAGCATGCAGGGCCGCTCCACCCCGAAGAGCACGATGGCGCTCAGGCGGTAGGTGCGCACCATGCCGCACAGCACCACGAACATGAGGATGACCACCGTGCGGTTGGCCGCGATGGAGAAGAATCCGGCCAGCCCCTCCCAGCCTGCGGCCTGCAGGGGGATGCTCGCCACGATGCACGCGGCCATGAGGGGCAGGAACCCCTGGTAGACGGCGTGGAAGTCAAACCGGCCGTGCGCGAGCAGGCACGACGCGCCCACCACGCAGGCCGGCACCAGGATGCCCAGGTATGCGGCGGCGCCGTGCGCGCTCGAGTAGGTGGCCACCATGCCTTGCACAAACGAGAACAGGCACAGCAGGCACACGATCTTCCACGGGAAGCCGAAGCGCAGGCTCGTGGGCCGGGGCAGCTCCTCGGGCGCGAGCCGCGCGATCGCGTGGCTGTGGCACGCGGCCGAGACGAGCGGGAAGAAGGCCGCCACGCACAGCGAGAAGCCCGTCTCGTAGTGCGTCACCATGAAGATGATGAACTGCTCGAAGACGAGGCTGGCCGAGTAGGCCAGGGCGAGGTTCGTGGGGCTCAGGCAGGCGCAGGCCTCCACCCACAGAAGGATGGTGAGGCCGAAGGCCGCGCCGCACCCGGCGGCCAGCGCCATGTCGAGCGCGCCTGTCTGGGCGCCCAGGCCGAAGCGCGCCGCGATGCACGCCGACAGGACGAACATGGCCGCAGGGGTGCCGCGGCGCACCGCGGGCTTGTCGTAGAGGGTGCCGATGCGCCGGAAGAGAAGGGCGCAGCCGAGCATCACGGCGGCGCAGGAGAGGTCGAACACGTCGATGCGCCGCAGGCCGCCCCAGAGGGCGGCGCTTGCGTCGGGCACGGCCGACTCGGTGAAGAAGACCGAGATCCATGCCCGGAAGAAAGCCATCCCCAAGAACGCGAGCGGCACGCCCCTCATGCGTGCCGAGACCCTATGAGCCAGTTGCCCCATGCCAGACCAATCTTTTGTTGCCTATTGAACATGCAGGTAAACGGAGGTGTTATACCACGACGGACGATGCCGTGCATCCCTTTGCGGCCATGCGGGCAATAGATTGGCGTCCATCGCCTGGCTAGCATCCGGTCTCGTCAGACGCCGCCGCCTGCACAGTGCGACGAGCGGCGCACGCATCGCACAGAAGGGGACATCATGCACAGCAACGCTTCGAGCAACGCAATCTCCCGCAGGGCCCTCATCCAGGCCGGCGGCATGGCGGGCATCGCCCTGGGGTGCGCGGGGGCCGCGCTTCCCGCCCTGGCCGACGAGGCCGCCCAGCAGCCGCAGGTCCCGAGTTTCCTCGTCGCCCCCGAGGCCGTGGACGACTCCCAGATCGTGCAGACCTACGACTACGACGTCGTGGTGATCGGTGCCGGCACCTCCGGCGTGCCCGCCGCCATGTCGGCCCGCAAGAACGGCGCGAGCGTCGCGGTGCTGCAGAAGGTGGGCGCCGCCGTGTCGCAGGGCGGCTCGGCTGCGTGCTTCCTGCACGACCAGAGCGACGACGCCGGCATCCAGGAGGTCCTGAGCCAGCTCGTGGAGGAGAACCAGTTCCGCACGAAGCGCTCGCTGCTGCAGGTGTGGGCCGACCGCGGCGAGGAAGCCATCATGTACGTGCTCGAGCGCTCCCAGGAGTTCGAGGGCGACAAGCACTGGCACACCGTGCGTGAGGGCAACCTCGCCTCGACCGACGAGCATCCCGCCTGGTGGTACACCATCCGTTACAGCGAGCCGCCCGAGGGCAACGCCGAGGGCATCGTGCAGCTCGCCAAGCTCGCCGAGGAGAAGGACGGCATCGACTTCTACTACAACACGCCCGGCCAGCAGCTCGTGATGCAGGACGGCCGCGTGTGCGGCGTCATCGCCCTCAACGAGAACGACGAGTACGTGCGCTTCAACGCCGCCAAGGGCGTCATCCTGGCCACCGGCGACTACCAGAACGACGAGGAGATGATGAACTACTACGCCCCCGACGTGGTGAACCTCTCCCGCAAGCAGATCGGCAAGACCGGCGACGGCCACAAGATGGGCATGTGGGTGGGTGCCCAGATGGAGAGCGTGCCCCACACCAAGATGGTGCACGACTTCTCGGCCGGCCCCATGTTCGACGAGCCCTTCCTGTCGGTCAACCAGGACGGCGTGCGCTTCTGCGACGAGACGGTCGACATGTCCTACAAGTGGAACTTCGTGAAGGACGGCCCCAATGCCGGCTGGTACACGCAGATCTTCGACTCCAACTACGAGGAGCAGGTGAGCGGCTGGGGCGGCGCCCCCGCCAAGCCCGAGGCGCTGGAGAACTACTTCCCCGAGGAGGGCGCCGACCTGGTGGCTGACGCGCAGCTCGGCAACACCCACACCCTCAGGGCCGACTCCATCGAGGAGCTTGCCGAGATGATGGGCATCGACCCGGCCGCCCTGACCAAGACGGTGGAGGAGTACAACGCCCTGTGCGAGGCCGGCGCCGACAGCCAGTTCGGCAAGGACCCCAAGTACCTGCAGCCCGTCGTGCAGCCGCCCTTCTACGGCATCCACCGCTACCTGCGCCTGTCGGCCATGTGCTCGGGCCTTATCATCGACGAGGAGGCGCGCGTGCTCGACGCCGACGGCCAGCCCATTCCCGGCCTGTGGGCCGCGGGCAACTGCACGGGCGAGTTCTACGGCGGCGTGGACTACCCGCTGTTCGTGAACGGCCTGTCCATCGGCCGTTGCTTCACCTTCGGCTACATCGCCGGCGAGAACGCTGCGAAGGCCTAAGGGGCTGAAGGCGCGGGCGGGCGCTCGGCGGGGTGTGCCGCCAGCGTGCACCCGAGGTGGGGCATGCCGACCCGCGAACCCGCCTGCGCCCCGCCCGCCGATTGAGCCGCGGCCCGAGCCGTCGCGCCCATATGCACGAAACAAGCCGCGCCACCAGGGGTTTCCGGGCGGCGCGGCTTGTGCGTGCGGGGTTTCGGGGCGCACCGGCGGGCGGCGTGGCCCGCGGTCCAGCGCGGCCCGCGGCCCAGCGCGGCCTGCGGGTTGAGCGCGCCCCTCCCTCGCCGGCGCTACTTCGCGGCGATCGTCTTGCCCACGTAGTAGCCGGTGCCGGCCACGGTGGAGCAGTTGGCGTAGGACAGCGTGGTCAGCGCGCCGCAGGCGTACAGGCCGGGGATCTGGTTGCCCTCGCAGTCGAGCACCTGGTTGTCGGCGCCCACCATGAGGCCGCCGGAGGTCTTGTAACGCATGGCGTTGAGCTTGAGCGCGTGGAAGGGGGCGGAGAGCGACTTCAGCCACGACGTCTTGCCGAAGGCGGCGTCCTCGCCTGCCTCGACGTAGCCGTCGTACTCCTCGAACGTGGCGACGAGCACGTCGGCGGGCACGTCCATGGCGGCGGCCAGGTCCTCAAGCGTGTCGGCCGTGCGGTAGGCGTCGGCGTGGACGTTCACGTTGTTCTCCACCGACTTGGCGATGCAGCGGGCGTTGAAGGCCTGCTCGTCGAAGATGACCCACCACTCGCGGTAGCCCGCCTCCATGGCGGCCGCGGCGGCGTCGTGCGACTGGCCCTCCTGGATGAAGCGCTTGCCGTTGGGCAGCACGAGCACGAGCGGCGCCCAGTAGCCCCAGGTGGTGGCGTTGGGGATGTCGCCCATCAGGTTGCAGTACGTGAACGAGGAGTCCATGCCGTCCACCTGCGCGCCGGCCGCCGCCGCCATCTTGTGGCCCTCGCCCATGGAGCCGTGCACGAGCACGCCCATGTTGGCCCACTCGGGCAGGTACTGGGTGACCATCTCGCCGTTGTCCACGAAGCCGCCCGTGGCCAGGACCACCGCGCCTGCCTTGATGTCCACGAAGGCGCCCTCGGCGTCCTCGAAGCGGCAGCCCACCACGGCGCCGGCCTCGTCCTTGATGAGGGCCACGGCGCGCATCTCGTACTGGAACTCGCAGCCCAGCTCCTCGAGCTTGGCCTGCAGGGGCGACAGGATGTGGGTGTAGCCCGTGCCGATGCCCTCGGCCGGCAGGATGACGCTGGCGGCCAGGCGCGGCAGCTCCTCGTCGGAGGCGGGTTCCTGGAACGAGCAGCCGAAGTTCTCGATGGCGCAGTCCACGAACTCCACGTTTGCGTAGTACTTGCCCTTGGCCCACTCGGGGTACCAGTCGTACTGGTCGAAGCCCGCGGTCTGCTTCTCGGCCACGGCCTCCCAGGCCTGGTCGATGGTGGTGGTCAGGCCGGCGTCGAGCTGGGGCTTGGAGCCGGTGGCGAACATGAACCAGCACGACGAGGCGGAGTCGCCGCCGAAGGAGCCCTTCTTCTCGCAGAAGACGACCTTCTTGCCCGCCAGCGCGGGCTCCATGCCGGCGGCCAGGCCCGCGAGGCCCGTGCCCACGATGAGGACGTCTGCCTCCTGGGCGAAGTTGACCGCGGCGGTGCCCACGGCCTGGGCGGACGTGGCGTCGTCGGCCAGGGCGGTGCCGGCCAGCGCGGCGCTGGATGCGACGAGGCACGAGGCGCCGCCGAACTTGACGAGGTCGCGACGGGTGAGCTGCATGATGGTTCCCCTTTCGTATGGCCTTGCGGGTCCGGCCCCCTTTGCCGGTGTCCCACGAACAGCGCCGACTATACGCGTTGTCGCATGCGGGCGCTTCACCGATAACCTGTGATAGACAGCGTTGTGCCTGGTAGATGTCGGGGATTGGGTTTTGCGGGGTTGAGGCGGGGCGGCCCGGCCTGCGGACTCGGGGCAGCCCGCCCGGGGGTTCGGGGCGGCCCGCGCGCCGCCCCCCCGCGCCCGAGCGCCCGCCTGCGCCCGAGCGCCCGCCCACGCCCGCGTCCGACCCGCGCGGCTACCTCTTCCCGGCGAAGCGCCGCAGCAGTCCCGCCGCCAGGCCCTGCGACCCGGGCTTTGCCTGCTTGCCGGCCTGCGCCCCAAGCTCGCGGGAACGGCGCTCGCAGGCCTGCACGAAGGCGCTCTCGGCGGGCGTGAGGGCGTGGGTGCGCAGCCAGGAGACGCCCACCTCGTAGGGCATGCTGCGGAAGGGCAGGGCCACCACGTCGGGGTCGTCTTTGAAGAGCGGCAGCACCGACTGCGCGGTGAAGGCCACGCCCGTCCCCGCCTTGGCGAACTGGTGCAGCCAGATCATCTCCGAGGAGGTCGTGATCTCGGCCGGGGACACGCCCGCATCCTCAAGCGCCGCGAGCAGAAGTCCGTAGTTCTTGAACGACGCCCCCACGAGCGCCACATGGCGCCCCTGCAGGTCGCGCACGCCCACCTCGCGCCTGCGTGCCAGGGGGTCGGCGGCGCTCACCCACACGTAGCGCTCGCACGACGCCAGCGGGCGGGTCTCGAACTCCTCGCCTGTGGGCAGCACGGTGATGCCCAGGTCGTCGGCGCCCTCGCGCAGCGCCTCCTCCACGCGCAGGTCGGGCAGGTCGTCGCAGGCGACCTCGACGTTTCCGTACTCCTTGCGAAAGCCCGAGATGAGGTCGATGCCCAAAAGCCCGAGCGAGCCTATGGCCGCCGCGAGCCTGATGCGCTCCACCGCCGTGCCGTCGATGCGCGCGAAGGCCTGGCTGAGTCGCGCGCGGGCCTCCTGGGAATCCAGGCAGAACGTGCGGAACTCCTCGGCGTAGGCGGTGGGCTCGATGCGCCCCTCGGCCCCGGCGCGGAAGAGCGGCACGCCCAGCTCGCCCTCCAGCGAGTGGATGGCCTTGGTGAGGCCCTGGGCGCTCATGGGCACGAGGCGGGCCGCGGCCGTGTAGCTGCGCTCGTCGTAGGCCTTGAGGAAGTATTCGAGCTGATTGGTGTTCACGCGTCCCCCTGACGTCGCGGTCGCACGCATTGTACGCCCAGCCGCACGCGCGCTGCAAAATAAGCCATCTAGCTGCGCAAACAACTTTTTGTTGAGGGCAGTCCAACAAGGCGATGTTCGCCATGTTGCCGTCACGGCCCCTAGGATGAGAGTCGCATCGAGGCCCTGCGAGGACGTGCGGCGCATCGTCGTGCAGCCGCACCGCGAGCGGCGGCGCCGTCGCACGGCGCGCTCACGGCAGGGCCCGGGGACACACATGGCTTGCGGGCAAGGGGCCCGCAGGCAAGGAAGCATCCGTTATGAAAGGGGTCATGATGGAACTCACCCGTCGCAACTTCGTCCAGGCCGCAGGCGCGGCCACTGCCGCCGCAGCGCTCGCCACCGGCGTGAGCGGCACCTCCCTGGCCGAGGAGGCCGCCGCCGATTACTCCGGCACCGGCTACGTGGACCCCGCCGCCGACGGCAAGGAGCCCACGATCATCGACTACACCAACGTGGTGGAGGAGGTCGGCGAGCCGGCCGAGGTCGAGGAGCACGAGATCATCGTCGTGGGCGCGGGCGGCACGGGCCTGGCCGCGGGTATCCGGGCGTTCGGGGACGGCCTCGACGTGGTGGTGCTCGAGAAGAAGGCCCTGGCAGGCGGCACGTTCCCCGGCTCCGAGGGCATGTTCGCCGTGGGTTCGCACTGGCAGAAGGAGGCCGGCTACGAGATCGACGTCGAGGAGATCATCTCGCGCCTCATGACCTACCACCACTACGTGCCCGACCCCGAGCTCTACCGCGCCTTCTTCAACAAGACCGCCGAGACCATCGACTGGCTTGAGGAGGAGGGCGTGGGCTTCCAGGAGGTCGTGGCCCTGGGCGAGTCCGACCCCACCTGGCACCTCTACGCCGGCGAGCGCTCCAAGGGCCTGGGCGCCCAGTTCATGGTGAGCTTCATCGCCCATGCCGAGGAGATCGGCCTGGACATCCGCTATGAGACGCCCGCCAAGCAGCTCGTGGTCGATGAGAGCGGCGCCGTGACGGGCGTGCTCGCCACCGACAAGGACGGCAAGGTCATCCAGTTCAACGCCAAGGCCGTCATCATCGGCACCGGCGGCTACGCCAACAACGACAACATGATGAAGCAGCTCTGCGAGGTGGACCCGGCCAAGATCTGCGCCGCCGGCGCCACGAGCGGCCGCGAGGGCGACGGCATCCGCATGGCGCGCCACGCCGGCGCCATCATGGCCCCCGCGCCCGGCACCGCAGCCTGGTACGGCCCCATCCTCTACGGCACCGTCTACGGCACGCCCGTCCAGGCCGCCACGAGCCTGCAGCCCGTCCTGTGGGTCAACGAGGCCTGCGAGCGCTTCGTGGCCGAGGACATGTTCCACCGCAACTTCCCCTTCGCGGGCATGGCGCACAAGAGCCAGAAGACCGTCTACACCATGCTCAACCAGAAGTTCATCGACCAGTACGAGGCCGAGGGCGTGCAGCTCCAGGTGGGCGTGTACTGCGAGACGGGCATCCCGCTGACCACCCTCAAGGCCGACCTGCAGGAGCTGATCGACGAGGGCAACGAGCACATCTGGGTCGCCGACACCGTGGCCGACCTGGCCAGCGCCGCCGGCCTCGACCCCGACAAGCTCACCGCCACCGTGGCGAAGTACAACGAGATGTGCGCCGCCGGTAAGGACACCCAGTTCGACAAGGCCGACGAGTTCATGATCGAGCTCAAGGACGAGGACGGCCCCTACTACCTCTTCGAGGTGCAGAACGGCTACTTCTGCACCGTGGGCGGCATCAAGGTCACCACGAAGTGCGAGGCCGTCAACGACGACCGCCAGGTCATCCCCGGCCTGTACATGGGCGGCATGGACGCCGGCGGATTCTACGGCGACGCCTACGACGCCGGCATCGCGGCGGGCTCCTGCGCCTCGTGGGCCATCAACTCCGGCCGCATGGCCGAGGAGGCTGCCAAGGAGTACATCGGCAAGTAAGGCTGTCAGCCACAAGGCCAAAGCGTAACGAACGGGCGGGTGGAGATGCCGAACAGCGTTTCCTCCCGCCCGTTTTTGGATGCGGGATGTGAGCCCGACCGTGTGGGAGTATCCTTGCCTTGCGCAACCGGGCGATGGGCGAGACGCCGCGCCCCAGGCGTTTTAGAAGACCGCGATGGGTGAGGAAGGTGTGGGGAACATGGCTGAGCTGAGGGACAACCAACTGCAGGACGTCGCCGGTGCCGGGACCTCCAAGGTAAAGAAGTACTGCAAGAAGTGCGGCGGCGAGCTGGAGCCGTTTCAGAACTTCCTTATAGACGACAGCCCGGAGGACAAGCTGCGGTGCACGAAGTGCGGCGACGAGACGTTCGACAGCGACTGGTTCTATGATGACAACGCATACCATACGGTGAGCGGCTCGTACTAACCGTCGTTCGCCCCCGTACTGCGTCTTGGTTTTTCGACACACGGGCCGTTGACGTCGGCCGTGCCCGCCCGGCCCATCCCCTGGGAAGCCTCTTGGGGATGGGCCGGGTTTTTGTTTGCGTGGCGGCGCGGTTTGCCGAGATTGCCGCAAGGGTGGGCGCGGCCGGTGCCTGCCGCGGCTGCCCAGCGTGGGCATGCGGGTTATTTTGTGCCCATCGGTGAAATCGAGGGCGCGGGATAGGTCGCTGGGTTACCAAGGGACGAGCGCTTTCGCGCGGCCGGCCTGTGCTGCCGGCCCGTGCAGGGCGACGCGACCCATGGAAGGAAGCCCCGCATGTCTTTGAGCAAGAACCAGCAACCCGCGAGTGCCGTGAGCCCGGCTACCAGGGATGTCGCCGAGCCCGCGCCCTTCGAGCGGCGCATCGACGCGCGGCTCATCCTGTCGGTGGTGGCGTGCGGCATCATGTCGTTTGCGGGCGTGGTGGTGGAGACCGCCATGAACATCACGTTCCCCACGCTCATGGCGGAGTTCTCGGTGAGCACCGCCAGCGTGCAGTGGATCACCACAGGGTACCTGCTCGTGCTTGCCTGCATCGTGCCGCTGTCGTCGTTCTTCAAGCGCCGCTTCGCCACAAAGACGCTGTTCGTGGCGGCGCTCGCGCTCTTTGTGGCGGGAACGGTGCTGTGCGCGGCGGCCCCGGAGTTCTGGGTGCTCATCGCAGGCCGCGTGGTGCAGGGCCTGGGCACGGGTCTGGCGCTGCCGCTCATGTTCAACATCATCATCGAGCAGGCGCCGCACAACCGCATGGGCCTCATGATGGGCGTGGCCACCCTCATCACGGCGACGGCCCCGGCCGTGGGCCCCTCGGTGGGCGGCGCCATCGTGCAGACGTGGGGCTGGCGCGCCATCTTCCTCGTGCTGCTGCCGTTCCTGGTGCTGTCCTTCGTGTGCGGGGTGCGGGCCATCCGCCAGGTGGGGCCCACGGAGCGCGCGCGTTTCAGCGCCGGTCAGTTTGCGCTGCTCGCCGCCTCGTTTGCGTGCCTCGTGTTCGCCACGAGCGCCGCGAGCACCTCTGGCTGGCTGAGCGGTCGGGTGCTGGGGCTGCTTGCCGGTTTCGTGGTGCTGCTGGCAGGATTTGTGGCCGCCGCGCGCAGCGCCGACGAGCCGCTCATCGACGTGCGGGTGTTCCGCAGCGCGCCCTTTGGGTTGAGCGTGGCCTACGTCGTGCTGTTCCAGGCCGTCGTGCTGGGCCTGGGCTATCTCATCCCGTATTACGCGCAGGCGGTGCTCGGCGCGGGCGAGATGCAGGCGGGCTGCCTGCTGCTGCCGGGCTGCATCGTGGGCGCCGTCCTGGCGCCCCTGGGCGGGCGCATCCTCGACGCCTTGGGGGCGGCCCGCCCGCTCATGTTCGGCGCGCTCGTGCAGCTCGTGGCCATGGGGTGCTTCTGGGCCTTCGGCTTCGGCTCTCAGGCGTGGGTGCTGGCGGCGGTGTACGTGCTCATCCCCATCGGCCAGGGCTTCTCGATGGCCAACACCATGACGAACGGTCTGTCTCATCTGCCCGAGGCGCTCAGGGCCGACGGCAACGCCGTGTTCAACACGCTCCAGCAGCTGGGCGGCGCGGTGGGCACGGCGGTCGCCACGAGCGTCGTCAACGCCGCGCAGGCCCTCCAGCCCGCCGACCTCGCCGCCGGCACGACCGCAGGCACACACGACGCCTGCCTGGTGCTGCTGTGCGTGTCCGCCGTGGCTCTGGCGTGCACCGCAGGCGCGCTCGCGTGCGGCCTGCGGGGCGGGGCGTCGTGCGGGGGAGGTTCGGCCGCGCATGCATGAGTTTTTGCCGCTCACGCAGGGCGAGGTGGCCGAGGCGCTTGCATGCCTGAACGCACAGGGCAGGGCCGGCTTCGCCACGGCGGCGCAGGTCGCGCAGCCCGTATGGCCGGGAGGCACCGCGCCCGTTATCGTCCAGGCCGCCCCTGCCGGCGCGCTTGAGTGCCGCATGCTCTCCTGGGGGTTCGAGCCGCCCACGCCCGGCAAGCCCGTGTTCAACGCGCGCTGGGAGAAGCTCTGCGCCCAGCAGCTCCAGGGCCAGGGCTTTTGGGCGCAGGCCCGCCGCTGCCTGGTGCCGACTCGCGGCTTTTGGGAGCCCTCGCCCCAGGGCGACGTGCCGTTCGGCGTGGCCGGGATGTCGGTCTTCCTCATGGCGGGCGTGTGCCAGCAGGGCCGCTTCGCCACGGTGACCGTCCCCGCCAGCGAGGACGTGCTGCCCATCCACCCGCGCATGCCCCTGGTGCTTGCCCGCGGCGACTCGCGTGCCTGGCTTCGCGGCGAGATGCTCGACCCCGCCCGCAGCCCCGCCCTGGAGCGCAAATGACGAAAAGGGACGTAGCCTTTTCGTCATTTGCCTGGTAGATGGCCAAATGACGAATTG
>CAVEWV010000063.1:0-16188 GCA_963619535.1 Acutalibacteraceae bacterium | reverse complement strand
CTTTCCTTGTCCAAGAAACGGGAGGCAGTTCAGGCGCGGGCGCCGCCGCTTCCGAAGACTGATAGGAAACTGCCGGGCCCTGCGCCAAGACCGCCACGGCCATGCAATGCGGGCGTCGGGGGAGGCGGCCCTCCGGACGGGCGACGATCGGAAAGGCGCCGCCATGAGCGAGAAAGCCGCCGCCCGCAAAGCCGCCCTCGGCCTCGACGCCGGCAAGCCATCCCCTCAACACCGAATGAGGCAGGGCGCAGAAGGCGTGCCAAGGGCTCCGGGCGTCAGTTTTCGGCGCCAGGCCGGGAGGGGCTGGAAGATAGGGCGCCTGGTCCATCGTTTTCGCGGGCGAAATCTGATAATCCAGGCGAGACGCGTCACCTAGGGAAACAAGATTTAGCAGACCGTCTCAATTGCGCAGGGCATTTACCTGCCTTGTTGTTGCACCGGCGCTCTAGAAAAGTGCCTTGTTCATCGTTTCCCTCGTTGCCGTTGTAATCGAATGGCTCGCTTTCCACACGGGGTGATATCAGAGGATCCCGGCGAGGCGTGTCGCCCCTCGGTGCACCCGATGCGAAATGTCGCCGGGATTCACACCAGTGGGAAGATGCAAGCGGATAAAAGAAAACCCACCTCGCCAGATTGACGAGGTGGGTTGGAGTTAACGTGGCTCCCCGAGCAGGGCTCGAACCTGCAACAACTCGGTTAACAGCCGAGTGCTCTACCATTGAGCTATCGGGGAATAAGTTATCAGGTGCCTGCGCTGCAGGACTTGTATATATTGCACCACCGGAAGCGCTGTGGCCACGGGAATGCTCAATTCATCCTAATCACGATATTTTCTACACAATTCCGCTAACTTCGTCCACTTGCCTACTCTTGTGCCCATTGCGCTTTATAGCTGCTACCCTATCGCCTCATGTAGTTTCGTCCGCTATGAGGGAGACCCCATGATCAAAGAGATCGTCAAGGACCAGGAGTTCCTGGCCCAGGAGTGCGAGCAGGCCACCATCGAGGATGCCCAGGTTGAGCAGGACCTGCTCGACACCATGAAGCACCTCTCCGAGAGCTGCGCCTGCCTTGCAGCCAACCAGATCGGCGCCCAGAAGACCATCATCGCCTACTCCGACGACAACGGCAAGGTGCACGTCATGTACAACCCCAAGATCGTCCAGGTCATGGGGCCCTACGAGGCCAAGGAGGGGTGCCTGTCTCTCGACGAGGAGAGCACGTCCACCCGCTACCAGCTCATCCGCGTGGCCTACCAGGAGATGCAGGGCGGCAAGCTCCTCTCCCGCGTGAAGAAGTACTCCGGCTTCACCGCCGAGGCCATCCAGCACGCAGTGGACCACACCAAGGGTCTGCTCGTCTAAACCGCAGGTGGCGCACAGCGCCGGGGTCATGCATCGTCGGCGGCTTTGAGCACATGCGTATTGAGGGCGCCTGTCTCCAGAGAGGAGGCGGGTGCCCTTTCGTTTGCGCGGCCCTTGCGCGACCAGCTGATACGAGGCGAAACGGCAAGCCGCGCAGCGCGGCAAGCATCCCTGCAAGCCACGAGCGGCGTCTAGTAGGTCGCCGAGAAGCCCAGCGGGGCCGGACATCCTTCATCTCAAGATGGCAACTTGCCAAAGGCCGACCCAGGGAAACGATGAACACGTCGTTTTTTCCAAAACGCCGGTGTGACAACAGGGCAGGTAAAAGCCCTACACAATTGAGGCATGCCGGCTTAATCGTTGTCTCACCAGGCAATCAAACAGTTGTCCTCAATGTCAGGTATTGCCTGCCGGATATAGATATCAAATCCCGGCGGTTTGCGGCTAAGGTTAAGTCTGAAATGAGGCAGTCCTACGCCAGCGAAGTGCTGGTGATTGGTGCTGGCGGAAAAATCGCCTTATACAAAAACGACGCTTAAGCACCTCTCAAAAACCTGAGTGGCACCTAGGCGTCGATATCAATCTTAAGGCAAACCACCTGTCGATTCAATGGAAGAACATCAGATTCTGGCTCTGGAAACCGAGACCCGGCGCCTCGATGAGAAGCAGCCAAAGACAACGTAAGGAGCTTGAAATGGCTAAAAGCGACAACCCCGCCCATCGCGGCCCCGGCTTCCTCACCCTGCTCAGGCCGCTCTTTATCGGGCTCAAGCTCGCGGGGTGCATCGACTGGGGTTTTGGCGCAGTGTCGATCTAACTGGTAAGTCAGAACCCACCTCGCCGCGGCCGCCGCTTCACGACTCCGCTGCCAACCCGGGCCAGCCCAGGCAGCCAGAGCCCACCTCGCCGCAGCGTGGCACGCTGGGACGGCAGCCCTACAGGCTGGAGGTGCGGTCGGTGGTGAGATGCTCGCCGCAGTGGACGATGACGATCTTGCGCTTGTCGTAGTCCACGAAGAAGTGCACGCGCAGGCTCTCGCCCTTGCGGGCGCCGCGGCCCTTGATATGCATGGTGGCATCGCGCTGGGTGCCCTCGTACATCACCATGCGCTCGGCCTTCTGGGCAGCGTTGCGGTTGGCGCCCTTGGCGTCGCGCAGGGCCAGCTCGTAGCCGGTGCGGTCGCGGAATGCGTTCGCCAAGCCGCGCTCGCGCTCGCAGAACAGCAGGCTGTGCAGGGTCACGGCGACGGAGCGCAGCACGGCCCACACCTCACCGGGGTCGCCCTTCACGAACTCCTCGGCGCTCTTGCGGGCGCGGGGCAGCACGATGATGCGATCGGGGAAGGCGCGCTCGGCGAGCTGGAGCGCCTCCAGGGGCGTCTCGGGGAGGTTCATGGTCTCCATGAGGGCGGCGCGCGCCTTGAATGCCGTCGCCTGTTCGCGCAACTCAGCGGCCTGCTGCGCGAGCTGTCCCTCGCGATATGCGGCGGCGGCCTTCTGCGACTCGAGCTCGGCACGCAGGCGCTCGACCTCCTCGCGCAACAACTCGAGCTCAAGGGCCGCCGTGTCCGGGTCGCACGCCTCGCTGGCCGAGGGCTCGCCCGGCGCGTCAACTTCAGGCGCCGGCGAGGCGTCGGTCCCACCCAGCCCGGTGCGCACACAGGAAGCGTCCGCCTCCTCGCCAAGCGAGGCCATACCGTCGGCAGATTCGCGCGCGCCGCCATCGGGCCCTGCCGCCTCGGCCGACATCGAGCCGCCCGGCACGGCGCTGGGCTCCGCCACGCCTGCCGAGGTGCCCTCCCCCTGCATGACAGGGGCATCCGCTCGCTCCCCTGCGCCCGCACAGGCGCCAGGCTCGCCGCCCGCGCCCCCAGCGGCATCCTCGCCGCCCGCGCCGCCCTCGGCATCCTCCACACGCACGCCCTGCACCACCTGCTGGCTCTCGGGCTTGGCGGGACGCACCTTGAGGGTCTCGCCGCGGCCCCAGCTCTGGCGCACCAGCTCCACGCGGTCGGAGCACAGCACGGCCAGGAGGCGCCAGGTCACGGCGAACAGCTCGGGCTCGGAGTCGAGCGCCGAGAAGAACTCCTCGGAGGGCTCGGCTGCAAGGCCGCCCAGGCACAGCGAGCGCTCCTCGTCGAGCACGCGGTTCGTCTCGCGGGCGGCGTCGCCGAACGTGGCGCCCTTGAGCACCAGGCGCGCCTCGTAGGCGAAGGTGAAGCCCAGGCTCTGGTTGACGCCCACGAACATGAGTGCCACGTGGCCGGCCAGGGCGTTGTAGGAGGGGTAGACGAACACCACGTCGACCGCGATGTTGTAGAGCGACACCCCGAGCTTGCGCACGTCGAGCGCCACGCATCCCGGGAAGAGCTCCTGCAGGGGCGCGAGCGGCACGCCCTGGATGTAGCCCGGCTCGGAGTCGAACGCCACCGACGAGGCGCCCTCGGAGAACTCCACGCACACGCTGTAGTGCTCCCAGGCGCGCATGAGCTCGGGGTAGACGAACGGCGACAGGTCGTCGAAATCCTTGCCCTGCTCGTCGAAGTCACGCACGGCCATCTCGTGCTGGAAGGTGAGGCAGGGGCGCAGCACCAGGCCCGAGAAGTCCACGCCGTCAAGCGCGGGCAGCTCGCCTTGCAGCGCTATCTGGTTGATGGCCTGGATGCCCTCGTCGCTCCACCAGGCGCCCATGCTCTGCTTGAGCTGGCGGGCGAGCTTGTCGGGGAACGACTTGCCGCGCTTTTTGGCCACCTAGCAGTCCACCTTGAAGCTGCACGAGCACAGGCCGCCGTGGTCGAGCGCGATGACGCCCTCCTGGCCCAGGCGGCAGTACAGCCCGGCGACGCGGCCGTTGTACTGGTAGAACCCCGGCATCGACTGCCAGCTCTCCACCCGGCAGGCCTCGCCTGCGGGGTCGGGCTCAGGCAGGACCACGTCCACACGGGCGGGCTGATAGAACTCCTGGGCGATGTAGCCGGCGTCGAGGTTGTCGCGCACGGTGCGCTCCCAGGCCTGCTGCTCAAAGTCCACGCCCGGGTAGACGCCGTGGGCGCCGTAGTCGTCCTCGGGCTTCACGATCCAGGCGTCCTTGCGCCCGAGCACGTCGGCCAGGTCGAGCGCGGGGTTGTCGGTGCGCAGGCGGTAGGTGCGAGGCACCGTGCGGTCGATGAAGGCGCACTCCTCGGGCGTGAGGAAGGCGCGGGTGCGCTCGTCGAAGAGAGCGACGTTGACCATCTTGGAGTGCACCACCGTGGTGCGGAAATGGCCGATGAGGCAGACCTTGCCCGCCTCGACGGCGCGGATGAGGGCGTCGCACTCGCCGGGGTGCTGCAGGATCTCGCTCGTGACGCTGCGGCGGTAGATGGCGTGGATCTGCGTGCCGTCGGAGGGGTCGATGAGGCGCTCGCCGTCGAACTCGAAGGCGCGCACGTCAACGAAGCGCGCCGGGATGCCCGCACGCTCGAAGGCGGCGATGAAGCGGTTGAAGTCGCTGAACACGCCCGACTCGGCGAAGTCGGTCACGCAGACGTTGGGCACCTCGGCGCTGGCGAAGCGGTCGGAGCGGTACACCTGCATGAAGGCCTCGACCCAGCTGTCGAACAGCTCGAAGCGCTCCACCTTGTGGTGGGCGGCAAAGCGCGCGAAGGCCGGCGTGCGCTCAAGCGCCTGGGCCAGCACCAGGTCGCGCGACATGGCACCCGAGCCGTCGGTGTTGAACTCGCAGAACTTGAAGGAGAGGTCGTCCTCGCTCAGGAACAGGTCGAAGCGGCCCATGGGCAGCATCTCGTCGTAGCCGCAGGGAAGCAGGATGAGCCGCTCCACCTCGGGCGGGAAGCAGAAGAGGCCGCGGTAGCCGGGGTCCTCCACATAGCGGCGGATGACCTTGGACAGAATCGTGTGAATCTGCGTGCAGGTGTCCTGCAGGAAGTCCACGTCGGCCTTGTTGAAGAGGTAGGGCACGTAGGGGAAGCGCGCAGGCGAGCCGTGCACCCAGATGTCGGATGCGGCCACGGCCTCAAGGGCCTCGCGCCTTCCCTGCGCGTCGCCGTCGAGGTCGCGGATGGCCTGGATGTACTCTGCGCGCTCTTCCTTCATGCTCGCTCCTTAGAGGGGGCGGGCGCGAGGGGCGCCCGCCTTCGCGAATGGCTCGGGGCTCTCCCCCATGCGCTCGTCTGTGCGACGCTGCCGGGCGGCACCGACCCCGGGCCGCCCGGCACAAGCGCGGGTCTAGTCGAGCTCGATCTTCTTGACGTCCTTGCGGTGCGTGGGACGGTAGATCGAGAACTTGCGGCCGATGACCTGCACGGGCTCGGCGCCGGTGCGCGCGCACAGGTCGTCGCAGGCCTGGCGGGCCGTGAGGTCGGAGTTGTCGAGCACGGAGCACTTGATGAGCTCGCGGGCCTCGAGGGCCTCGTTGGCCTGGGCGATGAGGCCCTCGTTGATGTTGGACTTGCCCACGATGAGGACGGGCTCCATGGTGTGGACCATGCTGCGCAGCTGCTTGCGCTGCTTTGCGGTGAGTGCCATAGGTAAGGCTCCTAAACGAATGTAGGTGTCGGTACAAGCAATCCGAAACTGACGAATTATTGCAGATTTTTGCGCCGATTTGACGGACAGGCAGGCAGACGCATAAATACGCTACCCTTTTGCGCCAGGAAGCACGAAAGGGAGATGGGAGCAGACCATGGGAGACTTCGCCGCGAGCGCCGAGCAGCACGTCAAGCTTGAGGCGCTGCGCACGCATCTGCGCAGCTTGGGGGCACTGGCCGTGAGCTTCTCGGGCGGGGTTGACTCCACGCTGCTGCTGTACGTGGCCGCCCAGGAGCTGCCCGGACGCGTCATCGCCTTCACCGAGACCAACGCGCTCTACCCTGCCCGCGAGACCAACGAGGCCGTGGCCTTCTGCCGCCGGCATGGCATCGAGCAGGTGCTCATCGCCCACGACGCCGAAAGCGTGGAGGGCTTCGCGCACAACCCCAAGAACCGCTGCTACCTGTGCAAGCGCGACCTCTTCGGCCACCTCAAGGAGACGGCCGACGCCAAGGCCCGCGAGCTGGGCCTCATCGAGGCCGGCGAGCACATCGCCTGCGCCGAGGGCTCCAACGTGACCGACCTGTCCGACTATCGCCCCGGGTCTGCCGCGGTGAAGGAGGCCGGGGTGCTCAGCCCCCTGCTTGAGGCCGGCCTCACCAAGCAGGACATCCGCGACATCTCGCGCGAGCTGGGCCTTCCCACGTGGGACAAGCCCTCGTTTGCATGCCTGGCCAGCCGTTTCGTGTACGGCGAGCTCATCTCGAACCCCCTGCTGGAGCGCGTGGACAAGGCCGAGCAGCTCATGATAGACGCGGGCTTTCGGCAGGTGCGCGTGCGCATGCACGACAAGGGCGCGATGGCCCGCGTGGAGGTCACGCCCGACAAGCTGGCCGAGGCGTTCGCCTTCCTGCAAGACGGCGGGGCGGCGCGCCTGCACGAGCTGGGATTCGCGCATGTGAGTCTGGACATGGACGGCTACCGCACAGGCTCGATGAACGAGTAGAGGCTCGCGGGCGCCCGGCCCGACGGGATGCGAGGGCCCGGCCGGGCGCATTCGACCGGGACGAGCGCCTCCAGGGGGCGGGTGTTCCCGGCATTCGCTTTTCTCGATAACCAGAGAGCAAGAACGCGTAGGGCGCACACGGCGCAAAACTGGATAGCATACGTTCTCACTTTCGCCCAGGCAAGGGGTCTTGCGCATACAAACGGTGTGCGGCCCCAAGTTTTCGATTGACGCAAAGGAGACGCGCTCGCCATGGCAAAGAAGAAGCTGCCCTACGACCAGAAGTACTACGACCCCGAGATCGAGTGCATGCCGCGCCCCGAGCTCGAGAACCTCCAGCTCACCCGCCTGCAGGACATGGTGCGCTGGGCCTATGACAACGCCCCCTACTACAAGCGCGCCTGGGATGAGGCCGGCGTGGGCCCCGAGGACGTGAAGACCCTCGCGGACATCGAGCGCTTCCCCTTCATCGACAAGAAAACCGAACGCGAGACGCAGGGCGTCGGCTCCTTCTTCGGCGAGCTGTGCGCCGTGCCCGAGGAGGACGTCGTCTTCATGGCGACGAGCTCGGGCTCGACGGGCGTCCCCACGATGAGCCCCTTCACCCAAGAGGACTTCGACCTGTGGCAGGACACCGAGGCGCGCCTGTTCTGGCAGGCCGGCATGCGCCCCACCGACCGCTACGTCCACGGCCTCAACTTCGCCCTGTACGTGGGCGGCCCCGACGTCATCGGCGCGCAGAACCTGGGCGCCACGGCCATCTGGGTGGGCGCCGTGCCCTCCGACCGCCTGCTGTTCGTGCTGCAGCGCTACAAGCCCACCATCATCTGGACGAGCCCGTCCTACGCCTGGCAGCTGGGCAACAAGGCCCTCGAGAAGGGCCTCGACCCCAAGCGCGACTTCAACATCCACACCATCATCGTCGCAGGTGAGCCGGGCGGCTCCATCGCCACGACCCGCAAGGCCATCGAGGACCTCTGGGACGCCAAGCTCGTGGACTTCTTCGGCCTGTCCGACATCTACGGTGCGTGCGCGGCCATGTGCGAGGCCAAAGACGGCCTGCACATCGTGGAGGACCAGATCCTCGTGGAGACCGTCGACCCCGTCACGGGCGAGGTGCTGAAGCCCGGCGAGCGCGGCGAGCTGGTGTACACCACGCTCTCCAAGAAGGCCCGCCCCATGATCCGCTTCCGCTCCGGCGACATCGGCTACGTCTCCACCGACACGTGCAGCTGCGGCCGCACGCTGGCCCGCATCCACATCCAGGGCCGCAAGGACGAGATGTTCATCGTGGGCGCCGTCAACGTCTTCCCCACCGACGTGGAGTACGTCGTGCGCGCCGAGAAGGGCCTGACCGGCGAGTACCGCATCCGCGTGTACACCGAGAACTTCACCACCCGCTACGAGGTGAGCGTGGAGCGCGCCTACGGCGTCGAGGACTCCCACGACCAGATCGCCCTGCGCGTGGAGAACGCCCTCAAGACCCACACCGGCGTGCGCCCCGCCAAGGTGCTCGTGTTCGACGAGGGCAAGCTCAACGTCTCGAGCGAGCACAAGGCGTCCCGCTTCATCGACGAGCGCACGAAGTAAGCGCCCTGCGAGCTGGCCGCGGCGCTGGGCGGCCGCGCGTTCACGGGCGGCATAAATAGTGTGGGCGACGCCGGGCGAAAACGGGCCGTCGCGCCCATGCGGTTAAGATTGTCATACCTGAGGCGGGGTCATCGCGCTCCAGCGCACGGCCCCGCCTTTCCTGCTGCAAAGGCACGAGGTAGAGGGAGCCTTATGATCGAGATTCTCTGGCACGGCCGCGGGGGCCAGGGCGCCTTCACGGCGGCCCGCCTGCTGGGCGCGGCGTGCTCCATGGAGCCGGGCCGCCATGCCCTGGCCTTCCCGTCGTTCGGCCCGGAACGCCGGGGCGCGCCCATGCGCGCGTTCACCAAGCTCGACGAGCGCCCCATCGGCGACCGCGGCGCCTCGAGCAGGGCCGACTACGTGGTCTACCTCGACGAGACGCTGCTGGGACCCGGCTGGAAGGATGAGCTCAAGCCCGGCGGGCGCGTGCTGCTGAACAGCGCGCGTGCCTGGGACGATGCGCGAATCGTCGCCCTTGACGCCGACGGCATCTCGACCGAGATGCTGGGCCGCGCCATCCCCAACACCGTGTTCCTGGGGGCGCTGGCGGCGCTGTGCGACGCGGTGCGCGCCGAGGATGTATGCGAGGCCATCCGCCAGTACATGCCCGAGAAGCTGCACGCAAGGAACCTCGCCGTGGTCGAGCGCGTGCTCCAGACGAGCGGGACGTGGGCAAACCAGGGTCACGAGACGGAGATCGCGGATGCGGCTCCCGCATGCTCGAGCTTGCAAGAAGGTACCCCCGCACCCGTCCCGGCCGGCACCACCGCACAACGCGCGGCCGCCGACGCTGCGCCCCGAACCGGCGTAGACGCATCTGAGCCCCGCACCGCGCGCACGCGCCTGGCTGCGAACGGCTCCGCACGCATCATCCCGGGGATTTGCGCGCACACCGCGCCCCTCGACCCGGCCCAGTTCGCCCACACCACCTGCTACGAGGCAGGTCACCTCGTCTCAAAGAACGCGGGCTGGCGCTCGGCGCGGCCCGTGCTCGACGCGGCCGCCTGCACGCGCTGCCTTCTGTGCTATATGCAGTGCCCCGACGGCACCATCTACAAGGTGGCCGACGAGGCCGCGCGCGGCGGCGTGACGCTGGCGGTGGACTACGATTTCTGCAAGGGCTGCGGCATCTGCGCCAAGGCATGCCGCTGCGGGGCCATCCACATGGCGCCCGAGCACGGCGCATCTCGAAAGGACGCGCGATGAAGCGATTCTTGTCCGGCGACGAGGCGTTTGCCGAGGGCGTGCGCCTGGCGCGCCCCCAGGTGGTCAGCGCCTATCCCATCACCCCGCAGACCGTCGTGGTGGAGCGCCTCTCCGAGATGGTGGAGGAGGGCACGCTCGACGCCCGGTACGTGCACGTGGAAAGCGAGCACTCGGCGCTGTGCTGCGCCATGGGCGCCTCGGCCACAGGCGCACGGGCCTTTACGGCCACCTCGAGCCAAGGCCTGCTCTACATGGCCGAGGTGCTCACCTACGCGGCCGGCGGGCGCTTCCCCATCGTCATGATGAACGCCAACCGCTCGACGGCACTTCCCTGGAACATCTACGGCGACCAGCGCGACTCCCTGTCGCTTCTCGACCACGGCTGGATCCAGTGCTACGCGCAGGACAACCAGGAGGCGCTCGACATGGCCCTCATGGCGTATCGCCTGGCGGAGGACCCCCGCGTCATGACGCCCGTCATGGTGAACCTCGACGGCTTTGCGCTCACGCACACCTACGAGACGGTGGACGTTCCCTCCCCCGAGCAGGCAGACGCCTTCCTGCCGCCCTACGCCACGACGAACAAGTTCGACTTCGACCATCCCGTCAACATGGGCTACTCGGCGGGACCCGAGTACAACGCCTACTACAAGTATCACGAGCACAAGGACATGCTCGGCGCCCTCGACGTGCTCGACGAGGTGGAGGACGAGTTCGCGCGCACGTGCGGCAGGCGCTACAGCGGCGCCTTTGAGGAATATCGCTGCGAAGACGCCGACTACATCATGGTGACGCTCGGCAGCGTCGCGGGCCTCGTGCGCCAAGAGATCGACCGCCTGCGCGAGCAGGGCATGGCGGCCGGCCTGCTGCGCATCCGCTACCTGCGCCCGCTTGACGCGCGCACGCTCGCCTTGAGCCTGGCGCACGCCCGCGCCGTGGGCGTCCTGGAGAAGGACGTGTCGTTCGGCGCGGAGGGCACGGTCTTCACGAACGTGAACTCGGCGCTGTTCCAGCAAGGCGCGCGGGTGCCCACCACGAACTTCATCGGCGGCCTGGGCGGGGCCGACATCACGCCCGCCCAGATACAGGGCGCGTTCAAGACGCTCACCTACACCGCGAGCCGGGCCGCCGAGCGCGTGCAGTTCCTCGGCATCGACTCCATGGCCGACGAGCTGGGCCGTCAGGCCGCGCAGGCAGAGAAGGGCAGGTAGCGGCCATGACCGTGAACGCACGCACCATCACCGACGACGAGTACTTCTACGGCCACAAGGCCTGCGCGGGCTGCGCGGGGTCGCTCGTGGTGCGCCAGGCGCTCAAGGTGCTCGGCCCCCGCACGATCTGCGCGCTGCCCGCCGGCTGCATGAGCGCCGTGGGCTTCAACTTCCCCCAGCTGTGCTTCGCCAACAACGCCTTCATCACGCCGTTTGCGGCGACGGCCTCGGTGCTCACGGGCATCCGGGCGGGACTCGAGGCACAAGGCGAGGACCCGGACTCGTACAACGTCGTGGGATTCGCCGGCGACGGGGGCACGGCCGACATCGGCATCCAGGCCCTCTCCGGCGCCATCGACCGCAACGAGGACATCATCTATATCTGCTACGACAACGAGGCCTATATGAACACGGGCATCCAGAAGAGCGGCCTGACGCCCTTCGGCGCCCGCACCACCACCACGCCCGCCGGCAGGCACGACCACGGCTGCCTCACGCAGAAGAAGAACGTCTTCGAGATCGTGTGCGCCCATGGGCTGCCCTATGCCGCCACGGCAAGCGTGGGCTACCTCAACGACTTCACCGCCAAGGTGGAGAAGGCCTCGCGCATCCGCGGGACGAAGTTCATCCACGTCATCGCGCCGTGCCCCACCGGCTGGGGCCATGCCAGCGACGAGACGATCGAGGTCGCCAAGGAGGTTGTGGACTGCGGTCTGTGGTATCTCGCCGAGTACGAGGGCCCCGCTGTGAGCGGGGTGGCAGGAGGCGCGTTCAAGCTCAACCGCAACCCCACGCAGTTCAGCGACGTGGCCCACTACCTGCGCCGACAGTCGCGCTTCCGCGCGCTTGACGATGAGGACGTCGCCCGCGTCGTGGCGGGGCGCGACGCCACGTGGGAGCGCATCCGCGCCCAATGGACCCGCTAGGGGCGCGGCCGGCCTCGGCCGACTGACGCAGCCGGCCAGCGCGGCGACCCCTCCCCCATCCCGACTCTTCCGCGCCCTGCGGGCGCCCGTCTTGAAAGGACCGGCACTTCCCATGAAAGCTCTCAGCAAGTCCACCGAAGGCTTCACCGACTCGGTCATCCGCCGCATGACGCGCGTGGCGCTCAAGCACGGCGCGGTGAACCTGTCCCAGGGCTTCCCCGACTTCGACCCGCCCCGCGAGCTGCTCGACCGCCTGGCGCAGGTGGCCTATGAGGGACCGCACCAGTACGCGCTCACCTGGGGCGCGCAGAACTTCCGCGAGGCGCTCGCCGCCAAGCAGCGCCGCTTCATGGGCATCGACATCGACCCCGACAAGAACATCGTGGTGACCTGTGGCGGCACCGAGGCCATGATGTGCGCGGTGCACACCGTGTGCGACCCCGGCGACAAGGTCGTGGTGTTCTCGCCCTTCTACGAGAACTACGGCGCCGACGCCATCTTGTGCCAGGCCGAGCCCGTCTACGTGCCGCTCGTGCCCCCGGCGTTCACCT
Organism: Acutalibacteraceae bacterium; assembly: GCA_963619535.1. Lineage (GTDB taxonomy): Bacteria > Actinomycetota > Coriobacteriia > Coriobacteriales > UMGS124 > UMGS124. Next base: position 3,763 of record CAVEWV010000063.1, on the reverse strand, counting down.
TCGAGGAGGCCGCGCTCGAGGCCGCCATGGCGCAGCCGCGCGTGAAGGCCCTCATCCTGTGCAACCCCTCCAACCCCTGCGGGCGCGTCTTCACCATGCCCGAGCTCGAGACGATCGCGCGCCTGGCCGCCAAGTACGACGTGTGGGTCATCACCGACGAGGTGTACGAGCACATCGTGTACGCCCCCAACAAGCACGTCTACTTCGCGAGCCTGCCGGGCATGCAGGAGCGCACCATCTCCTGCGGGTCGCTCTCCAAGACCTACTCCATCACCGGCTGGCGCCTGGGCTACATCATCGCGCCCGCCGAAGTGGTGGAGGTGGCCAAGAAGGTGCACGACTTCCTCACCGTGGGCGCGCCCGCCCCCCTCATGGAGGCGGCCACCGTGGGCCTGCTCATGCCCGACTCCTACTATGAGCAGCTCACGGCCGAGTACACGCACAAGCGCGAGCTGTTCTGCTCGGGCCTGGCCGACCTCGGCATGAAGTTCACCGAGCCCCAGGGCGCCTACTACGTGATGTGCGACATCTCCGAGGCCGGCTATGCCGACGACGAGGAATTCGCCTGCGACCTGGCCCGATACGCCAAGGTGGCCGGCGTGCCGGGCAGCTGCTTCTTCCGCGAGCCCGAGACGCGCTACATACGCTTCCACTTCGCCAAGTCCGACGACACGCTGAAGGCCGCGCTAGAGAACCTCCAAGGCTGGCAGGACAAGCTGCCCAGGAAATAGCGAGCCGGGCGAGGTGGGCGCGAAACGCTCCGCCGTAAGACATCGAGGGCGCCCCAGACCAGCCGGAGCTGGCGAGGCGCCCTTTTTTGTGCGCGCGGTGCGTCGGCACGTGCACGCGCAGAACGCCCGCCCTGCCGGCCCTTCGCCACAGGCACGCACAATGTGTCCGGTATATGTCTGATTGTTTCAAACTCATGACATGTCGCATATTCGCCGCGTAACCCTCTTGCAATGCGCGTGTCACTGTGTTCATAATCCGCGCTGTGCTTTCGTTGATGTCTGCGGAATGGCTCCACGGCCAAACCGCAGGCGGAGAAACCTCTGGAGAACTCTTAAGTGAGTGCCGAAGGGGCAAGGTCGTACCAGGTGGTAGGCCGAAACTCTCAGGCAAACGGACAGAGGCGGTGCGCGTACAAAGGATGGGTGCCCCCTATTGCTGGCACTGGTGCATCCTTCGCGGCAAGCCGACCAACGTCCTTCTCCAGCCGTTAAGAGTGTAACGACTTGGAAAGGATCTACCCGTGGAACAAGCACTGCTCGAGGTCGTACAGACCATCAACTCCTATCTGTCAAACTATGTGTTGATCATCCTGCTCATCGGAGCGGGCCTGTTCTTCACCGTGCGCACCCGCGCCGTGCAGTTCCGCTGCTTCGGCGAGGGCATGCGCCGCGTCTTCGGCAACTTCTCGCTCAACGGCGGCAAGCATGAGTCGGGCATGAGCTCCTTCCAGGCCCTGGCCACCGCCATCGCCGCCCAGGTGGGCACCGGCAACATCGTGGGCGCCTGCGGCGCCATCCTCGTGGGCGGCCCGGGCGCCATCTTCTGGATGTGGCTCATCGCCATCCTGGGCATGTCCACCAACTACGCCGAGGCGGTGCTGGCCCAGAAGACCCGCAAGGTCGACGCCGACGGCACCGTGCACGGCGGCCCCGTCTACTACATCAAGACGGCCTTCCACGGCAAGTTCGGCACCTTCCTTGCCGGCTTCTTCTCGGTCGCCATCATCCTGGCCCTGGGCTTCATGGGCTGCATGGTGCAGTCCAACTCCATCGCCTCCACCTGCTCCACCGCGTTCTCCATCCCCACGTGGATCATCGGCCTGATCGTGGCCGCCGTCGCCGGCTTCATCTTCCTGGGCGGCGTGCAGCGCCTGGCCTCCGTCACCGAGAAGGTCGTGCCCTTCATGGCGATCATCTACATCATCGGCGGCCTGGCCGTGCTCATCTCCCACGCCGGGCAGGTTCCCGCCGCCTTCGGCCTCATCTTCGAGTGCGCCTTCAACCCGCAGGCTGAGGTGGGCGGCGTGACCTTCGGCCTGATCGCGGCCATCTCCCAGGGCGCCAAGCGCGGCCTGTTCTCCAACGAGGCCGGCATGGGCTCCACGCCCCACGCCCACGCCATGGCCAACGTGAAGAATCCCCACGAGCAGGGCGTCGTCGCCATGATCGGCGTGTTCATCGACACCATCGTCGTCGTCTCCATCACCGCGCTCGTGGTCATCACCATCCTCTACACCGGCGACGGCGTGCTCGCCCAGGGCCTCTACGAGGGCGTCGACAAGACCAACATGGCCCAGCTTGCCTTCGCTAGCCTCATGGGCGGCAACCTCGGCAACATCTTCGTGGCCATCTGCCTGCTGTTCTTCGCCTTCTCCACCATCCTGTCGTGGAACCTCTTCGCCAAGATCAACGTCGTGTACCTGTTCGGCAAGAAGGCCGTGCCCGCGTTCTCCGTCATCGCGCTGCTCTTCATCTTCGCCGGCTCGCTGCTCTCCAACGACCTCGTGTGGGAGCTGGCCGACATGTTCAACCAGCTCATGGTGCTGCCCAACGTGATCGCGCTCGTGGCGCTCTCCGGCACCGTGGCGGCGTGCGCCAAGTCCAAGGGCGAGGAGTGCGAGCTTCCCGCCTTCGCCCAGGGCGCCGAGGTGGACCACAAGTAAGGGTTCCCGCAAGCCCGACCTCGGGGATTAACCGAACTGCCAGCGCCCGTCGGCCCAAAAGCCGGCGGGCGCTGTCGTGTCCGGGCGGTGGGCGCACGCGGGGGGGTGGGGACGCCTCGGCCGAGCTGGTTTCAAAATACGCACGTTTGGGGCCCCGGCTCGCCAAGACCACATAGCCGGATTTCGCACAGGCAATCTACCAGGTGCGATAGAATTTACACCACGCGGCCCCGTGGCCCGCGCCAGATTAGAGCCGCAGAAACGCAGCGATATTGAACGGGCCCGCACGCGACGAAGGCAGCGAAGCGAACCGGAAAAGCCTGAAACGACAGGAGGAAGCTATGGGATGCGCGCAAGACAGGAACTTCAAGCCCGGGGACGTCGTGCAGAACTTCAAGCGCGAGACGGTGGAAGATGGCAGCCAGCGCTACCTCTACCGGATCGTCGCATTCGCGCGTCACACCGAGACCGACGAGGAGCTTGTGGTGTACGAGGCGCTCTACCCGCCGTTCGGCGTGTGGTGCCGGCCCCGCGCGATGTTCGAGAGCGAGGTGGACCGCGAGAAGTACCCGGACATCCACCAGCGATGGCGCTTCGAGAAGGTCGCGCTCGACAAGTAGGGCCTGCGAGGCGTCCTGCCCCCAAGCATGCAAAGGCCCCGCAGCGCCTCGTCAAATTGCCGGCGTGACGCTGCGGGGCCCACTTGGAAAGCGGGTGTGCGGCTGCTCTTAAAAGTAGCGCTCGAGCATGCCCTTGAGGGCCTTGCCGTGACGGGCCTCGTCGCGGGCCATCTCGTGGACGGTGTCGTGGATGGCGTCCAGGCCGTTCTTCTTGGCGCAGGTGGCGAGCTCCACCTTGCCGGCGGTGGCGCCGAACTCGCAGTCGACGCGCCAGGCCAGGTTGGCCTTGGTGGAGGCCGTCATGTGGGGCTCCAGCTCCTCGCCCAGAAGCTCGGCGAACTTGGCGGCGTGCTCAGCCTCCTCGAAGGCGGCCGTCTTCCAGTACTCGGCGACCTCGGGGTAGCCCTCGCGGCAGGCGATGCGGGCCATGCACAGGTACATGCCGACCTCGGAGCACTCGCCGGTGAAG